>JANNWR010000357.1:0-51930 GCA_031408715.1 bacterium
GCTGTATCGCGACATCGCGATGTCGCCAGGGCAAACGCTCACGCTGTCGTTCCTGTAACGAACGCGCATGTCCACCAGCATTTAGACAACAGCGACCACGCGTACGGGCTGGTTCCACGGCGATCCGCTCGCGGTGGTGCCGGGGAACTTCATCTCGAGCACGGCGGCCGGGGCCAACGCGCCCCAGGATTCATTCATGGTCTACATCGGCGCGCCCGTGAATGATGCCGCCTGCACCTACTCCGATGGCACGACGAAGGCCGTCTACGACAAACAGCGTCGTTGGTTCTCGGAAGTCATCAAGATCTTCGGCGCCGGGGCGAACTACTACGAAGTATTCGCGCGCGCCGGGAACAATCCCCCCGATACGCTGGATGCCACCCCCAGCGCGAACATCACCGCACCCGCATCGGTTATCTCGAGCGTGCTGGCGAACTCGCCGGCCGGGACGGTGCGACTGGTGTTCCGCGTCAAGACCAATCGCGTGTTCGCCGACAGCGATGTGCGCAACTCGGGCTACCACTCTGCGAGCCGTGGTGCCGTGTTGCTCGACGACGTCCGCATCGACCGAGGTGCTGGACTCGAACTCATCGGCGACTTCGAAACCCAGCAGGAGGGCGGGGTGCATGCCATCGACAATCGCTTCCCGCTCCCACCGGGGTTGGCGCTGACCGATGTCTGGCGCTGCACGGGTAAGCCCGCGCCCACGTACATGCATGTCGAGAATCTCTCCGGGCTGACTTACAACGACTTGTGCGGCCCACCGAACTCGCCGTCGCGCGTCTGCAACATCGGCGGCAACGTTCTCACGCCCGGGAATCACGACGTCGGGGAAGGGATCGGCGACTCGCGGTATCCGGCCTTCCGTGAGACGAACGTCTATTGCATGTCGCCCACCATCAACTTCGTCGGGGGAGCAGGCGGTACCAAGAACTCGCAGGGCATCAGTTCGTCGATCGCGGCCGCGAGCGATGACATCATGGTGTGGTACGACATCTACGCGGGTGCTTCGAATCTGCCGTTCACCGGAATCGCCTGGTTGTATGGCGTGCAGGCCTATCCCTCCCGCCAACTCGTGGATGGCGCCAAGGTCTGGAGTGACCGACGTTACCCAGCGTTCATCATCTTCAATCCCGAACCGCAGTGCTTCACCGACTTTGAACCGTTCGGCGGAAACGGATTCCCCATCAGCACGTCGAACCCCAGCGGGATCCCGGATTCCCTGCGTATCCTCATGGGTGTGCAGCAGTCGTGCTTCCGCTTCGGGGTCACGCTCGGGTGCAACTCGAGCGACGGGATGTACTTCGACAACGTCGCGGTCGCGTTCGTCGACCTGCCGGGCGTGCCCGGGCAGGCGAGTGCCGGGAGCTCGGTCGCCCTGGGCTCGATCTCTTCGGACATCTGGCAATTCGTGAACGACACGTTCCCGTCGAACGAGACCGCGGGGCTGCCGGGTACCGCGGCATTCGACACTCTGACCGCACTGATCCGCACCGGCTTGAACTTGGCCCAGGCCCCAGGGAACGCGCTACGCTTCGATATCCCCGGCGATTCGAGCGCGATCATCGCTGGAAACGCGACGGTGTCTTCCCCGGACAATCCTGCTCTGGCTGCGGTGAGGGTGGATCTGGTGTTCCGCATCCTGCCCGGACCCGGCAACTACCAGATCGCGGCGGGCCGATCCATGGTCCCAGGTGGGGTGCCAAACGGTGTGCTGTTGGAGTTGCCCACGAACCAGCTCGCAGTCGTGACGCCCGGCGACGCTTCCTTCTGGGGGCAGTACATCGCGAGCCCCGGTGAAGTCTCGGCAGGCAACCACAACGCTGGGACGAACTGGGATCCGCTGACCTGGAACTCGGCCCGTATGGACACGACGCAGCTGAATGTGTTCCCGGTGGGGGGCTCGACGCCAACCGGACAAGGTCTCGTCACAGCCGGCTGGATGACGATGTACCACGAGTCCGATCCGAAGTTCGCCACGCTCGGGGCGAGCAAGTTCCGCTGCTTCGTGGTCGACACGACCAAGGCATTCAACAGTTCGCCGACCATCAACAACGCCAGTTGCAATGGTGTCCTGCCGGCGTGGCTCACCACCGTTCCGAGTTCCCGCACCGGTTGGGACGGGCTTGCGACCACGAAGGAGTTCACCAAGATCATCCCGGACGGACTGCTGACACCGGGCTCGCACGTTCAGTACTTCTACCGGAAGTCTCATGCCATGGATCCGTTCGTGCGCTTCGCGATGTGTCCGGACACGAACTTCATCACTCCGCAGAACAGTGAGGGCAATACCGATCAGCACCGCTGGCAGCAGTTCTCCGTACTCCCCGACCGCTGGAAGCACAACGCGTTCGGCGGCGCCGGTATGGCGTGCATGCTGTACGTGGACCTGAACGACCGGCGCGGCAACGAAGGCCGGTTCGTCGGGGTCATGGACTCGACCGGCGGGACCGCGGCCGCCAAACGCGGTGCGCACAACGGCTGGACGGCCCCCGCCACCACGAACATCAACAGTCTCGACGTGCGCACGAACATGAGCGTGGCCGTGAGCAACAAGAACAGCCAGCCCGGCACGTCCTGGGATATGTATGGCGTCAAAGCCTCGGAGTCGTTGACGAGCAGCGCCGGTCAGCTCGGAAATCGTCTGGCGAATCGCGCCAATATGGGATTTGCCGCAGGGAAGGAAGCCCGTCAGGGCCCGACGCCAGAGATGCTGCGAGCCTACTATCGCATGGTGGCGCTCCTGAGCGGCGACCTGATCAGTGGTGTCCTGGGACCATTCTCGAACCGAAGCCAGAACGACATCGCGCTGCTGAGCGACTTCCTGACCGAGGCCTCGGGCAGTGCACAGCCGCGCGGCATCTTCGTGCAGGGAGACGGATTCGGGACGTCCGAGAAGCAGTCGGGCGGCATCGATCCCATTCACACCGCCTTCCTGACCGACAAGTTGGGGGTGGTGTTCCGGAATGTCTCCTACCAGTCCCTGTCCGGGAACACGAACGCCTGCGCGGACCTGATCACGACTGCAGCGCTGACCGCGACTCCGGGAGTGTACGGGGTCGGGAACACCTGCCTGTGGTCGAACGACGTCTACCAGCGCAATCCTTCCATGCCGGAAGTCGCGGACGGCGCTCTGTATGAGAACGTCGGCCTCAACGGGCCATACGTCGCGGATGTCGTGAAGCCGGCGACCGCATTGCGCAACTGGGTCGCGGTCACGAGCGGCTACGAGATCGAGCACCTGCTGAGCCGCTACTGCGAGACGGACTACGGGCGCACGGCGTACTACTTCTACATGCTCAACAAGGTGTTCCAGACGCTGTGTCCTCACTCGGCCGAAGCCCCGATCTCGCTCGACACTCCCCAAACGGCAGGCGCGGGCGCGCTCGTGAACTTCATGCGCATCGGCAACACGCTCCAACGGCAGGCTCCGACCACCGTGCTGTTGTCCCTCGAGAAGCCCGATCGCGTCGAGGTGTCGTTGTACGACGCGCTCGGCCGGCGCGTGCGCCGTCTGGCGGAGCGCGAGTTCCCGGCGGGGAAGGCAACACTGCAGTGGGACGGCCGGGATGACGAGGGTCGAACATTGGCGCGTGGCGTGTATTTCGTCCGTACGCGGTATGCCCGGAGTGGATTCGAGTCCGCGGGCAAGGTGGTCGTGCTGCGCTGATCGCGCAGGCTCGATCGGTCAGCCAAGAGAGAGAGTGAGCGAAGAGTCTGGGCGGTGGCGCGGAAGGTGACTTCCGTGCCACCGTTTGTCGTGGCGGCGCGAGAAGCCCCGGCCGTGGGCTTCGGCCCAGGAGGTCGGGTTCCGATCGCGCAGGTTTGACACCTGCACGCTCCCCGCCTAGGTTCAGCCGTCCTGAATACGAGTATTCGCGGGCATAGCTCAGTTGGTAGAGCGCGAGCTTCCCAAGCTTGAGGTCGCGGGTTCGACCCCCGTTGCCCGCTCCAGATTGTCCGGACCCTTCGGCGCGTCGGCATCGGCGGAGCAGATCCGCTCCCGGCGCGCCGTTCGTTTGGTCCCTGATCCCCCGATCCGGGGCCACGTTCCGGTTGCCACCCCGTCGTCCAGAGACGAGCGTCCTCGCATGAGTGCACCAGTCGTCGCCATCATCGGCCGTCCCAACGTCGGCAAGTCGACGTTGTTCAACCGCATCCTCGGCGAACGCCGGGCGGTCACGCACGACCGTCCCGGGATCACGCGTGACCGCAATGCCGTGCGCGCCGAGTGGACGGGCCGGACGTTCATCCTCGTCGATACCGGAGGTTTCCTGCCGGCGTCGTCCGAGGGGCGGGACGCTGATGTGCGCCGTCAGGCCGAGGCCGCGATCGGGCTCGCCGACTGCGTGCTGTTCCTGGTCGATGCCAAGACGGGTGTGACGGACCTCGATCAGGCCATCGCCACGCAGATCCGCAAGACCCACCCGCGCGCGCTGCTGGTGGTCAACAAGGTCGATGTCTCGGGCGACAGCATCGTGCACGAGTTCCACCGTCTGGGCCTCGGTGTGCCGCTGCCCGTGGCGGCGGAAGGCGGCCTCGGTATCGGGGATCTGCTCGATGCCCTGCTCGCGCTCATGCCGAATCAGGCCGAGCCCGAGCCCGAACTGGCCCGCATCGCCATCATCGGCCGGCCCAACGTCGGCAAGAGTTCGCTCGTGAACGCGCTGCTGGGAGAGGAGCGCGTGCTCGTGGAGCCGCGGGCGGGCACCACCATGGATGCCATCGATGCGCGCTGGAAAACTGCGCACGGCGAGTTCGTGCTGGTCGACACCGCCGGCATCCGCCGCCAGGCCATGTTCGAGGACCAGGCTGAGTTCTACGCCACCATGCGCGCGCTGCAGGCACTCGAGCGCGCCGACGTCGCCTGCCTGATCGTGGACGCCGAGCGCGGCTTCGAGAAGCAGGAGGCCCGGCTCGCGCAGCACGCGCTCGAGGCCGGCTGCTCGGTCATGCTGCTCTACAACAAGTGGGACACGGTCGAGGAGCGCGAGCAGGCCTGGAAAGACGTCCAGGCGGATCGCGCGAGGCGTTTTCCGACGCTGGCGGACATTCCCGCGCATCCCATCTCGGCGACCGAAGGAATGCACCTGCAACGCCTGCCCGACTACCTGGCGGCGCGTGTGCAGGAAAGTGTGCGCGAGATCCCGACGCGCGACCTGAACGACTGGCTCGATCTGGTGCAGAAACGCCGTCAGGTACCCAGTAACTCGGCCGGAAAAGCTCCGAAAATCTACTACATGACCCAGACCGGTAAGCGCCCGCCCACGTTCACGCTGTT
Organism: bacterium; assembly: GCA_031408715.1. Classification (GTDB taxonomy): domain Bacteria; phylum Eisenbacteria; class RBG-16-71-46; order RBG-16-71-46; family RBG-16-71-46; genus JAIOPA01. Next base: position 5,282 of record JANNWR010000357.1, read on the forward strand.
CGTGAACGCGCCCTCACGCCTGAACGACAACTATCGCCGCTACCTGTGGTCGAGTTTCGCCGAGCACTTCGGGTTCGCGGGCACGCCGTTGCGTTTCAAGGTTCGCAAGAGCGAGTAGTAGGATGGCGCCATGATGCCCTCGATCTCTCCGCCTGTGCTCGGTCTCCTGGCTGCCATCGGCCTCGGCTACCTGAGCGGTTCGCTGCCGTGGGGCCTGTGGCTGGGCCGCTGGCTGCGCGGGGTGGACGTGCGCACGCTGGGCTCCCGGAACCTCGGCGCCACCAACGTGTACCGCTCGCTTGGCCCCGCGATCGGCGTACCCGTGTTGGTGCTGGATATGGCCAAGGGCGCGCTCCCGACGTGGCTTGTCCCCGGGCTGGCGCTCACGGCGGGATTCCCGGGCGGCATGGAGTGGTGCCGCCTCACGGTGGGGCTTGCGGCCGTGCTCGGGCACGTGTTCACGGTGTTCGCGGGATTCAAGGGCGGTAAGGGCGCGGCGACCACTGCCGGTGTCCTGATGGCGCTCTCCCCGCCGGCGTTCAGTGTGTTCATGGGTGTGTTCCTGCTGACCCTGGCGCTGACGCGCTACATCTCGCTGGGTTCCATCCTGGGTTCGGTCGCCTTCGCCATCACGCTGGCTTTCACGGCCTCGGGGGGCGTGAAGAGCCCGAGTTTCGGCTTCGGGGTCGTGATCGCCGTGTTGGTCATCCTGCGCCATCACGAGAACATCGGGCGCCTCCTGAAGGGTCAGGAGCGCCAGTTCTCGTTCACTTCCAAGGCGAATCGCGTATGAGCCGCGTGGCGGTCCTGGGGGCGGGCTCGTTCGGGACCACCCTGGCCATCCACCTCGCCCAGAACGGCCACGACACCCGCCTGTGGGGGCGGGACCCGGCCGCCATGGCCCGGCTGGCGAGTGAACGTGAGAACGCCAAGTTTCTGGCTGGCTTCACACTGCCCGCTGAGGTTAAGGTTCACGCGGAACTTGAGGTGGCACTCGACCGGCTCGATGAGAACGACTTCGTGCTGTTCGTGGTGCCGTCTCAGGCCATGCGATCGGTGGCAGCGCAGGTGGCTGTCATCGGGGCGCGCGGGGTACCGGTCTGTGCGAGCAAGGGGCTCGAACTGGGCACGCTGCAGCGCCTCTCACAGGTTCTGACTCAGACACTCGACGATCCGGCGCCTGTGACGCTCACAGGTCCGAGTCACGCCGAGGAGGTGGCAAGGGGTATTCCCACCACCGTCGTCGCGGCCAGCACCGACGAGGCGCGGGCTCGCAGCGTACAGGTGCTGTGTTCGACGCCGCGTTTCCGGGTCTATACCAATGACGACGTCGTCGGCTGCGAATACGGTGGCGCGCTCAAGAACGTCATCGCGATCGCGGCGGGTGTCTGCGACGGGCTGGGATTCGGGGACAATACGAAGGGTGCACTGCTCACTCGTGGGCTGGCCGAGATGGCACGACTCGGCGAGGTCATGGGTGCGAAGCGCGAGACGTTCGCGGGCCTCACGGGCATGGGCGACCTGATCGCCACCGCCATGAGCCGCCACAGCCGGAACCGGCACGTGGGCGAACGGCTCGGGCAAGGGGAATCACTGGAACAGGTTCTCGGCAGCATGATCATGGTGGCCGAGGGCGTCACGACGGCACGCGCCGCACGCGATCTCGGTCGCCAGCGCGGTGTGGAACTGCCGATCACGGAACAGGTGTGCGCGCTGTTCGAGGGACGCGATCCCACGAGCGCGCTGATGGCACTCATGACGCGCGATCTGAAGCGCGAAGTCTAGGCGGCGGCGAGCCTGTGTCCCAAGGGCAGCCACCGTGACGGGAGGGAGCCGGGTGGCGATCCGCAAGACGGTTCAGGAGCCGGAGAGCAAGCTGTATCGCTCGATCAGCGAAGTGAGCGAGATGCTCGACGTCAAGCCGCACGTGCTGCGCTACTGGGAAACGCAGTTCAGTATGCTGCGCCCCAAGAAGAACCGCGCCGGCAACCGCATGTACCGGCCCGAGGAAGTGCGCATGCTACTGCGCATCAAGGAGCTGCTCTACGACCGGCGCTACACCATCGCCGGTGCGCGGCGGACGCTACTCGACGAGCGCAAGCTCGACGAGCCACAGGTCGAGCTGTCGTTCAGCGAAGCCGATCGCAAGCTCGTCTTGATCGAGGTCAAGGAAGAGCTGCGCGCGCTGTCGACGAAGTTGCGTTTGCGTGAGACCGCGGGTGCGGGCGGACGCTGATCGCCGTCTCGGGGTGGGTTTGCGCCGCATGGGGTTGGCGGCTATCTTGCTTTCCCGCTTGAGCGGTACGACAGGCGGACTCCAGTATCGGTCGGGGCGTAGCGCAGCTCGGTAGCGCACCTGCATGGGGTGCAGGGGGTCGCTGGTTCAAATCCAGTCGCCCCGACCATTCTCTCCTTCGGGATCTCCCGCAGCTCCCGGGATCCTGGCACCACCGCACGGAGGCGCGCTGCGATGAGCGCTGTCACGAGCGCGACGTCGGGCACCGCCGGCGGGCTCAAGATCGCAGCACTGGTCCCGGCTTATCAGGCCGCTGCCCACCTGGGCGAGGTTCTGCTCGGACTGGCGGCCCTACCCGGAAGGCCGCACGTGCTCGTGGTGGACGACGGCTCGCGTGACGCGACCGCCGATGTGGCCCGGCAGTTCGGAGTCCAGGTGCACTCCTTCGCGGCCAATCGCGGCAAGGGCCACGCGCTGCTGGCCGGCTTCGAGCTGCTGCGCGAGTTCGACGCCGTGGTCACGCTCGATGCGGACGGCCAGCACCCACCCGCGTGCCTGCCGGCGTTCGTGGCAGCAGCCGAAGCGGGCGCTGACCTGGTGCTCGGCAAGCGTGAGATCACCCCGAACATGCCGCCGGCACGCCGTTTCGCGAATCGCTTCTCGTCGGCTTGGTGTTCGGCCCTGGCGGGCCAGCCGATCTCCGACAGCCAGTGCGGATATCGTCTCTACCGGCGTGAAGTGCTGCGTCGCACACCCGTGCAGGCCAGCCGCTACGAAGTCGAAACCGAGATGGCGGTACGCGCTGCCCGGCTCGGTTTCAAGGTCGCGCACGTCGACATCCCCACCGTCTACGGCGACGAGACCAGCCATCTGAGTCCGACCCGCGACGTGCCCCGGATCATCGCCATGATGGTGCGATTGACGTTCGAGTCGCGCCCCACTCCGAAGGACTCCTGATGCGCATCCTGCTCACCAACGACGACGGCATCGACTCGCCGGCGCTCATGCAGCTGAAGCGCGTGCTGACGCCATTCGGGAAGGTCATCACCATCGCGCCCGACCGCAACCAGAGCGCGACGTCGCAGTCGCTGACGCTGCACCGCCCGCTGCGCATCCACGACAAGGGCGACGATGTCTACAGCGTGGATGGCACGCCCACGGATTGCGTGCTGGTGGCATTCCATGGGCAACTGGGGGATCAGCCGGACTTCGTGGTCTCGGGGATCAATCACGGGCCGAACATGGGCGAGGACGTGTTCTATTCCGGGACCGTCGCCGCCGCCATCGAAGGGGTGCTGCAAGGTGTTCCCGGAGTGGCCGCTTCGCTCGTGACGCGGGCGAAGACCGACTTCCGTGAGGCGGCGGATGTGGTCGGTGCCATCCTGCGTCAGGTGCTCGAGCGCGGGCTCATGCGGCGGCTCTTGCTCAACATCAACATCCCGTACATGCCACGCCCCGATCTGAAGGGAGTGCGGATCACCCGGCTCGGCACCCGGGTCTACGAGGACACGCTGGTACGGAAAGTCGACCCGCGCGGCCGGGATTACTTCTGGATCGGTGGCGAGGACCCGGTGTGGCGGCCCGACGAGGGCACGGACTTCCATTCGGTCGACGCTGGCTTCGTCTCGGTGACTCCACTGCAACTCGAACTCACCGACCACGCGTTGCGCGCCGATATGGGGCAGTGGGGGCTGGTGCCCTGAGCGGGTCGGAGCCATGCTTGCCCGCGGCAGGATGGCTGGACGACCCGGCGTCACGCGGTCGTCTCGATCCGGCAGAGACCGGGCCGCATCGTCGAATGGCAGCGGCTCGCGCGGATTGTCAGGACTCCGGAGGCTGTGCTACTTTCCCTCGCCCGCAGCACCCGAGAGGGCTGTAGCGGCACGATTTACCGTCTTCGGTCGGGGCGTGGCTCAGCCCGGTAGAGCACCTGGTTCGGGACCAGGGGGTCGGAGGTTCAAATCCTCTCGCCCCGACCATTCGTCGTCAGCCGGAGGGCCCGCGCCCTCCGGCTGATGTGTTTCGCGCAGCACCGGTCGAGGCATCCACTGGAACCTTCGATCGCTTGCGGCTGGCCGGGCCCAAGTCCATCCTCCGCGCATGCGAGCCGTGAACATCGTGGTCAGCGGTCGGGTGCAGGGCGTTGGGTTCCGGGCCTTCGTTCTGCGTCAGGCTGCTGCCGCGGCTGTCACCGGTTGGGTCCGGAATCTGCCCGACGGCAGCGTGGAGTGCGAGGCTCACGGCCGCGGAACGGTGCTCGAGGAGTTCGTGGAGGTGCTGCGCAGTGGCCCGCGTCATGCGCGGGTCGAGAGCGCGGCGGTGCAGTGGTTCGAGTCGGCGGAGGTCCCGGATGGCTTCCGTGTCACGGGGTAGCGACGCATGAGCAAGCCGGACATCGTGAGATTTTCGGACCGGCTCGCGGAAGCCCAGCGCGAGGCCTTGTCCAAAGGGGATCTGTCGCGGCGTGACTACGATGCGCTGCTCATGGATCCGGAGTTCGAGCCCGGAGCTTTCGAGGGCTTCCGTGCCCAGCTCATGGCCGCCGGCGTGCGGTTGCCCGAGGATGATGTCGAGGAGGTCAGCGTGCGGCTCGATCCGCGCACGCTCGCCAAGGAGCCGGAGCGCGACCTGCTCGACATCTACCTGAACGAGTGCGGCAGGGTGAAGCTCATGAGCCATGTCGAGCTGCTCGCCGCCGCCACGCTCGCTCGCACGGGCAACGAGGACGCACGCCGCCGCATGATCCTCGCCAACCTGCGGCTGGTCGTGCATGTGGCGCGCACCTATCGCAATCGCGGACTGCCCTTCCTCGACTTGATCGAGGAGGGCAATCTCGGGTTGATCCACGCGGTCGACCGCTTCGAGCCCGAACGCGGGCTTCGCTTCAGCACGTATGCCTCGCTGTGGATCCGGCAGGCCATTCTGCGCGGGCTCGCCGAGCAGTCGCGCGCCGTGCGTATCCCGGTGCAGATGTTCCAGCAACTGAACCGCTACACGCGGGCCGAACGCGTGTTGCGCTCCCGCCTGGGTCGCGAACCACAGGTGAGCGAGATCGCCGCGGAACTCGACATCTCCACGCCGCGTGCCGAGCGGCTGCGAGCGCTGCTCAACGGCATGAAGTCGCTCGACGAGCACGAGGGCGTCGATGCCCTTCAAGATCTGTCGGCCGAGGACATCGGGGACGGCACGATGTCCGTGGAGCGGCTGGTGGAACTCCAACTCGAGCATGAGAAGCTCGACCGGCTGCTGCGTTCGCTTCCGCCGCGCGAGGAGCAGATCATCCGTATTCGCTACGGCTTCCACGACGGTATTGCGCGCAGTCTGCAGGAGACCGGCGAGCATTTCGGCATCTCGCGCGAACGCATCCGCCAGATCGAGTCCCGAGCCCTGGCGAAGTTGCGTCACGCCATCCGAGTCGCCGACATGGACCGCGACGAGCGGCTCGAGGCGGAGTCGGGTCCGGGCGAGTCCATCCATTGAAACGTCTGCGAGGGTAGGCCGAATGCTCCGACTGGAAGACCACATTCGTGAGGTGCCGGATTTTCCGAAGAAAGGCATCCGCTTCAAGGACATCATGCCTTTGCTCGCGCACCCCGAGGCTTTTCGCACCGCCATCGAGCGACTCGCAGCGACGGTCGAGCGCCCGCAGGCGGTCGTGGGCATCGAGTCGCGCGGATTCCTGTTCGGAGCGCCATTGGCTTTGCACTGGAACGTGCCATTCGTGCCCGCGCGCAAGTTCGGCAAGCTCCCGGGGCGCACGGTGCGTCAGGTGTACTCGCTGGAATACGGTGAGGACACCCTCGAGCTGCACGCCGATGCCCTGCAGCCGGGGTGTCGAACCGTCGTGGTCGACGACTTGCTCGCCACGGGCGGCACGGCACTCGCCACCGCACAGCTTGTGCGGAAGCTCAACGCAGATGTGGTCGCAGCCCTGTTCGTGATCGAACTCACCGGCCTCGGTGGCCGTGACAAGCTCGCCCCTCTGCCGGTGCATGCGCTGATGTCGATGGCAGCCGACGAGTGAGGCGCTGAGAGCTACTCGGTCAGGATGATGAGGTGCCGGGCCTTGCGGAACTCACGCACATCGAGGATCTGCAGTTCAAGCTGGCCGCCCGCCGGTACGAGCTGGTAGCTGCTCGTGGATTGCGCGGTGAGCACGCGGGCTTTGCCCGCCGCAATGGTCACGCTGGTCTGTTGATCGGTGTCGAGAGCCTGGAAGCGGGCTTCGTTCACGTCCGGAGCCGGCTGGAACGTCCGTCCGAGTCCGAGGAATCCTCCCGTGGCGATCACGATGCCCGCCTTCGTCAGTTGGTCACGCGTACCCACGACGTAGTAGACGGTCACCAACTCGCGCCGCCGCTCCTCGAGCACGGTGTCCTGGTCCCGGATCCGGCTCTCATGCGCCTGCACGGTGGTCGTGAGCCCGGCAACGCTGGTCTGGAGCGAATCGACCTGGCCCGAAAGGCGGATGACGGTGCGTTCCTTGTCGGCGAGTGCTTGTTTGAGGCGGTTGATCAACCGTTCGAGCCCTGCGACCTTGACCCCGCCGTCACGCAGCCGCTTCTCGAGTTGGCGGATCCGGTCGCGGGCGCGTCCGATCCCCGCTCGCAGTTCCGCCACGCGCTCGAGGGCTTCGTCGCTCCGATCCGGAGTCAGCCGGCGTTCGCTTCGGAGCGCCGTGGACTTCATCGTGCCGGCGTCGTCTCCGAGCACGATCGCCCCCAGACTGTCCTGGATGGTCGCGATGTCGTCCAGAGCTCGGTCGTAGCGTGCCCGAGTGGTCTGCTGCTCGGACTGCATCGCCTGCAGCGCGGTATCGGTCGAGCGGTAGCGAACGAATAGGAACACGCTCAGGGCTGCAAGCAGGACGAGCAGGATCACGAACAGGGGCGAGGTCTTGCGCATGGTGCCGTCTCCGGGTTCAACCTGTGAGGGCCAGGGTTGGTGAGGGGGGGCCAAGACCAGTATCCTGCACACGGCTGTGGTTTCAAGTCCCGCTGTTCGCCCGCCGCCCGGATCCCCGACCTTGAACGCTCAGCTCCCCGACGATACCGCTCTTGGCCCGATCCGTCTGCGCGTGTCCGATGCCGGACGGACGGGCGCCTGGATGCGCCGGATCCTTGGGCTCCATGTGCTCTCCGAGGAAGCCGGCCGCTCGGTGTTCGGCACGGCCGCCGCCTTCCCGTGGGTGGAGCTCCGGGAAGTCCCGGGCGCGCAGCCCGTGCCCGAACATGGGCTGATCGGTCTCTACCACTACGCCCTCCTGCTGCCGACGCGCGCCGACCTGGGTCGCTTCCTTCTCCATCTGCGTGAGCAAGAGGAGCCCTTCGGCTCTTCGGACCACTTGTTCAGTGAGGCGATCTACCTCACGGACCCGGACGGCATCACGGTCGAAGTCTATGCGGACCGCCCACGGGATACGTGGGCGTATCGTGATGGTCAGGTGATCGCGACGCTGGACCCGCTTGATGCTCGCGGGTTGCTCGCCGAAGCGCGCGAGACGCGCTGGCAGGGTGCTCCAGCGGGGATGACGCTGGGTCACCTGCACTTCTATACTCGCGATCTTGGCGTGGCGCGCCGGTTCTACATGGACGGCTTGGGATTCGGTCTGGCCACGGGCTTGATCCCGGACGCGCTGTTCGTATCGGCCGGCGGGTATCACCATCACGTCGGGCTCAATGTCTGGGCGGCGGGGCAGCGTCAGTCGAGCCCGACGGATGCGGGACTGGACTATTGGACGCTGGCCGTTCCCGACGAGACGGATCGCGAAGCCCTGGCTCGCCGGTTGCAAGCGCTGGCGGTGCGGATGCGCCGGGATGGCGCGTCGTTCGAAGTGCAGGACCCCTGGGGAGTCGCGATTCGCGTCGTGTCGTCGCGAGCGTGACCTGAACATCCCGCGCCCCATGAAGACCGTTCGCCCCGTGCACGCGCCGAAAGGGCGCACTGGATCCCGGTTCGCCACCGGCACCTCGCTGCCGATGTGGGCGGTCATCTGTTTCCTGTGCTCGGGCGCCGCGGGGCTCATCTACGAAATCGTATGGAGCAAGCAGCTGAGCTACTTGCTCGGCAGTTCGTTGTACTCCGTGGCCACCGTGACCGCCGCGTTCCTGGGTGGGTTGGCGCTCGGTGCGCGGTTTCTCGGCCCGCCACTCGCGCACCGTGGGGATCCCGCTCGAAGCTACGCGCTGCTCGAGCTCGGTGTCGGGTTGCTCGGCATCGTGCTGTTGCCCGTGCTGCGGGCGCTCGACGGAGCAGTGGGCCAGCTGTATCGCGCCACCGGTGGCGAGGGCATCCCGTTCGCGATCGTGCGTGTCGTCCTGTTGATGGTGTTGCTCGTCCCGCCGGCTGCGCTCATGGGCGCGACCCTGCCGGTGTTGTGGGCGCGCTGCGAGCGCGGCCGGATCGGCGCGGGCCTCGCGGTGCTGTACGCCATCAACACCCTCGGCGCGGTGGCAGGCTCGTTGTTCGCGGGCTTCTGGTTGATGCCCGAGTGGGGACTGAGCCGCACCACCTACGTCGCCGCGGGGCTGAACTTGCTTGCCGCTGCGGTGGCGTGGCGCTTTGCGTCCACGGTGGGAGACATCACTCCGCCACCGGCATCCGAGACCGGGGATCCGCTCGCGCTCGAACCCGGTGCGCGGCGTGTGCTCGGCCTCGCGTTTGCGTTCAGCGGCTTCGCTGCTCTCGCGCTGCAACTGGCCTGGGTCCGCCTCTACGGGCTGGTGCTGGGCTCTTCGGTGTATTCGTTCGCGGCCGTACTGGCCGTCTACCTGGGCGGTATCGCGCTGGGTAGCGCCTTGATCGCGCCATGGCTGACGCGTATCGGCCGGCCGCTGACATTCGCATTCATGCAGTTCGTCGTGGCGCTGTCCGCGATTCTCGGAGCACATGCGGCACCTGGTCTGCCTCGCGCGATGCTCATCCTTGGCGAACGTGCCGGGGCGTCCTGGAGCGGGCTGCTGGTGGCTCAACTCGGGCTCGTCATCCCGGTGCTGATCGTGCCGTGCGTACTGCTCGGGGCGCTGTTCCCGCTCACCACCCGGTTGTTGCAACGCGGGGATGGCAGCGAATCCACCGGGCGCGCTTACGCGCTCAACACGGTGGGCACGATCACGGGCTCGATCGTGACCGGCTTCCTGCTGCTGCCTTGGCTGGGCGTCGTGGGCGTGCTGTGTTTCGCGGCGGCGCTTTCCGTGCTTGCCGGACTGCTGGCCTTGTGCCTCCCGAGGCAACCACGTCACGGGCGCATGGGTGTCTGGGTCTCCGCGCTGCTCGTGGCGCTGTCCGTTGCCGCGGCGGTGACGCTGGAACCGTGGGATCCCGTTCTCATGTCGCTCGGCACGTACCGTCCGTTCCATGCCCTGAACCTGCTCACTTCGTTCCAGCGCTCGGGTGCGACCGGGGACCCGACGAGAACGATCGCAGCCACCCAGCGAGTGCTGTTCTATCGGGAGGGCATCAACGCCTCGGTGCTCGTGGCGACGGATCTGGAGGGCGAGCGTCGCTGGATGCGGGTCGGAGGGAAGATCGATGCGAGCACCGGTGACATGACCACCCAAGTCATGCTCGGCCTGATCCCTGCAGTGCTCGCGGATTCGGGTGCGCGCACGCTCATCGTGGGGCATGGTTCGGGATTCACGGCCGCTGCGGCACTGGCGGCCGGTGCGGGCAGGACCGACATCGTCGAACTCGAGTCCGCGGTGGTGGAGGGTTCGCGCCTGTTCCATGTCGGCCGCCCCGATCCGCTCGACGACCCCCGAGTCACGCTGCACATCGAAGACGCCCGCACCGAACTGGCGCACGGCACAGGGCGGTACGGCCTGATCATCTCCGAGCCCACGAATCCGTGGATCGCGGGCGTGAACAACCTGTTCACGGTCGATTTCTACCGCCGCGTGCAGGCCCGCCTCGAACCCGATGGCGTGTTCTGCCAGTGGATCCAGCTCTACGAACTGTCGCCCGAGACGTTCCACAGCATGCTGGCGTCGTTCCTGGCGGTGTTCCCGGACTCGAGGCTCTTTTGCATCTGGCGTTCGTCGGACATGCTCGTGATCGCCGCCCCGCCGGGGCGGAAACTCTCCTGGGCGCGATTGCAGACGGCTGGCGTGCGTGGGGCGCTCCGGGATGCGCGCCTGTCCGGTCCGATCGAAGTTGCCACGCTGGCCGTGGGGCCGGCGTCCGACTGGCACGAAGCGCTGCGCGGGGCAACTCTCAATACCGATGACCGTCCGATCGTGGAGTATCGCGCGCCGCGCGACCTCATCGAGGTCAGCCGGCGTCTCGCCGGCCGCGCCCCCGAAGTCATGGCGCATCTGACGCGCGGCGTTCTACCCCCGGCCGGCGCCCTGGCGGACGATTGGCCGTGGCATGAAGCGCTTGCGGCACGTGCCCGCGCCCTGCTCGCCGACGCGGACAGCATGGCCGCGGCCGCGGTGTTCAGTGAGCTGCGGGCTGCGGGGGAGCCGGAACTTGCGCTCGCGCTCGCCCGTGAGCAGGCCGAGGCTCACCGCGTGGCACGCAATGCCGCGCTGCTCGAGCGCACGCATCAACTCGCCGCAGCGGGTGACGCACGCGGTGCGCGTGCGGCGTTGGAAGAACTGGCGGCGGCGGATGCCGCACCGCCCGAATCCTGGCTGGCGCTGGCTCAGGCTCGGTGGGAGGCGGGTGAGTCCGAGCTCGCCTGTGCTGCCGCACGTCGCGCGCTCTCGGGATTGCAGGGGTCGCGCCGCTTCCCGGTGCTGCTCATCGCCGGAATGACCGCCTTCCAGTCGGGCGACCGCGCCAGCGCGCTGCGGCACTTCCAGGAGGCTCGCTCGTGGGTGCCCACGGATCCTTCACCCTACGACTATGAAGCTCGCGTCCGGGTCGCGAGCGGCGACCGTGCAGGCGCAAGGCGAGCCATCGAGGCCGGATTGGCGCGTGTTCCGAACGACCCCGCACTTTTGCAGGCCTTGCGCGCGCTCACGTCCGCCCGCTGAAGGACGGCAATCGCCCACGCCGGCGGGCACCGCCCTGGATCTCGGTTAGAGTAGGGACGAACCGCTTGCGAGTGCCCAAGAGCCACAAGGAGCCGCCATGTCCAGTCTCTTCCTCCGCGTCGTGTGGTGTGTGTTGTTGCTCGTGGTGCCGGTGTCGGTCCATGCGCAACTCGATGCACGCGTCATGGCCGGGCTGCGCTGGCGGTGCATCGGACCGTTCCGGGGTGGTCGCACGGTTGCGGCGGTCGGAATCCCGGGCGAGCGGCATCACTTCTTGATGGGTGTGAACCATGGCGGCGTGTGGAAGACCACGGATGCCGGCCGCACCTGGCAGCCGATCTTCGACGACCAGCCCACCGGTTCCATCGGCGCGATCGCGGTGGCGCCGTCGGATGCCGATGTCATCTATGTGGGCTCGGGTGAAGGGCTGCAGCGTCCCGACCTGAGCGTGGGTGACGGGGTGTACCGCTCGCGCGACGGCGGCCGCACGTGGACGAACACGGGGCTCTCGGATGGCCAGCAGATCCCGAGTCTGGCGGTGGACGCGCACGATCCACAGCGCGTGTTCGCGGCGGTACTCGGTCATCCGTACGGCCCCAACGATGAGCGCGGTGTCTATCGCAGTACCGATGGTGGCGCGCACTGGAAGCGCGTGCTGTTCCGCAATCGCGATACGGGCGCGATGCAGGTGCTGCTCACGCCCGGCGACCCGCGCACGGTGTACGCCGTGTTGTGGTCCGCGCGGCAGTCGCCCTGGGAAGGGCCGGGCAACTACGTCCGCCCCGAGGACAACGGTCTGTGGAAGTCCTCCGATGGCGGTGAGACGTGGCGCGCGTGCGGTTCGGGACTGCCGGGAGCGTCCGAAGGTCTCGGACGGATCGGCTTGGCGGTCGCGGCGAGCCGGCCCAGCCGGATGTATGCCGTGCTCGGCGCCCGCAAGGGCGGCGGGCTGTATCGTTCCGACGACGCAGGCGAACATTGGACCGTGGTGAACACCGATCCGCGTCTGTGGGAACGCGACGGCGACTTCAACGAGGTGCAGGCCGATCCGCACGATCCCGACGTCGTGTACATCGCGAATGTCGTGTCGTGGAAGTCGGTGGACGGTGGAAAGACGTTCACGGCGTGGCGCGGCGCGCCCGGGGGGGACGACTACCACCGGATCTGGATCCACCCCGACGACTCGCGCACCATCCTGATGACGGGGGACCAAGGCGCGATCGTGACGCTGAACGGTGGCGACAGCTGGAGTTCATGGTTCAACCAGCCCACCGCACAGTTCTATCATGTCAGCACGGACGGTGGCTTCCCCTACAAAGTCTACGGCGGGCAGCAGGAAAGCGGCTCGGTCGGCATCTCTTCGCGCGGGGACGATGGCGGCGTCACCGTGCGGGACTGGCACCCCGTTGGCGCAGAGGAATACGGCTACGTCGCGGCCGACCCGCTGCATCCCGGAGTCGTGTTCGGCGGCAAGCTCAACCGCTTCGATACGCACACCGGCGACGTGCAGAACGTCTCGCCCGATCCGCTGCGCACGCTCGGCTACCGCTGGGTGCGCACCATGCCGGTGCTGTTCTCCCCGCTCGATCCGCGCGTGCTGTACCTGGGTTCCAACGTCGTCTTCGAAACCCGGGATGGCGGGATGAACTGGCGGACGATCAGTGGTGACCTGACGCGAACGTCGTCCGAGACGCCGGCGAACCTGGGCGTATTCACGCCACTCGATCCGGAGCAGGGCGCGCACCGCGGTGTGGTGTACGCCCTGGCGCCGTCACCCTTGCGCTTGCCGTTGCTGTGGGCCGGCACCGATGACGGGCTGATCCATGTGACTCACAACGGCGGTCGCGCATGGCGGGACGTGACGCCGCCTGCGCTGCGGCCGTGGAGCAAGGTCGCGCAGCTCGAGGCCGGGCAATTCGACACACTCACCGCGTACGCAGCCATCAACACGCTGCGTCTCGACGATTCGGCACCGCACGCGTGGCGCACACGCGATGGTGGCCGCGCCTGGACCGAGATCGTGACTGGCATCGGCGAGCACGAGGTGGTGAATGCCGTGCGTGAGGACCCGGTCGTCAAGGGCCTGCTGTACGCCGCCACCGAGCGCACCGTGTACGTGTCGTTCGACGGCGGCGACCACTGGCAGTCATTGCGGCAGAACCTGCCCTGCACCTCGGTGCGTGATCTCGTCGTGCACGACCGAGACCTGGTCATCGGCACGCACGGACGCTCGTTCTGGATCCTCGACGACGTGACGCCGCTGCGTGCCGCACGCCGGATCCTGTCCGGGGGTGAGCCGGCGTTACTGCTCCCAGCGCCCGCGGTGCGCGTTCGGGCCAACCGCAACACGGACACTCCCGCGCCTCCGGATGAGCCCATGGGGGAGAATCCGCCGGATGGGGCGATCCTCGATTGGTGGTTCCCGGCCGCGCCAGCGGGACCGGCCACACTGGAGATCTTCGATGGCACGGGCGCGCGCGTACGAAGGTTCTCGTCGGCCGATGCCCCGGATTCGTTGCCCACGAACCTGCAGGTTCCACTCTACTGGATGCGCCGCGCAAGAACGTTGCCGGTGGCAGCGGGCATGAATCGATTTGTCTGGGATCTTCATGGGGCGCCCCTGCCGAACGCTGAACTCGGCTACCCGATCAGCGCGACGCCGGAGGACACACCGGCGGAACCCCGCGGGCCGTGGATGCCGCCGGGACAATATCGTGTGCGCCTGACCGTGGATGGCCGGCAGCTGGAACAACCCTTGGCCGTCCGTATGGACCCACGCGTCACCACGCCGGGCGCGGGCTTGCGCCGGCAGTACGAGCTCAGTCGCCAACTCGCCGAGAGCATGCGGCGGGACTCCACGCTGCAGGCCCGAGTGCGTGAACGCATCGCCACGGCGCAGGGACATGCCGCGGATTCCTCCGCTCTGAACGCGTGGTCGGCGCTGCTGGGAAGTTCCCACCGCGACGGGCCGGGGGTGCTGCGCTCGGTGGACCTGGAAACGGCCATGGGCCAGTTCGTGAGGCTCTACGACCTGTTGCAGGAATCCGATGCAACGCCAACCCCCGTGGTCGAGACCATGGTGCGCCAGACACTCCAGCAGTTCGAGGCGCTGCGGTTGCGGTGTGAAGCTGCGCTCTCCGCGCGGCGCGCGACTCCTTGAAGGCGGATCGCATTTAGACCTTGTGTGCGCACCCCTCGTCCCGGACAATGGCGGCAGACGACCGGGCACGCGCTGCTTCTTGAAGCGCGTGCCCGTCGTGTTCCGGGCGTCACCACCAGGTTCGGCCGGGTGAGGGACGTCTCATGGCATTGTCCGATTACATGCCCTATGGCGCACCGGAGCTCATCGAGGACGCGGATGCCCGTCTGGCACGTTCGACCACGGTCGCCTGCCTGATGGTCGCAGCGCTGGTCGTGGTCAGCGGGGTCATCGCGACACGCGGCTCCTCGAACCTGTCGTCCGCCGAGCCCAAGATGCCGGTCTTCGTCTTCGACCCGCCAGCGCTGTGGGCGCCGCCTGTCCAGCAGGCGCGAACGCGGATCACGCCGGCGACCATCGCGGACCCGCACGCGACCGTCCGGACAGTGCCGGACGAGCCCGTGGCCCCGGTCCCGCTCGAAACCGGGTTACTCACGACCGATCCGGGCAACGGGAGCACCACGTCCACGCCGGCCGGAGCGCTCGACGGCGGCCGGCCGCTGGTGGCGAGCACGGACGACCCACCCGTGGATGGTGTCCAGTACGCAGAGGAGTTCCCGAACGTGGTGCAGTGCCGAGAACCACGTTATCCGGACCTGGCGCGCGAGGCGGGCGTCGAGGGCACGGTGCGCGTGCTCGTGCTGGTGGGGCTCGACGGCCGCGTGCGTCGCGCCATGATCGCCCCCGGCGGGTCCGTCCCGATGCTCGATGAGGCCGCACTCGAGGCGGCGCGAAGTTGCGTGTTCACGCCGGCGCTCACGGATCACCACCCGGTGAAGGTCTGGATCAGCCGGCAGTATCGCTTCCGGCTCCACTGAACCTGTGCGTCTCAGCGCTTGTTGTTGTCGTGGCCCTTGGCTCGCCGTTCCTGGATGAGCCGGATGGATTCTCCGCTGGTGTTGCCATGCACCATCAACGGGAGTTTGGCGCGATAGTCGAACTCGGGATCCCGTTCGGCGTTGTGGCAGCCCCGGCAGGTGAGTTCGCCGACGGGATTCCGGGCCCCGCCATCCGCCCGGTGCAGCGTTCCCATCCCATGGCAGTTCTCACATTGCACGTTGACGAGGTGCGGCGTCTGCGAGGCGTCCCGGAATCCTCCCGGCTGACGGTAGCCCACGGAATGGCACGGAATGCACTCGGGTGTGGCGTCCTTCTTCTCCCGCACCAACGTCTCCCATGCCAGCGAGTGCGCGGTGGTTTTCCACTGCTCGGCCTCGGCCGCATGGCAACGCGCGCACACCGCGCCACCGACGAAGCGGTCGACCGGATCCTGGTCGGGGTCGGCATCAGCCAGTGCCTGGAGCCGGCGTTGCTCCGCGCGCATGCGCTCGTTGTAGTGGTCCTCGAACGACTTCACCGCTTGGAATGCCGCCGGTTGCTCGCGCACTTCGGGGCCCAGCGTGCGGACCGAGGCCTGCCGGTCGATGACCTTCCCGGCGTCATCGAACGTCATCGTGAGGACGCCGATGTTCTGCCCTTGGTCCCCTGCATAGCTCGCGATCGCATCACCCACTCGGCGACCCTGTTCCAGGATCGGGATGTCATGTCCGAGCACGACGGCGTCGATGCCCGGGACGGCGGCCGCGATGTCCTCACCACCCACCCGGCCGAGTTGTGCGAGCAGGACGATGACCTGCGCGCCACGTGCACGCAGCGCGAGGACTTCCCGGTTTGCAGCCGATTCCGCATCGGAGACGACGAGCGAGTCCGCGGCCGGCCCGAGCGGGAACCGCTCGCCCAGGAGCGCGAAGACACCGACGCGCCGGCCTTCGCGTTCGATCAGCAGTGACGTCGGGAACACCGGGGTACTGTTGGAACGGAGCCTGAGATTGGCACACGTGAGCGGTACGGCGTGCTGCTTCGCGAGTGCTTTCAGGAACCCGAGTCCGAACTGCAGGTCGCGCGGGGCCACTCCCACTGCGTCGGCGTGCACGAGGCCGGACAAGGACCCGAACATGAAGTCGGCCAGATCGGAGCGCCCTTCGACATCGGGAAACGCCCCGCCCGCATCCAGGAACATGACGGGTGCCCCTACGCTCCGGGTGCTGTCGAGGAAGGCGGCCATGCGCGAAAGGCCACCCTTGGGAACGTGGCATCCGCAAGGACTCGTCTTGCCCTTCAGGTCCGCCACTCCGACGATGACGATGCTCTTCGCAGGCGGAGCGCTCGCCGCGCGCGAGCCGCCGAGAATTGCGGGGAGCAGGAGGACCCACGAGAGCCGGGCGAGCCGGGCGGGGCGGTGGTGGAATCGGGGCATGGTGCTCATGAGTTCGGGGGTTCGGCGGTGCAGCCGTGGGCGCCCGAGACCGCGCACCGGGACGGGGTCTGGGCCTTGACAGGGGGATTGTCCGGCAAGTCCCACCCTGCCCGCAAGGCCCCGGGTCTCTTCGCCAAGCCGGCCGGACCAGTTCCCAGGCTTGTCGAAAATGAGTCGGGGCCCCTCTCGGAACCCGGCGAACGACCGAAACTGAGGCCGGGAGCGTCGGGCTCCCGATCCCGCATGGAGGCGCTGTGGTTCCGAGATCGAGCCGTTCAGTCCTTGCCGTGCTCGCCCAGACAGCTGCGTTGGCACTCGTCGCACTCATGCGAGCTCCGGTGGCGCATGCCGCCGACGAACCTTTCCGACTGGGTGCGCGCGTTGGCTTGCAGGTCGACCGGCTTCATTCGGTGGTGGCCGACAGTCTCGGGTTGTCGCAGACCCGATCGACCGTCGTGGCGGTCGACTACGATTTCCGGATCTTCAGCCTCCCCATGTCGGGCGCGCAGAAGCCGGCTTTTCACCTGGTCGGCGATGTGCTCTTGGGCAAGCGCGCCGTACCGATGCAGGAGTTCGCCGCTCCGGGCTTCAACGGGAAGCCGGTCGCGGAAGTCCCGGTCGCCGAGATCCTGACGGGGTTCCTGCTGCGCGTGCCCATGACGATCGTCGATCCCGGGGCCGGTTCCGCTCTGCGTGTGGGATACCGCGGTGGATTGGTGCTGGCCAGCGGTGACGCAGCGCAGAATGATTTCCCCAAGGTGAAGCAGTTCATGTTCGGTTTCGAGCGCACGCGTGGGTTCTTCGAGGGCTCGATGATCGAGATGGCGTACGGCACCAACGAGTCCGCGGGGCGTGCCTACGGCGCCCATCGATGGAACGCGCGCGTGCTTCTCGTCGGCCAGCTCGGCGCGCGCCCCGAGGCTCCGCCGGCGAAGCCGGCCGCGGGCCGGGCTCCGGTGACGTTGCCGCATGCCGGCGGCTCACCCGTACAGCTGTTCGTGGAACTGGATGTCGACACCGATGGCAGCGTCGGGCCGGACCTGTTCACGGCGCGAGGCGGACTGGCGTTCGACGCGGGACGGCTGCTGAGCCACGTGCTGGGATCGGGGAACTGAAGTCCGCCTGGATTCGCGGCGCGGGCTTCAGCCCTGTCGTTTCTCCGCCCGCGCCCACGCATCCTTGAGTGTGACGGTTCGCAGGAACACGGGCGCGCCGGGTTGCGAATCGCGCGGATCGGCCACGAAGTAACCCACGCGTTCGAACTGTAACGCGTCGCCCGGCGTCGCTTCTGCCAACGCACGTTCGAGTTTGCAGCCGCGCAGCACAGCGAGCGAGTTCGGGTTGAGCGCCGTGGTGAAGTCGGCACCTTCGCTCACGCTCTCGGGATCCTCCGCCGTGAACAGCGGCTCGTACAGCCGCACTTCGGCGGTCATGGCGTGCGGGGCGGAGACCCAGTGGATCGTGGCTTTGACCTTACGGCCATCGGGTGCATTGCCGCTGCGCGTCTCGGGGTCGTAGGTGGCGCGGATCTCGGTGACCTCGCCCGAGTTCGGGTCCTTCACCACGGTCGTACAGCGGATGAGATAGGCGCCGCGCAAGCGCACCTCGATGCCGGGGCTGAGCCGGAAGTACTTGGGCGGAGGGATCTCGCGGAAGTCGTCGCGGTCGATCCACAACTCGCGCGAGAACGGGACGCGGCGCGTGCCGGCTGACGGGTCCTCGGGATTGTTCCCGAGTTCGAACTCCTCGGCCTGCCCCTCGGGGTAGTTCTCGAGCACGACCTTGACCGGGTGCAGCACCGCCATCCGGCGCTGAGCGTGGCGGTTGAGGTCCTCGCGGACGCAATGTTCGAGCAGGGCGAGTTCGACCCGGTTCTCGCGCCTCGCCACACCGATGCGATCGGCGAAGTCGCGCAGCGCCGCGGCCGGGTAGCCACGCCGTCGCATGCCGATGATGGTGGGCATGCGTGGGTCGTCCCAGCCCTGCACGAAGCGCTCCTTCACGAGGCGCAGCAACTTTCGCTTGCTCATCACGGTGTGCGTGACGTTGAGGCGTGCGAACTCGTGCTGGTGGGGCAAGGGCCGTGGCAACTGCAGCGCCTCGAGCAGCCAGTCGTACAGCGCCCGATGCGGCACGAACTCCAGCGTGCAGATGCTGTGGGTGATGCCTTCGATGTAGTCCGACAGCCCATGGGCGAAATCGTAGAGCGGGTAGATGCACCAGGTGCTGCCGGTGTTGTGATGCATGGTGTGACGGATGCGGTACAGCACCGGATCCCGGAGCCAGACGTTCGGGGAGGCCATGTCGATGCGCGCGCGCAGCGTCCGCGCGCCGTCCGGGAACTTGCCCGCCCGCATGCGCGCGAACAGATCGAGGTTCTCGGCCACGCCACGGTCGCGCCAGCGGCTCGGCTCGCCCCGCTCGCCGGGCGCACCGCGCATGCGGTCGAGTTCTTCCGCACTGTGATCGCAGACATAAGCCTTGCCGGATTCGATGAGCCGGACCGCGAACGAGTGCAGCGCGTCGAAGTAGTCCGAAGCGCGGAACACCTCGAGCTTGGCTCCCGGGGCATCGGCTTCGCGGATGCCCGCCAGTTGCCAGTCACGGCCTTCGGCTCGCGCCGTCGCTCCTGCCGCTTTGAGCCCGAGGTGCGCGCCGCCCCAGTCGCCGATCAGCTAGCGCACATCCGCGATGATGGAATCCTCGTACTCGAGATCTTCCTTGGCGGGGTTCGTGTCGTCCATGCGCAGGTTGCACTGGCCGCCGAACTGCTGGGCGATCCCGAAGTTCAGGCAGATCGCCTTCGCGTGACCGATGTGCAGGTAGCCGTTGGGCTCGGGTGGGAATCGAGTGACGATCTGTGCGACGCGTCCGGAGCCGAGGTCCGCCTTGACCTGTTCGCGGATGAAGTCCTCGCGTTCGGTGGCAGGCGGCTGCGTGCGGTCGTCTGTAGGAGTCGACATGTGATGTGCACTCGGGGCTGGGGTCGCTCGGCCGGATCACACCGGACCATGACAGCGGGTGGAGGGTTCCCAAGGAAATAACGTCATCCTTCGGATTCTGTCCAGCGGACCTGCCCTGGGGCGAGCCGCCGCCAAGTGTCCTGCCGGCTGGCCCCACGGACGTGTAGACTGTCGGCCCTATGGTGCCCAAGTCAGCGTGGTCGCGGTGGTTGTGGCCGGAACCGGCGCTCGAGCTATCGCTCGAGTCGTGGCGGGGCGCTTTGACCGGTTACACGTTGCGCGTGCTCCTGGTCACGGCCGGGATCCTGCTGGCACTGGTATTCGGATCCTACTGGCCGGCCTCGCCGCCGCTCGCGCTGTGGATCGTTGGTGCGGTTTACCCGGTCACCGTCCTGGCGCTCGTGCTGGTCCGGGGATCCACCCGAGCGCAAGCGACCCTCATGCTCGCCGCATTCCAGATCGTCACCCCCGGACTGTTCATCCGTTTCGGGCCATTCCCATCCCCCTATCTCTGCCTGCTCGCGTCATGTGTATTGGCTGCGGTCCTGATCGGCCCGCGCGCCTCCTTGGCGTTCGTGGGGACTTCGCTGGGCTTCGTGCTCATCGGAGCCCGCCTTCATCTGGCCAACGGCCTCGAGGGGACGGGTGACGAGACGATCGCCATGTGGTTCCGCATCTCGCTGGTGTGGATCACGGTGACCGGCTGGCTGGTGTATGTGACGAACTGGCTCACGGCGCGCATCGACCGCGCGCTGCGACAGAAGGGAGTGGCGCTCGCCGAAGCGGAACAAGCCGGCCGCCTTCACCTGAAGAGCGAGTCGCGTCGCGAGGCCACGGAGTCCGCGCTCATCGAAGCCCAGCGCCACGAGGCGATGGGGCGCATCGTGAGCGGCGTCTCGCATGATTTCAACAACTCGTTGTTCGTCATCCTGGGATGGAACGACCTGCTCAGCCGTGGCGATGTGACGGAGGCTCAGCGCGTGCAAGGGCACGACGCGATCGCCAGGGCGGGCCGGCAGGCCTCCGAGCTGGCGCGCCGGCTGGTGAGCATGGGCCGTGGGTTCGGCGGGTCGCCGAATGCCATCGCTCTGCGCCCGGTGGTCGAGGATAGCGTGCGTTACCTGGCTCGGTTGCTGCCGGATTCGATCCGCGTGAGTTCGGAGCTGAAGGACGTGCCATCGGTCGCGGTGGACGCTGGCTTGATGCAACAGGTGCTCCTGAACCTCGCCCTCGAGGCGCGTGACGCCATGCCCGACGGTGGGCAGTTGCGGGTGGACCTCCGGGTTCGAGCCGACGGAGACGACCCACGCCAAGGCCCAGGTGCGAGCTCATCTGCGGATGGATTTCGGGACGAATCTCCGGATGCATCTCCGGACGCATCTCCAGACGCATCATGGGTGGCGATCTCGATGCGCGACAGCGGGCATGGTCTCGACGAATCGGCCCGTTCGAAGCTGCACCGGACAGCGGGCAGCGGGCACACGGACGCCAAGGGTGTCGGGCTGGCCGCGACGCGCGCCATCATCGAGAGGGCCGGCGGACAACTCGAGATCGAGAGTGAACTCGGCCGTGGGACTGTCTGTCGCGTGCTCCTCCCGGTCGTGAAGAACTCCAAGCCAGCGAGCGCAGGCGAACCGGCCGGGGTGAGCGCGAGACCGGCTCGTCGCGCCACCATCTTGGTGGTCGAGGACGACGAAGCCGTGCGCGAACTCATGGCATTGACATTGCGCGGTCATGGACATGTGGTCCGCGAAGCAGCCGATGGGGATTCGGCGATGACGATGATCGCGGACGGATCGGCGCAAGACGACCTGTTGTGCATCGACGGTGTGCTGCCCGGAGCTCCGGCCACAGCCATCATCGAACGTTTTCGCGTCACCCGCCCGGGCCAGCCGATCCTGGTGTGCTCCGGCAACCTCGGCACGCCGCAGCTTCAGGCGCTGGTGCAGGATGAACGCCTGCCGTTCCTGCCCAAGCCATTCACACCCGATGAACTCACCCACAAGATCCAAGAACTGCTGGTTCGCCGGGAGCTTCTGCAATCCGATCTCTGACGCCAGCCCGCGGCAGGGCGAATCAGTCCCGCATGGCAGGGGGGGAGTCGTGGTCCGCAGCGAGCAGGAGCATGTCCTCGAAGAAGAACGCCGCCAGTTCAGCGCGGCCGGATAATCCGGACTTGCGGTAGACCGCGATCGCGTGCTGGCGCCCGGTCGGTTCATCGCCGGGTTTCGGGAGTACCGCCCGGCGGACACTGCAGCTAATCTGCGCCCATGGACCGTACCCCACCGGCCGTACCCGCATGGGCGGGGCGTATCGCCCCGCTCATGCGGGAGCTCAAGACCGCGCCGCGAGCCGAGCGGCAGTCGGCCCGTGCACAGTTGTGGGTCACCCTCCACGCTGCTCTGTTCGCGGCCCTGCGTTCCCAAGCGCGACGCATCGCCCCGGTCAGCCACGAGGACCTCGAGGACCTGGCCTCGGGCAAGGCGTTAGAACTGCTCGAGCAGGCCGAAGAGTCTCGGTGGGACCCGGGCACGCGCCCGGACACCGAGATCCTGGGGTATGTGTGGCGGGTGGCCCGCAATGCCCTCGTCGACCTGGCGAGGAAACGGGGCCGTGAAGCGCCGCCACCCGACGAAACTTCGGCTTGGGATCAGGCATTCGAAGACCATCACCGAGGAGAGGCGGGACCGCTCGAGATGACATCGGCGCACGAGTTCGTGCAGGACTTGTCGGACTGTCTCGACAGTTTGGCGCCACGGTCGCGTATGGCGTGGTCACTGCGTGCCATGCTCGAACGGCCCAGCTTCGAGATCGCGGTGCGTCTGGGCTTGAAGCCGGCCCATGTCGATGTCCTGGTCCAGCGGGCCCGACAAGCGATCACCGCGTGCATGGGCGGGAAGGGGCACAAGGTGGGTGACGTGCATCCGCAGGCGTTCGTGCTGTGGTGGACGCGGTGGTCCGACTCGGGAGCGTCCGGCCGGCCGCTGCGAACCGATGCACCGACGGACCGTGCGCGGCCTTCCGGAGATGACGCCAAGGTGCGCCATGACTGACCTCGGCCGTCACATCGACGATGCGTCCTGCGCCGACCTGGTCCTCGGCCTGTTCGACGCCCCGACGCGCGCGCGTGCATTGGAGCATGTGGCTGCTTGCGAGGCTTGTGCGCTTCGGCTGCGTTCGCACGCCCGTGCGCACGAGCGCGCAAACGCAGGCATCTTGCAGCGCGAACCTGTCCGCCTGCCGTTGCGGCGCGTCATCCTGTTCGCGTCGGCGGTGGCAGCGACGTTCCTGGCCGTGGTGCTGTGGCACGGCCCGTCCTCGCAAGTGCCGCTTGACGATGCCCATTGGCTGCCCGTGCCCAGGGAAGGGGTTCTGTGGCGCGAGGGCCAGACCGAGAATGCTCACCTCGCAGCCGGGTTGTCGGCGTATGCTCGCCGGGATGTACCGGGGGCCGCACGCGAGCTCGAGGGGGCGAAGACCACCGGCTCGGGGGAACAAGCCCGCCGGCTCTACCTTTCCCATGTCCGGCTGATGCAGGGTCGGGAGCGTGAGGCGGTCGTGCTTCTGCAGTCGATCGAATGGAACCAACTGCCCGTTGCGGTGGAACGCGATGGAGTGCAACTGCTGGCACGCACGCTGCGCGCGACCGGTGCAGGCGTGGCAGCGGATTCACTCGAGCGTGCGCTGGCATCGACGCCGGAGTGGGTGCCCGTCCTCCCGTGAGGGGCCCCGCGCGGCTGGGCGTGAGGGCTCTCGCACGGCGCATCGGGACGGGCCTCGCACGGCGCATCGGGACGGGCCTCGCACGGCGCATCGGGACGGGCCTCGCACGGCTCGTCGGGACGGGCCTCGCACGGCTCGTCGGGACGGGCCTCGCAGTCATCGTGGCAGGTTGTGGACAGCCTTCGACCACGGCGGGTCCATTCGCTGAAGTGTGGCCGGAGTTGCACGAACAGGCCGATTCCCTGTTCGCGATCGGCGCCACCGCTGCCACCACTCGCACGCTCCGTGCGGCGCAAGCGGTCGTGCGCGCGCCCTATGCACCGGAGTGGCAGCGGCGCGAGCTCGCACAGGCGATTCGAGCTGATGAGTTCTGGCGCCGGGCGGGCGCTGGCGTGCGAACGGAGTTGGTCCGAGCCGCGGCTGGTGTGCGCGCCGCGCGCCGTGCTTCGCATCGGGATTCCATCGGTCCTGGTGAGCAACTCGCGGCCGACGCCTACCATCGCCGGCTCGAACTGCTCGGCGCGGATGCGCCGTCGACCGCGATCGCCGCGCTCGAGTACGCCGACCTGTCCTTCCGGCTGTCGCGTACCGCCCGCACCGATTCGCTCAGTACGCACGCGGCCGAGGTACTGGAGCGAGCGTACGGGCCACGGCATCCCGACCTTGCAATGGCGCTGGAGCTGCAAGCGCGCACGCTCAAGAACTTCCACGGTGGCTCGGCGCTGCCGCGCGCACTGGATCTCTACCGGGAAGCGCTCCGGATGCGCGTCGAGACACTCGGCCCGCACGCACTGGGGATCGCAAGTGTCTATCACGAGATCGGCAATCTGGAGCGCCTGCGTCATCACTCTGCGGCCGCGTTGGATGCTTTTCGCATGGCGCTCAGCCTGCGACGCGAGGCCTACGGTCCCGTGCACGACGCCGTCGCCTCGACGCTCACGGCGATGGCGATCCTCGAGGGCGGACGAAGCCATTTCTACGCCGCCGAGTCGCTGGCCGGCGCGGCGATCGTTGCATCACCTCCGGGATCTTCGACGCCGCCGATGTCGCGTGCATTCCGATTGGGTGTGTGGGGCCAGCTGTTGCGCCACAACGGTCACCCCCAGCGCGCCGTTCAGGCGTTGCGAACCGCGGTCGCGCTCAACGAACAAGCGTGGTCGCTGTCCCCCCGTGACGAGGGCAGCACCATTCAATCGGGATTGTCGGTGCACGGTGACCTGGCGCTGGCGCTCGCCGAACTGGGATCCGCGGAGGAAGCGCTCAATGTGCTGGAGCGCGGCACCAGCCGCATCCTGCTCGAGCGTTCCGGCGCGAGCTCGATGCTCGACTCGGCCGGCTGGTTCGCCCGCGTTCAGCGTACGCTTGCAGCGGACGAGGCGCTGGTCAGCTGGGTCCGCTCCCGTTTCGCGGTGCTCGGTTCGGACGACGCGGCCTGGGCCGTGGTGGTGCGAGACTCGGGCCCGCCCCGTTGGATCCGTCTTCCCGCCACGGCCGGGCGGCTTCCGGGTGGGGCGCGGTTGCGTGACGTGTTCTGGGGTGAGCTGCGCAATGCGGGCGGATGGCCCGTGCGGCTCCCGGGCGGCGAACGAGTGCAGCGCCTGTCCCGCGAGATGCGGGTGGCATGGTTCGATCCGGTCGAACCCGCGCTCGCGGGTGTTCGCCAGTTGCTCGTGTTCTCGCCCGAGCAGTGCGGCGGCGGCCCTCTGGAAGCGCTGGGGGACGATCATGACGGCTGGCTCGCGGACCGCTATGCCGTGAGCTACACGAACTCCGCGAGCTTGCATGCACTCGCTCGTGAACACGCGCGGGCCTGGTTGCGTTCGAGCCCGGCGCTGGTGCTCGGGGATCCGTCGTACCGCCGCGACGCCGTCCGGCCCTGGGCCCGGCTTGCCGGCAGCCGTGAGGAGGTGGCGTCCGTGACGGAGGCCTTTCCGGGCGCCGACGTGCGGCTCGGCGATGCAGCGAACGCACCGGCACTGCGATCCATGGCGGCCAGCGGTGCTCTCGAGCGTCTTCGTCTGATCCACATCGCCGCACACACCAAGGCGGATGGCGCGCATCTGCTCGAGTCGCAGCTGGTCCTCGCGCCAACGGGCAGCGGGGAAGACGCCAGTTACCTGTCCGCTCGGGAGATCGCGACTCAATGGCGCTTGAACGCAGACCTCGTCTGTCTCACCGGTTGTCGATCCGCGAGCGGCATGAGCTCGGCCGCACAGGGCTGGCTCGGTTTCCAGTATGCCTTCCTGCGCGCCGGTGCGAGGTCGGTGCTGGTGAGCCTGTGGCCAGTCGATGACGCCGCCGCGGCACTCCTGGTGAAAGCCTTCTATGCGGACCTGGCGCGAAGCGAGCGAGGGGGACGGCTCGGTTCGCGTTCGCAGGCGCTGATGCGCGCGCGCCAGGTGGTGCGCGAATGGCGAGACTCCTCGGGGCTGCAACCTTTTGCGCATCCGGCGTACTGGTCCGGCTTCGCCTTGTTCGGGGAACCGGGACGTTCAGCCGATCCCGTTCCCGGCGGCCGTCCCCTCGCAGCGGTCCACAGGTCTGCCGCGCAGCGTTGATCGCCGCGCTGGGACTGGGCCGCCGCTGTGCTACGGTCGTGACCAGCTCACGGGACCTTTGCTGCCCCCTCCATCTGGGAGCCGTCATGCGCCTGCCTTCGACGATCCTCGTATGCCTGTCCGTCCTGATCGGCTCGACCGCCACATGCGCTGCAGCATCCGGTGAGCGCTACACATTGGAGGCCGCCCGGCAGCTGATCTCGGTCTCGAGCCCGCGAGTCTCTCCCGGCGGCCGGCTGATCGCGTTCCTCGTCACCCGGCCCGACTTCGACGACAACCGCAACGTCACCGAGCTCTGGGTCGCCGATGCAGTGCAGGGCAATCCGAAAGCGCTCACCTACGGTCGGCGTGCGGCCAGCTCTCCCCAATGGTCGCCCGACGGCTCGTGGCTGGCGTTTCTTGCTCCGGATGCGAAGGACCTGCCGCAGATCTGGGTGCTGTCCATGAGCGCCGGGGAGGCGCGTGCGGTGACGCGCTCGCAGACAGGAATCGAACACTTCGCCTGGCGGCCGGACGGTCAGGCTTTCGCCTATGCGGCGGCGGATACGCTGCCCGTCAAGGTCGGCGAAGCCCGGCATGTCGGGACGTTCCATGTCGGTGATCAGGACCTGTTCCTGCGCCATGAACTGGCTTCACAGCACATCTGGGTCCAGCCGCTGGAAGGTGCGGCCCGGCGCATCACGGCGGGCAGTTGGTCCCTGGAGTTCGTTCTGCCGCCGGGCAGCGCACCATCGCACCTGTCGTGGTCGCCGGATGGCCAGCAGATCGCATTCGCACGCGTGCCGGCCGCGCAGAGTGGCCGCCTCGACTCGGTCAGCCTCGCGGTGGTGGACGTCGCGAGCGGGGCCATCCGCGCGCTGACGGGACAGCCGCGCTTCGAGAGCAACCCGGTGTGGTCACCCGATGGTCGCAACATCGCGTATTGGGCTCCACGCGAAGGTCGTGGGGACATCAACTGGGAGAACGAACTGCACGTCGTCCCGGCGGCCGGCGGCACCTCTCGAAGCATCACACGCGCGCTCGATCGGATGGTGTTCAACGGCCAGTGGCTCGCCGATGGCCGGAGCCTGCTCGTCGCAGCCAACGACCGCACGTCCGTGAGCGTGTGGTTGCAGTCACTCGACAGCGGTGCGCGCCGGCTCGAGCTCGGGGATCTGGTGGTGAACGGGGCGTTCGGCTACGACATCGATGCGGGGCGCACCGGACGGATCGCGTTCGCCGCGACCACGTCTTCGCGCCCCGCCGAGCTCTATGTGCTCGACTCGCCCCAGGGCAAGCCACGACGGCTCACCAACTTCAATGCCTGGGCGGGCCGGTATCGCTTTGGGCGCATGGAGCGCGTGACGTGGAAGACGCATGACGGTTTCGAAGCAGACGGCGTCGTGGCATACCCGCCCGATTTCGACCCCGCCAGACCGCACCCGCTCGTGTTGGTCATCCACGGTGGACCGACTTCGGCGTCCAAGACCAACTTCTCGACGATGCCCCAGCTCATGGCCGCGGAGGGCTGGGTGGTGTTCATGCCCAACTACCGGGGCAGCGACAACCTCGGCAATGCCTACATGGCAGCGATCCAGGGGGACTGGGGGCCGGGGCCCGGACGCGATGTCATGGCGGGAGTGAAACTCCTGCGTGAGCGGCCGGGGATCGATCCGAAGCGCACCGCGGTCACAGGCTGGTCGTATGGCGGCTACATGACGTCGTGGTTGCTCGGCAACTATCCCGAGGAGTGGAGCGCAGGGATGGCGGGCGCGCCGGTGACGAGTTGGGAAGACCAGTACAACCTTTCCGATGGCAGTGTCTCGACACGCTACGTGCTGGGCGGTTCCCCGTGGACGGGCGACCGCCAGCGACTGGCCCGTGAACAATCGCCGATCACGTACGCCACGAAGATCAAGGCCCCCACGCTGGTGATGTCGAACATCGAGGACTTCCGTGTTCCGCCGGCGCAAGCGATGGCGCTCTATCACGCCATGAAGGACAACGGCGTCGAGACCGAGTTCGTCGCATTCCCAGGCCGCACCCATGCTTCTTCCGACCCCGCCAACAGTCGTGAACGGACACGCCTGTGGATCGATTGGGTCCAGCGCCACTTCGACCGCACGCCGCCCGTGCCGTGAGCGGAGGGCTGGTGAGATGGTCGATGGGCGGATCTGCCGGCACTGGTCCTTGATGAACGGGTCGCTCGAGGAGATGCTGCGTCTTGCACGAGTTCGCAAACACCCGTGCTGTATTCAAGTTAATGCCATGTAAACAAGACAGTTATCTGGAAGGACCATGGCACCGCAGGGGCAGTTGGTGAGAGCATCTGACGCGCGTCAGTTGGCCCAATGCCGCCACTCAGGTGTTCGGGACTGCAGTCCGGACGGAGTTTGTTCGATGTATCAGAACACTAGCCAGATCCACCTCTTTGGTCGAAGAGCACTGACTCAGAGGAACCACTTCACCGCCCCTCACGCTCGGACGCGAAGTCCCCTCGCCGCCCGGCGACGAAAGGAATCATGATCATGGAGACCTTCCAGAACGCTCGCATCAAGTGGCCTTACGCCACGCACCTGGTCGACGTTTCCCGGGTTCATGGTCTCCTGCCGATGCTCGAAGGCCATCAGCCGGGCACTCTGGTGCTGGCGCGCGTGGTCACGATCGGCAAGCACCGCGATCTGGAGACCCATGAGGGCCGGAAGATGTCGATCTTCGCCGGCGATGTGTTCGTGGGCGTGCTGGGAGACCGCTACGCGACCGACCAGTTCGAGGGCGTCGGGCGAGTCACGGGACCGCTCGGCCACATCATCGGTATCGGTGGCGTCGTGGGCGAGGTCGTCAGCATGAACAACCGCATGAGCGAGCCCACCATCATCGAGTACCTGGGACGTCTTGCGGATGCGAATGGCAAGCCGCTGGCGATGCAGGACTTCACCGCGCTCCCGCCGCAGCCGGTGACACAGCGCACGGCCACGACGATCCTGTCGCTCGGGGCCTCGATGAACTCCGGCAAGACCACGACCGCCGCACAGATGATCCGCAGTCTCACGGTCGCGGGTCACCGCGTCTGCGCCGCCAAGATCACGGGCACGGCCTGCCGCAAGGACCCGAACTTCCTCTATGACGCCGGTGCGGTGTGCGTGCTCGACTTCACGAGTGCGGGCTGGCCGTCGACCGCGAACCTGTCGCTCGATCAGCTCCTCAGCATCGCCGGCCGCATTCGCGCCGAGCTGCAGTCCCATGACCCCGAGTTCGTCATCATCGAGATCGCCGACGGCATCATCCAGCGTGAGACGGCCATGATGCTCGCCGACCCGGCATTTCGGTCATCGATCGATGCGGTGACGTTCGCTGGCCCGGACGCGCTGTCCTGTGACGCGGGTGTCCGCCGGCTCAAGGAGATGGGCTATTCCATCATCGCGACCGCTGGCATCGTCGCGAACGGCCTGCTCGGCATCGCCGAGGTCGAAGCTTCGTGTGGCATCCGCTGTCTGGCGGGCGAGACGATCCTAGCCGGTGGCATGGTGCCGCTGCTGCGCGCGGTGCGTGACCGCTCGCATGGCGTTTCGGTCAACGGTTCGCCGGCCTCGACGGCCGCGAGCGGTCACGAGGCCGTCCCCGGCACGCACGGCGCGAGCCGCGCGGCGCTGTGAGCACACCGAACCTCGATACCGCGAACACGGCCCCGGCTGTCGACACCGACGAGGGCCGGGAACGGAGCCAGTTCGAGGAATTGGCCCGACTCCTGCCCTATGCGAAGCGGCACCTGCTGCTGCTCGTGACCACACTGGTCGTGTCGCTGCTGCTTGCTGTCATCGATGTCCCTGTGCCGTTCGTATTGCGGCATATCATCGATGGTGTCCTGCGGCACCAGAACACCTCGGCGCTCTTCGGGCGGACGTTCGATCCCGCTTCGTTCCTGGCGGTCATCTTCGGCACGCTGGCTGGGCTGGCCCTGAGCAAGGGCCTGCTCGTGTACGTTCAACGCACGGTGTCGGAGACCATCGGCCAGCGCATCATCTACGAGATGCGCCTCGACCTCTACCGCCGGCTGCAATCGCTGTCGATGCGGTTCTTCCGGGAGTCCCGGACCGGCAAGCTGATGTTGCGCCTGATGGGCGACATCAACGCCGTGCTCGACATGATCACCGATGGCTACATGAAGGCGCTCATGGACGGCGTCACGGTCATCGCGGTGCTCATCGCCATCTTCTCGGTCGACTGGCGGTTGGCGTTCATCGTGCTGGCCGCGATGCCGATCTACGTGGCTGCGTTTCTGAGTTTGAACCCAAGACTCCGCAAGAGCGGCCGCGACGCGCGCCGTGAACGCTCCGCGCTGTCGGGACATCTTCAGGAGAAGATCGCCGGCGCCATCATCGTCAAGGCCTTCGCTCAGGAGGCCGCCGAAAGTGAGCGCGTCGAAGCGCAAACCGGACGCCTGCGCGACCGCCTGATCGAGAAGGCCAGATGGGGCGGCCTGCTGAACGCAGTGGCGAACACGACGGTGGCCCTCGGTGGGGCGCTCGTGCTGTGGATCGGTGGTCGCGGCGTACTCGCGGGCGAGATGACGACCGGCAGCCTGATGGCGTTCTACGCGTTGTCAGCCATGCTGTTTCCCCCACTGCGTCGGCTCGCCAAGACCAACGAGACCTATCAGTCCTCGCGCGTCTCGCTCGATCGAATCCTCGACTTCTTCGACGATACCGAAGCGTTTCTCGAGCATCCGGGTGGCATGCCGCTCGAGATCACGCATGGTGCCGTGTCGTTCGAGAACATCTCGTTCTCGTACCAGCCCGAAAAGCCGGTGCTGCAGGGCGTGTCGCTGCGCGCCCATGCCGGCGAGACCGTGGCGCTCGTGGGTTCGAACGGGGCGGGGAAGACCACGCTCATCAACCACCTGTTGCGCTTCCTGACGCCGGATGGCGGGCAGGTGCTCATCGATGGCCAGGACATCCAGAAGGCGGACCTGAAGTCGTTACGCCGGCAGATCGGCGTCGTCACGCAGGAGACCATCCTGTTCTCCGGCACGATCGCGGACAACATCCGCTACGGCTTGCCCGAGGCGACCGACGAGCAGATCATCGAGGGTGCCCGGGTCGCGAACGCCTATGACTTCATCATGGCCCTTCCGAACGGCTTCCAGACGGACGTCGGAGAACGTGGTCAGCGCCTCTCGGGCGGCCAGCTTCAGCGCATCGCGCTGGCACGCGCCGTTCTCAGCGACCCGCGCATCCTGGTGCTCGACGAAGCGACCTCGGCAGTCGACGCCGAAAGCGAGGGCCTGATCCAGGAGGCACTGGCTCGCCTGACGCAGGGCCGCACCACGTTCGTGATCGCCCACCGCATGTCGACCGTGCGCAGAGCCGACCGAATCGTCGTCATGGAGCACGGCCGCATCGTCGAAGAGGGGCGGCACGACGAGCTGCTCGCCCGTGGCGGTAGCTACCGCAAATTGTTCGCCGAGCAGTTGTTCGAAACCCCTGCCCATCCCGCCCTGGCCAGTTAGGCTTCTCCCCGCGTCGGAACCCCCGAGTCACCACCCTGCGAAGCTTCAGTCTGGAGAGAGAGCCCTGCATGAACGCCCACCGGATTCGCCAGATGAGTTGGCCGGCAGTATTGCTCGCACTCACGCTCGCCATTCCCACAGTCACCTCGGCGGCCAATATCGCGATCACCGGCGTCGTGAAGAACGAAGCGGGAGTCGCGATCGGCAATGTCGACATCGATTTCATCGATGCATGCACCGGTGACAACGTGTTCCTCGCCAGCGACCGTACCGCGGGCGACGGGACGTTCAGTATCTCCATCGCCGCAGGGACTTACGACATCCATTTCATTCCGCCCGCTGGCGTGCTGGCCGCAGGGGACATGCAGGCTGTCACTCTGGCCGTCAACACGAGCCTCGGAACGGTGACACTGCACCCCGGCCGCCTGGTTTCGGGCACCGTGCTGACGCCTTCGCTCGCGCCGGCAGCCAACGTCGACATCAAGTGGGTGGACGTCATTGCGGACCATCGCGTCTTCCTCGCGAAGACGCTCACGGACGTTGCTGGTCACTACTCGATCCGGGTTCCCTCGGGCAGCTACGACATGGATTTCCGTCCGGCGGCGACCACGACGTTCGCGGACGCCGAGCGCGTGGGTCTGGTTGTCGGCCTTTCGGACATCGCGGGGCTCTCCGATGTCCTCAAGTCCGGTGTGGTCGTCACCGGGACGGTGCGCGGCAGGAGCAACGCCAAGCTCAAGAACGTCGACATCGACCTGTTCGACGATTGCACAGGCCGCCGCGTGCCGACCGCGCACGACAACACCGACATCAATGGCATCTTCAGCGTCATCGTACCGGTCGGCAGCTACACGCTGGCACTGGACCCTCCGGCGTGCGACGGCGTCGAGGCGCTGCGTCAGAACGGCGTGGTCATCGCGGGTGCGACGGACCTCGGCACGTTCACGCTCAGGGCGGCAATCCCGATATCCGGCCTCGTACTGGGCCCGAATGGCCTGCCGCTCGTGGGCGCGAAGGTCAAGTTCTACGACGTCACGGCCGTGCCCTCGGTTCGACAAGGCACGACCAAGGACCGCACCGACGCGACCGGTCACTTCGAGATCCTCGTCCCGGACAACACCTACGACGTGAACATCGAGCCGCCGGTGGGCGTCAACGCCCTCGTCTATCACATCAACAACCTGGTGACCGGAGCGGTGGGTTACGACGCCGGCACGCTCCAGTTGACCACCGGGATCCCGCTGAGCGGACACGTCCAGGGGCCGGGCTCGGTGCCATTGGCCAATGTCAACGTCAACATCCTCGATCAGGTCACGCGCGTCGCGCAGCGAGTCTCGCACGACAACACCGACGTCAATGGCAACTTCACCGTCTATGTGAACCCCGGCCTCTACGACATCCATTTCGACCCGCCGGCTTGTGGCGGCATGGCCCCAGACCAGCTCGAGGGCCTGAGCGTCTCGGGACCGACGGTGTTGCCCGTCGAGAACCTCGTGACGGGGGTCCACTTGCTCGGCTCCGTCGTGGACCCGGTCAGCCTGCCGGTCGTGAATGTCGATCTCGACGTTTATCCCGTCGGGGGCGTCACCAAGCTCTACACGCCGGGGGACAAGACCGCCGCGACAGGCGCCTATGACGTCCTGGTGCGTCCGGGCACGTATGACGTGCGCTATATGCCCTCTTCACTGACGCGATTGCGCCCGGCGTTCCGTACGAACATCGCGATGGCCGCCAACGTCACGGTGCCGACGGTTGTGCTCGCGAATGGTTGGCTGGTGAGCGGAATCGTGCGCCGGGTCGGGACGCTCCTGCCACTTGCGAACGTGGAACTCCAGTTCTATCAGCACGGCACCACGAACCGACTGTGGACGCCGCATGCCACGACCGGCACGCTTGGTTCTTACAACACGTCGGTGGATGCCGGCAGCTACGACATCCTCTACGTGGCACCGCTCGGCTCCGGCCTCATCAACGGCTTCCTCTCCAACATCGTCGTGGGAGCGGACGAACCGCTCGCGGATCAGGTTCTGATCTTCCCGAGCACGGGGCTCGGGCCGGGGGCCGGGTCTGGACTGTCGCTTGCCGCGCCGTCACCGAACCCTTCCCGCCACCGGGTCCACTTCACGATCACGGTCCCGGATGGCGATGCGGAGCTCTCCGCCTGGGATGTCGCAGGCCGCCGGGTCGCGACGTTGTGGCACGGTCGCTCGGCCGCGCCAGTGACCATCCAGTGGGACGGGACACGGGACGGGGGAGGTGTGCTGCCGGCCGGGCTCTACCTCGTCCGTCTCACGGACGCGCGCGGGAGCAGCCTGCTCCGCCGTGTGACACTGTTGCAGTAGCACCGGGAACTCCACCCGAGGTGCGGTGCGCCGAAGGGGTGCCGTGCGTCGGGCGTTTTCGCGCCGGACCTGGAGGATGCGATGCGCCGGAACTCGACTGTCGCCCTGTGTGGTGCCATCGCATTCACCCTATGGACGGTTCCGCCGAGCGCAGCGATGGCGGCAGCGGCAACCGGTGCGACTCGCCCGACGCTGTTGTTCTCGCTCACGGTCGGGCGCGAGCACGACGACAACGTGCTCCAGCTCACACGCCAGAATATCGACCTGTTCGCTTCCCGCCCCGGACCGCCGCGCTTCCTGATCTCCGACGTCGGCGACATGACGACCGTGATCGAGGGTTCCGTGCGCTCGCGGTTCCGGCCTTGGCCGCGTCACCAGACCGAGCTCTCACTCGGTGCCGAAGCGCATCGCTATGATCACGATCGCACGGTCGATTGGCAGCAGTACGAAGCGACGTTGGCCCAGGAACTCACCGCATCACGCCGCCATCTCACGACGCTCGAGCTGTGGGCGAGCCGTATCCCGGACTACTACCTGGGCGAGATCACGGATCTGGATGAATCCGTCGCAGCGGGCGACCGGGTTCGCCAGTCGCTTGACTACGCCCAACTCGGCTACGGCGTGCGGCTGCGCCGCCAGGAGTTGCGTGGCCGCCTGGAGTTCATGGGTGGCATCGAGCGGCTGCACCGGGGATACAACCAGCACTTCCACGAACGCGACAACGACAACGAGCAGTTCCGGCTGCAAGCCGTGTGCACGCCTTTCCGGAACTGGGGCGGCTCGGTACGTGTCACCTGGCTCAAGGGTGACCTGAACGCGCGCGGCAATATCCCCGACGCGCTCGACGTCCGTGACACCGACGTCTCCTACGATCACGACGGCGTCGGCGTAGGGGTGGGCTTGCCCTATGGTCACGGTCGCTGGCGGGGGCGGATCGATGCGGCCTTCATGCCTGAAGTTCGCGCCTACACCACGGACGACAAGTTCGACATCCTGCGCTTCCGGCGCGAAAACCACCGTCGCGACACCCGCGTACGGTGGATCCAGCGCGTGTGGGGCCCCCTGGATGCCGTGGTGTCGTGGTCGCGGCTCTATAGCCGCGCCGAGTTCCATGGCGGCATCCCGTTCCCCGCCGAGCAGACGAACTTCGCGCAGGAGCAGTTCGGAATCAGCCTGCGCGGCCGTTGGGACGTGAACCTGCGCTGAGCCGCGCTTCGCGGCCGGCTCGCGGCCGTCGCGCCGGGAACGACGATCCCTGCGCTCGACCCGCACCTCGTGCGAGGGGGAGCCCCGACGCCGAGCGGCTGCGTGCCCTGTGCTATCGTCCCGCGCTCGTCATTGGCCCGAGTTCATGCGGCCGCCAGCTTGCGCCAGGAGCGAGTACCTCGGAGCCCCATGACATCCTCACGCCCCTCCCGACCGATGCGACCCTGGCGAGCGATACTCGCGTTCGCGGCACTGGGTACGCTCGCGGTGGCGACGGTCAAGAAGCTCGACGAGGACAACCGGTTCTGCGTTTCCTGCCACCTGCACGAGGATCTGCTGCGTGATATGACGGCGAACCCCGGCGTCGCGCTCACAAGCGCACACTTCGCCGCCGCTGCGCACGAGCCGAAAGGTCATCCCGAGCGCTGCTTCACCTGCCACAGTGGCGAGGGTGTGGTGGGATGGACCCAGGTGACCGTGCTCTCGGCGTGGGATGCCGCGCGCTGGGTCGCCGGCGACCGCGACGAGCCCACGCACATGCGGCTTCCGCTCACCGATGGGGCCTGCCTCAAGTGCCACGCGCAGGATGTGCGAGGCAGCAAGACCAGTGAAGAGACCGAGGCATTCCATCAGCTCACCGATCATCGTTCGCTGCCCATGAAGTGCATCGACTGCCATTCCGCGCACCGCCATGGCGAGGCGCGGAAGACCTGGCTCGACAACTCGCGCGTGGCCCCCCAGTGCATGCGCTGCCACAAGGACTTCGGTTCCGGCGGTGGTGAGCCGGAGAGCGGCACTGGTATGCAGTGACCCGTCGTTCCCGCGATCATCTTCCCACCCCGGCGCCGAGATCCCTCAGGCGTCGATTCCCCCGAACAGGAGAGTCCCTGATGAAACTTCGTACCCCGCTCGCCGCCGGCCTCGTGCTGTTGTCCCTGGCCGGTGTCGCCGGCCAGTTGTCTGCCTTCCCCGGCGGCACGCCCCGTGTCGTCACGAACATGAACACGCAGTGTGCGGGCTGCCACTCGTCCTTCGGCGCCGACCAGCTGCGCGACCAGTCGCCAGAACAGGCGACCAACATGGTGGTCGAGAACCGGCACTATGCGTCGTTGACGCGCGGTGACGAGCGCTACGCCAAGCTCACGCCCGAGGACCGCGCCAAGTTGCTCACTGCGGTGAAGGCGGTCGATGCCAACTCGAACGTGACTCTGGTCGCATCCGCCAGCAAGGTGAAGCCGGGCGCGAATGTCACGATCACGGTCACGACGCAGGGTGGTGCGGGTCCAGTTGTTGGCGTCATGCTGACCGATACCGACCTGCGCTTCTCGTCCAGTCCGGTGCAGGTGAACGGGTTCTACATCAGCGCCGCGCCGGTGGTGACCGGACCTGACGGCCAGCCGCAGACGGCCTTCCTGGACGGCCGTGCGAAGGAACTGGGCAAGAACATCAACTTCGTGAACATCACGGGTGTGCAGGGCGATGCCGATGCCGACAAGTGGTCGACGTGCAAGGTCACCTGGACATTGGTGGCCCCGAGCAGGCCCGGCAAGTACACGATCACGGCCGCTTACCTGTTCGGAACGGAGAAGTCGACGGCCATCGGCCGGGTCGAAGGCCCGGGCGGCCGGATCGGCCCGGCAGGCGGCAATGGTGGCGGCTCCGGGCGCATCATGTTCGCCAAACCCGTGACGATCACGGTCGGTTGACTCAGGCTACGACGCAGAGATCGGCCCGGCAGGGCAAGCTCCCTGTCGGGCCGCTTCCTATTTGTGTGATAACAGGTTGCAAGGTCACCCTCGCCTACAGCATGAAGTCCACCTGGGAGCCACATGACGCCGATCGATGTCTCTCCACT
This sequence comes from bacterium, assembly GCA_031408715.1. Classification (GTDB taxonomy): domain Bacteria; phylum Eisenbacteria; class RBG-16-71-46; order RBG-16-71-46; family RBG-16-71-46; genus JAIOPA01. The sequence goes on from JANNWR010000357.1 coordinate 42,087, forward strand.
GGCCATCCTCGGCCTGGGTTTCGTGCTCGGGCTTCGGCACGCGCTCGACCCCGACCACGTGGTCGCGGTGGCAGCCATCACCGTGCGAACGCGACGCATGCGGCCGGCCGCGCTTCTGGGAGCGGCGTGGGGAGCGGGGCACACCGTGACGGTGTGGGGTGTGGGTGCGGTGATCATCGTGTTCAACGTCGTGGTCCCACCTCGCGTCGGACTTGCGCTCGAGTTCGCTGTGGCCGTGGCGCTGATGCTCGTCGGCTTCGCGAACCTGCGTCCCAGCCCCTCGGGTCGTTCGGGCCTCGAGCTCGGCGAGGGGCGGCCTCCTGCCCGGCGGGCGTTCCTTGTCGGGCTCGTGCACGGGCTGGCCGGCAGTGCTGCGGTCGCACTGCTTGTGCTTGCCACGGTGCGCGACGCGGCTTGGGCGTGCGCCTATCTGGGCGTGTTCGCGCTCGGGACGATGACCGGCATGGCACTCGTCACCACCAGCTTGTCGCTGCCACTGTCCGCATTGACGGCGCGCTTCCCGGCGAGTTCGCGTGCCGTTCGGCTTGCCACCGGGGCCCTGTCGCTGGCATTCGGGGCCTGGCTCGCGTGGCAGATCGGCTGGCATGACGGCTTGTTCGCTGCGGTCCCGCGCTGGACCGCGGGCTAGCGGGTTCAGCGCGGGGTGAGTTCCGCCGGGACGCCCGCAACGTTGGATCCACGCTTCCTGAAGCGTTTCTGCACGCGGTCCATGGCGAGATAGAACACCGGCGTCACGTAGAGCGTGATGATCTGCGAGAACGCCAGTCCGCCCACGACCGCAAGACCGAGTGGCCGACGCGACTCGGCGCCAGCGCCCCAGCCGAGCGCGATGGGCAGCGTGCCCATGAGCGCGGCCATGGTGGTCATCATGATGGGGCGGAAGCGCACGAGGCACGCCTCCCGGATCGCATCGTGCGGCCGCTTGCCCTCGAGCCGCTCGGCGTCGAGCGCGAAGTCGATCATCATGATGGCGTTCTTCTTGACGAGCCCGATCAGCAGGATGATGCCGACGAACGCGTACACGCTCAGTTCCGTGCGGAACACCAGCAGCGTGAGCAGTGCACCGAAGCCGGCGAACGGCAATCCAGACAGGATCGTGAGCGGGTGCACGAAGCTCTCGTAGAGCACGCCCAGCACCAGGTAGATCACCAGAACGGCGATCAAGAGCAGCAGCGTCAGCCCTTGTTGGCTGGACTGGAAAGCCTGTGCCGTGCCGGCGAATGCGGTGGTGATGTCCGAGGACAGTACGGCGCGCGCAGCGTTCTGCACCTCGGTCACGGCTTCCGACAGGCCGACACCGGGCTTGACGTCGAACGACAGCGTCACGGCCGGGGCCTGACCGGAATGATTCACGCTCAGCGGCCCCAGCGCGGGCGACAGTTTCGCCACCGACCCGATCGGCACCAAGGTCCCGGTGGCGGAACGCACGTGCAGTAACTGGAGCGCGGTCACGTCGCGCTGGTACTGCGGCAGGAGTTCGAGCACGACCCAGTACTGGTTGCTGGGCGTGAAGATGGTCGACACCTGGCGTGAGCCATAGGCGTCGTAGAGAGCCTCGTCGATCTGCCTGGGAGTCACACCCAGTGCTGCGGCACGGTCGCGATCGATGTCGACGCGGATCTCCGGGTTCTTGACCTGGAGGTCGCTGGTGACGTTGTCGAGTTTGTCCGTCTCCTTGAGCCGCGCTTCCAGCTTGGCGGCGTTGTCGTACAGCGACACCAGATCGGTCCCCTGGAGCGTGAACTGGTACTGGCTCTTGGCGGTGCGGCTGCCGATGCGCACCGGCGGCGGATTCTGCAGGAACACCCGCATGCCGGGGACCGAGTTGAGCCGGGGGGTGAGCGACCGCGCCACCTGGTCGGCCGACAGCTTGCGCTCCGAGCGCGGCTTCAGGCGCAGGACGAGGCGGCCTTGATTGCTGGTGCCGCCACGGTCCCCGCCGCCGACCGCCGACATGAACCCGGCGACATTCGGGTCCTTGGCGACCAATGCTGCGACCTGTTGCTGGTGCCGGACCATGGCGTCGAACGAGGTGCCCTCGGCCGTCTCGGTGGTGCCGGACAACTGGTCGATGTCTTCGCTCGGGATGAAGCCTTTGGGCACGATCATCCACAGGGCCACGGTCCCGACAAGGATCGCGGCGGAGAACACCATGGTCGCGCGTGGCCGGGCCATGACCTGGTCGAGCGTGCGCGCGTAGGTCTGGCGCGAACGCTCGAACGCCGTCTCGAACATGCGCAGCAACGGTGCCTGCGAGTGCGTCATGCCATGCTTCAGGAAGCGGCTCGCCATCATGGGCGTGAGCGTCAGCGACACGAAGCCCGAGATCAGGATCGAGATGCTGATGACGACCGCGAACTCATGGAACAGCCGGCCGAGCAATCCGCCCATGAACAAGACCGGGATGAACACCGCGACCAGCGACAGGGTCATCGACAGGATCGTGAAGCCGATCTCGCTCGAGCCGTCGAGCGCGGCCTGCAGCGGGGTCTTGCCCAGTTCCATGTGACGCACGATGTTCTCGAGCATGACAATGGCGTCGTCGACCACGAACCCGACCGAGAGCGTGAGTGCCAGCAGCGACAGGTTGTCGAGGCTGAATCCGAACGGCTTCATGAGTGCGAATGTGCCCACCACCGACAGCGGCAGAGCCAGGCTGGGGATCAGCGTGGCCGAGGCGTTGCGCAGGAACAGGAAGATCACCAGCACCACCAGCAGCAGCGTGATGAGCAGGGTCGTCTGCACGTCACCGACCGAGTGCCGGATCGACACCGAACGGTCATTGAGCGTCTCGATCTGCACGGAGCCGGGCAACTGGGGTCTCAGCTTCTCGACCATGGCATGCACACGGTCGGCGACTCGTACGGTGTTCGTGCCCGGCTGGCGCTGGATGGCCAGCACGATCGCACGCTTGCCGTTGAACCAACTCGCCACACGGCTGTCCTGCACGCCGTCCAGCACCGTACCGAGGTCGCCGAGCCGGACCATCGCACCCGCCTCGGTCTTGATGATGAGGTTGCGGAACTCCCGCGCGCTCTCCAGTTGGCCCTCGGAGCGCAGGGTGAGCGCTTTGTCGGGGCCCCACAGGACGCCCGTGGGCAGGTTGACGTTGCCCGACGCGATGGCGCCCGAAACCTGGTCGATGCCCACGCCACGTGCGGCGAGGGCCTGGGGGTCGAGCTGGATGCGAACGGCGTATTTCTGAGAACCGAACACCTGCACCTGTGCGACACCCTCGACGGTCGACAACCGTTGTGCCAGCGCGGTCTGAGCGTACTCGTCGAGCTGAGGCAGCGGCAGTACGTCCGAAGTCAGGGCCAGGAACAGGATGGGAGCGTCGGCGGGATTCGATTTGCCCGCCGACGGCGGCAAGGTGCCCTGCGGGAGCTGGCGCAGCGTCTGGGCGATGGCGGCCTGAACGTCCTGAGCCGCCGCATCGATGTCGCGGTCGAGCGAGAACTGCAGAGTGATGTTCGTGCCACCCAGGCTGCTGTTGGACGTCATGGCTTCGAGCCCCGCGATCGTCGAGAGCTGTTTCTCGATTGGCGTGGCGAGCGCGGCGGCCACCGTCTGGGGACTGGCGCCGGGCAGACTCGCCCGGACATTGATGACGGGGTAGTCGACGTTCGGAAGGTCATTGACCGGCAGCTGGGGGTAGGCCAAGGCTCCAAAGAGCACGATGCCCAGCATCACCAGCGTGGTCGCGACCGGACGCCGGATGAACGGCGCCGACAGATTCATGGCCGCGTGCTCGCGCGCTTGGGTACGCCCGAGCCCACTGCGGGAGCACGCGAATCACGGATCGCGGCCCGGGCGCCCGGGGACAGCCGCACCTGACCATCGGTGACCACGGTTTCACCCGGCTGCACGCCGGAAGCGACGACCGCCGATCCCCGCCAGGTTCGAGTGACCGTCACGGGACGCATCTCGACGGTGCTGTCCGCCTTCACCACCCAGAGGAAAGTGCCACTCTGGGAGTTTCCGATCGCGGATGAGGGCACGACCGTCGCCCCGGCCTGTTCGCGCAGCCGCAAGCGAACCCGAGCGAATGCACCCGGCCACAGCGTGGTGCCACGATTCACGAACTCCCCCTTCAGGAGGAGTGTGCCGGTGGACGCGTCGACTTGGTTGTCGACGAACACCAAGCGGCCTTCACTCCAGGTCGTGTCCGAGCCGCCAGCGTTGACCAGCACCTGCACGTCGCGGCGGCGCTCTTCGCGCACAGCCTCGAACTCGGCTTGCGGGACCGTGAATCGCACGCGAATCGGGTGGAGCTGGTGGATCGTCACCACGGGGGCAGAAGGGTCATTGGCGCGGACCACGTCCCCGACATGGACGTTGAGCTTGCCGGATCGGCCCGAGATCGGCGCGCGAATCGTGGCGTAGGCAAGGTCGAGCCGGGCGCGCCCGAGCTCGGCCGAATCCGCCAGGGCCGTGGCAGCCAGTGCCTCGGCATCGGCGCGCCGGTCGTCGAGCTCGCCAGCGGACAGGAGCTGCTGGCGCGCCAGACTCTCGGCCCGCTCGAGGGCCAGGCGTGCGCTGCGTGCACGTGCGCGGTCACGAGCCAGCACAGCGGCCGCCTGATCGACCGCGGCCTGGAAGGGTCGCGCATCGAGCCGGACGAGCGTCATGCCGGCTTGCACGTCCGCGCCTTCTCGCAGCGGCGTCGCGATCACGATGCCGCCGACCTGGGCCGTGACCTCGGCAGAAGCAACCGGCTCGACTGTTCCGGACGCCTCGAGTTCGTAGGGCACCATCCGGCGCTCGGCGACCGCGATGGTCACGGGCGGGCGCGGGGCACGTCGCGGCTCAGGGCCGCCGCACCCCTCACTCAGGAAGGCGAGGGCGAGGCCGCAGGGGAACAGGCGGGCGAGTACGGCATGGGCGGGGCGGATCCGAAGGCGTTGGGTCATGGGATTGAGCGTCCATTCAATCACGCGAACCGGGGAATCACCAATCTTCATGCCGGCCCGCTGGGAGTGTGGCTCCTGACGACCGGATGACTCGCTGACGGCAGGTACACAAGGCGTCCCGGGCTCCAGGGAAACTCGGAGGACCTTGGGTCGAAGGAACGATCGCCGCCGGAGGGTGGACCCGCCGACTTCCAGCCTTCATGTGAGCGAACAGGTTCTCAAGTCGAATACCAAAGTGGTCGATGACCGGGTGGGCCACATGCGGCTCCCCGTCTGGTTTCCGCATGTTCATTCGAACTCTCTCTTGCGTAGCAGCCGGCCCAGCTCATCCCGTGTGGTCGAGTCATCTGTGTGCGTTCTCGCACCAGTTGGCCCGGTCGGATGACCGCATGGACCCGCCGCAGGCTGCTGTGTGGCACCTCAGTCAAGGACGACGCGATGCCGTATCTCGAAAGGAACGCTATGCGAACGCATCTCTCCCCAGAGTCGCACACCGTTGGAGCGAATGGCATGGACGCCGACTATCGGGCAGTCGTTTCTCCTCGCTCGGCCGATCGGCCGACGCATGCCCGGTTCATTCGTATGGCCATGTCGATCCTCCTTCTCGTCGTCGGGATGTTCGTGCCCGCATTTGCGCATGCGGCTGCCACGATCCGCGGGTTCGTGTTCGAGGACGTCAACTACGGCGGAGGCGCCGGACGCGGTCTGATCTCCTCGGGCGGAGTGATCTGCTCGGATGCCAGTGTCGAACTGTTCAGTGGTGTCACCGGCGTGTTCATCCGCCAGACCACGCTCGACAGTCTGGGTGAGTACAAGTTCAACGGGCTGGCAACCGGTAGCTACGTGGTGCGCGTCGTCACCCAGACGGTGACATCGTCTCGCACGGGTTACGTACCGGGTACGCACCTCGCGGTTCCGACCTATCGCACCGACGGCAGTCTGGGGACTGCGCTGCCGGTGACGAACGAAGTCGGCGGCCACGAGCCCGCGGAAAGGGACGCCAACGACGCCGGCTCCGGCGACCAGATCGACGTCAACACATGGCAGTTCATCGCCGGCCCCACGGGCTACGCCCAGACCGGATCCATGGTGACCGTGCCGTCGGTCAACGCCACGGTCTCGAACATCGACTTCGGCTTCAACTTCGACGTCATCACGAATACCAACGACATCGGCGCTGGTTCCTTGCGCCAGTTCGTGTTCAATGCCGACGGCCTCGACAACATCGGCCTGTCGCAGGATGGCTTCGCCTCGGACACGGAGCACGCTATCTGGATGATCTCGAATGGCACCTCGGCGGCCGGCCTGCGTTCGAGTCACGACTACTTCACCGCAGGTGTGGCGACCATCGCTTTGCAGACCTCGCTGCCGATCCTGAACGATCCCGTGATCCTGGACGCCACGCTCCAGCCGGGGTACTCGGGTTCGCCGGTCGTCGTGCTCGACGGCTCGCTGGCAGGCGCGGGCGTCAATGGGCTGGAGCTTCTCGCCCCCGGTTGTGAGGTCCGTGGCCTGACCATCGGCGGATTCGATGGCAGCGGGATCGTGGTCTCCGCCATCGACTGCCTCATCGCAGCCAACTGGATCGGGATCGACGCCACCGGAACGGCCGCACTCGCGAACAACGCGGACGGCATCACGGTGTGGTCGGACGGTGCGATCATCGGTGGCGGTGCGCCGGAAGACCGGAACGTCATCTCCGGCAACGGCGCCAATGGCGTCCGCATCGAGTTCACGTCGTCGGGTTCCTCGGTCCGCGGTAACTGGATCGGCACCGACGCAGGCGGCACCTCGGCGATCCCGAACGGAACGCTCGTCTCCCCGAGCGCGGGTCTCGAGGCCAACGGCGACAACACGGTCATCGGTGGCCCGACCCCTGACGAACGCAATGTCATCTCGGGCAACACCGAGGCGGGCCTGCGGTTGTCCGGCTTTGCCAGTTCGGTGTTGGGCAACTCGATCGGCGCGGATGTCAATGGCGCCGCCCTCGGTAACGGCGGCACCGGCCTGTTCGTGTCGGCCGACTTTGGCGGCGCCAACCTCGAGATCGGTGGCGTCAACGTCGATGACGGCAACATCATCGCCAACAACGCCGGAATCGGGATCGAGCTCGACCCGCTAACGGGTGAGGGCATCGCGATCCTGTCCAACCGTATCTACGAGAACGGCAGCATCGGCATCGACCTTTCGGGTGACGGCATCACGACGAACGATCCGCTCGACACCGACTTCGGCCCGAACTCGCTGCAGAACTATCCCGAGCTGACGCTGGCGCGAACGTCAGACGTCGATCTGCACGTCGCGGGCGCGCTCCTCGGCGACCCGAGTTCCCGCTTCCGGGTGGAGTTCTTCGCCAGCACGAACGCCGACCTGTCGGGCAACGGCGAGGGCGAGCGCTTCCTCGGAACCGCGCTGGCCGAGACCGACGCTTTCGGCGAAGCCGCGTTCGACACGACCATCGCTGCGGTCGTGGCGATCAATGAGGCGATCACCGCCACGGCGACGAACCTCGACTTCAACAACTCGTCGGAGTTCTCCTCGGCGTATCTGGCCACGGATGCCGCCGGCATCGTGGTCAATCCGGTCTCGGGGCTGGTGACGAGCGAGGCGGGGGACAGCGCGTCGTTCTCGGTCGTGCTCGAGTCGCAGCCGACCTCGGATGTCGTGATCGCGTTGACCAGCTCGAACCCTGCCGAGGGTGAGCCGGCCACGCCGACGATCACCTTCACGTCCGCGGACTGGAACGTCCCGCAAGACGTCTGGGTGCGGGGTGTGGACGACTTCGTCGTCGATGGCGATCAGGCATTCACGCTGGCGCTCGAGCCGGCGGTGAGCAGCGACCCCCACTACTCGGGGCGCGACGGAGACGATGTCGACTTCTCGAATACCGACAATGACGTGGCCGGCATCACGGTCACGCCCGTGACCGGTCTGACCACGGATGAAGCCGGCGCGACGGCGACCTTCACGGTCGTGCTCGATACGCAGCCCTCGGCCGACGTCACGTTCACGCTTGCCAGCAACAACGCGGCCGAGGCCACGGCGGACGTGGCTTCACTGACGTTCACGGCGGCGGACTGGAACGTGCCGCAGACGGTGACTGTGACGGGCGCCGACGACTTCGTCGTCGATGGCGACCAGGCTTGGATCGTGGCGCTCGACCCGGCCACCAGCGCCGACCTGATGTACGACACGATGGACCCCGCCGACGTCGACGGTACGAACACCGACAATGATGTCGTGGGCGTCAGCATCGATCCTGTCACGGGCCTCAGCACCGACGAAGCGGGTGCCACCGCCACATTCGCGGTTCATCTCACCAGCATGCCAGCGGCGGACGTCACGTTCACGCTGTCGAGCAGCAACACGGCGGAAGGCACGATCGACGTCTCGACGCTGACCTTCACGCCTGCGGACTGGAACATCGACCAGGTCGTCACGGTCACGGGCGTCGACGACGTGGTTGTCGACGGGGACCAGGCGTTCACGGTCGTCACGGACGCCACCACCAGCACCGATCTCAGCTATGACGCGTTCGACCCGGCCGACGTGGACGTCACGAACACCGACAACGATGTCGCCGACGTCACCGCGACGCCGTCGGCCGGTCTGGTGACGGACGAAACGGGTGGTACGGCGACTTTCGATGTCGTCCTGACCAGCATGCCGTCTGCCGACGTGACGTTTGCGCTGTCGAGCAGCAATGCCACCGAAGGTGCGCCCACGCCGGCCAGCATCACGTTCACGTCCGCTGACTGGAACGTGCCGCAGACCGTGACGGTCACGGGCGCGGACGACTTCATCATGGACGGCGATGTGGCCTACACCGTCGTGCTCGAGCCGATCGCCAGCGCCGATCCGAACTTCTCCGGGGTGGATCCCGCGGACGTGGATGCCACCAACACCGACAACGACGTCGCCGGCATCACGGTCGCCCCGACCGGCGGCCTGATCACCACGGAAGCGGGTGGCAGTGAGCCCTTCACCGTCGTGCTCGACACCGAGCCGGTGGCTGACGTCATCATCCTGCTCGACAGCGACACGCACTCCGAGGCCACGGTCGACGTCACTTCGCTGACGTTCACGCCGGCGGACTGGAACGTGCCGCAGACGGTCACGATCACGGGCGTCGATGACTTCGTGGTCGACGGTGACACGCCGTACTCGGTCGTGCTCGACCTGGCGACCAGCGCGGACCCGAACTACGACGGGATGGACCCGAACGACGTGTTCGGCACCACCACGGACGACGACGTCGCTGGCATCACGGTGACGCCGATCGCCGGTCTGACGACGACCGAAGCCGGTGCGATGGCCACGTTCACCGTGGTCCTCACCAGCCAGCCGACTGCGGATGTGCTCCTCCCGGTCAACTCCAGCGACGCCACGGAAGGCACGGCGAGTCCGGGCTTCCTGAGCTTCACCTCGGCGGACTGGAATGTGCCCCAGACTGTCACCGTCACCGGCGTCAACGACAACGTCGATGACGGAGACGTCTCCTACACCGTCGTGCTGTCGGCCGCCGCCAGCGCGGACCTCGTGTACGACACGGTGGATGCGGATGATGTTGCAGTCACGAACACGGACGACGATGCAGCCGGTATCACGGTCGCTCCGGTGTCCGGCCTGATCACGACGGAAGCCGGCGGCGCGGCCACGTTCAACGTCGTGCTGACGAGCCAGCCGACCGGCAACGTCGTCATCGGTGTCACGAGCGGCACACTCACGGAAGGGCATGTCGCACCTGGTTCACTGACGTTCACGCCCGTGAACTGGAGTGTCTCGCGGACCGTCACGGTGACGGGCCAGGATGATTTCAGCGTCGACGGCCCGGTGGCTTACACGATTGTGGTGGCCCCGGCCGTCAGCAGCGACCCCAGCTACTCGGGACGTGATGGGGCAGATGTCTC
>JANNWR010000358.1:0-1625 GCA_031408715.1 bacterium
GTTTGAGTGCCAGCGGCATCGGAGCCCGCGTTGGGCTCCGTGAGCCCGAACGCACCCAGCACCTCGCCCTTCGCCATGGGGGTCAGGAACTTGAGCTTCTGCGCTTCGGTGCCCGAGCCGTACACCGGACCACAGCCAAGCGACACATGGGCGGCGAGCGTGATGGCGGTGGAGGCGCACACACGCGCGACCTCTTCCACTGCGATCGCGTAAGACACCGTGTCCATGCCCGCGCCACCGTACTTCTCGGGGTAGGGCAGCCCCAGCAGGCCGAGTTCGGCCATGTGCCTCACCGCGTCATGCGGGAACGTCTCGGTCTCATCGAGTTCGCGCGCGCGCGGCGCGACGATCTCCTCGGAGAACTTGCGGACCATCTCGCGAACCTGGTGGTGCTCTTCCTTCAGCATCAGCATGGGGCTGGGACTCCCGAAGACGATGACCCGCTCGAGGGGCGGCCCGCGGACGGGCGGCCGATGCAGCGGCCATCAGGAGCAACGTCGAATGGGGGACGATCACCCAGAAACTACCCGATATCACCGCCGCGCGGCGAACGCCACGCTGCACATGCTAATGCACCAGCGAATCCAACTCGGCCGCGTGGGTCGCCTCTTTGCCGGCGGCGTCGAACGCGTGACCCACCGCCGACGCCCCGGGGATGTCGGCCTTGGAGAGCACGGTGTCGCGCTGCGACTGGCTGAGTGTCGAGGCGGGCTTGTCCGAACGCTCGCAACCGGCAACCCAGAGCGCCACCACGCATAGAGTGACCAAGATAAGCCCGGCTCGAAGTGTCATTCGGTTCATGGCAAGGGCTCCGTTCGGGTTGCGGGAGTCAGATCGGCGCGCTCGGTCTCTTCCAGGTCGCCGCGCGATCGCAGCAGTGCTTCCAGCGCGGCCCGTGCCACGACGCGTCCGGCGTCGGCCCACGGATATGCGTAGGCGCCGCCGGGAAGTTTGGCGTTCGGGACCACGACGCGTCGTGCTGCTCCGAAGTAGACCGCGAAGCGCAGCGGGATCGGTCGGCCGTTCGCCGAAGCCGCGGCCGGTGGTGTGGCCGCCGTGAAGATGGTGAGCCCGCGCGAGGTTCTCAGATCGCTCAGGCGCGGGCGCGGGTACACCTTGTCGTCACGGCGCTTCTTGGGCCGGTTGACGCGCACCTCGGAAGGCACGCCGATACTGATGTCCAGAAGCCAGGTCTGGTCCGTGCTGGCCGCATCCAACAACACGAATGAGTGCGACTTGGGCGCGACGTGCGTCCAAGCGTCACCAGCCTGCCGCTCGCACAAGAGCATTCCCGAGGCGAATTCGCCCTGGAACGCGGTCATGAACTCGCGACGCGAAGCGGAATCCGCTGGCGTCCCGACGAAGCCCTGGATCACGACCGGCAGCGTCTCGGCATGTGCGCGAGCCGCCCCGGCGAGCATCATGGTCAGCATCAGCAGTCGCAGTGCTCGCTTCATGGCCCCTCGATTCATGGTTTCTGGAATCATGGTTCCTGGAATCATGGTCCCTCGATCCACCGGCATGCTCGTCGTTGGCGCGGGCGCTCTCCCGCGCCGACCCTGCTGGAAACCTCAGCTCTGGGCATCGGCCGTCAGCGGAGCACTCTCCACCAGCCTCCGCCCGAG
>JANNWR010000359.1:0-2472 GCA_031408715.1 bacterium
CGGCAGCGTCAGCTGCGCTTCGCGCCACGCGAATGGGGCGCCGTCGGGCAGGTCGTAACGCCACGTGTGCACACGCTCGAGGCCCGTGGTGTCGGATTCGAGCGTGCTCACTCCACCTTGGCCGCGTGCGCTGCCGAGCAGCCGCGCGAACGGTACGCGATAGAGCACGAGGTCGAGCGCGGCGATGCGGAACGCGCGCACGCCGAGCGACGGCCGCGCGCTCATGCCACCTTCTTCGCTCAGTTGCGGCACGAACACGTCGCGCTCGAGCACGAACGCCAGCGACTGGGCGCGCGGCATGCCGGTGAGCACGACTCCACCCTTGGCCTCACCTTCGGTCAGGACCAGTCCATCACGCGCACCATTCGAAGTGAAGCCGTCATATGAGATCTCGGCGCGATAGCGGCCCGGGGGCAGGTCGGACACCGTCCAGGCGCCGTCTTCATCGGTGGTACCGGTGCCTTCGGCGGGCCCGCGCACCACGACATTCACGCCACTCACGCGCGTCGAATCAGCCAGCCTGACGCCCCCCGAAAGGCTGCCCGGCCGAGTCAGCGTCAGCGTGGCAGGTGTGGTCTGTCCGCGCTGCACGGGCACGGCGCGCGCCTCTTCCCCGCGCAATCCGGCGGCCTCGACCGACACGCTCCATGGGCCACCCGACAAGCCCTCGAAGACGACGTGACCATCCCGACCGGTCCAGCGCGGTTCGGGATCGCGCCGGTAGGCCTCCCACCAGTTCGAGCCGCGGTCGCGTCGCACGGTGATGCGCGCCGCCACCACCGGTTTGCCGTCGCTGCCGCGTGTGAACACATCGAGCTTGCCAGCGCGATCGAGCGGGATCGCAAGCCGCACCTCGCGCTGTGCCGCCGGGAACTGCCAGCTCTCGATGGCCCAATCGGTATAGCCATCGGCGGAGACCGTCACCAGGTACCAGCGATCCGCGGGCACGTTGTCGACCGCGAACTCGCCCTTGGCGTTCGTGCGCGTACGGAAGTAGCCCGGACCGCCTCCGGAGTTCTGCAGCTCGATGTCGGCGTTGCCCACCGGCGCCTGCGTCCCGGCGTCCAGCACCTGACCCGAAACGCGAGAGCCGGCAGCCATGACGGTCGCCGGGACCATCGAGGCGAGCGCGAGTGAGCACGACAGCAGGACGGCGACGACCGGCATAGGGCGCAGCAGCGAGATCACGGTGAGTCCTCCGGAACGGTGACAGCGAACGGCATGCACTTCTTAAGGATGGGTCTTGATGACGGGTCTCGATGGTGGGCCCGGAGCCCGGACCGGAACAATCGTGTCCAGCACGGCGGGTCCAGACAACACCACGGCATCGAAACGGCTGAAGCGAGCGTCATCCAGCCGGCCGAGCACTCCGATGCGGCGTGCCTCGCCGAGCGCCCACGACACGGTGCGTGCTTCGCCGGGGAGGAACGCGACGGTCCCTCGCTCGGTCGCGATGCGCAGCCCCTCCCGCATCGGGTTCACCTGGTAGGGGTCGGCGATGGCTCTCTCGTCGCCGGCGAACGCGACCAGCACACGCAGGCTGTCGAGTTCCTCGGCGCGTACCGGCGGCCGGCGACGGTCGCCCGACAACGCCTCGCTCGCCAGCTCGCGCACGCTTTCGGTGAGCGTGCCGCGCGGCTCGTCGCGACCGAGGCAGGCGCGTGTGCGGCTGCCGTGGGCCAGCGTCACGAACAATGGCCGCGGTGCCGCCGGCCAATCCGGTGCGACCAGGCTCAGCGAATCGCACCTAGCCGCGGCCACGCACAACGCCTCACGCGCCACCGCCAGCAGTTGAGCACCACTCGCGCTCTGCGCAAAGCGTTCGTACTCGGCCAGCTCGGGGCTCGCGGCACGAGCCGGCGCTGTCGCGGCGAACACCAGCAGCACGGCGGCTCTCGCGGCGCATCGGCGTGCAGCACACACCCGCATGGCGTGCACAGGCGCTTGCGCGATCATGGCCGCAGCTCACGGGAACCCGCGTCGCGCACGCGCGCCGGCGGGATGACGTCGCGGTGCACGAGCTCACGGTCCTCATCGCCACCCGCGCCGCGACGGACGCGGAACAACTCGACTTCGCGCCCCGTACCCGCGCCATCGTCGTCGCCGGGCAGCTCGCGCTCGTCGCGCTCGAGTTCGAACGCGGCCCCGACCGGTTCCTCGGCTTCGAAGCGCGCGGACAACGCCGCACCCGCCAGCCGCACGCGCAGGCGAACACGCTGGCCGAGCGTGTTGCGCAACTTGAGGTCCTTCGCACCCCACGCGATCGTGGCGTCCTCTCCCAGGGCGATGTAGTCGACCGACAGCGTGTGACGCCAGCGTTCGGCCACGTCGAGGCCCGAGAGCAGTCCGGCCACGAACACCGTCGAGGCCACCTGGCACACCCCGCCGCCGACCTGGGTCTGCCGTGTCTCGTGCAGCACCACGGGTGCCGGCTGGTAACCGCGCTCCAGTGTCCGCGCACCGACCGTGGCG
>JANNWR010000360.1:0-2180 GCA_031408715.1 bacterium
GAGATCTCCAAGGCGATCACCGAGGCCGAGGCACTGCCGCCGCCGGCGATCGAGACCATCTTCACCGACGTGTATGCCGAGATGCCCGCGCATCTGAAGGAACAGTGCCAGCACGCACTGGCCACGGGGCTCGGCACCAAGTTCGAGGGCGCGTTCCCGTTGTGAGGGAACTGCTGCTGGTCGCCGCGGGCGGCGCGCTCGGCAGCGTGCTGCGCTGGAGTGCGACCGCAGCACTCGCGCGGCTGTCGCGCGACGCGGCGTTCCCATGGGGCACGCTGGCGGTGAACCTGGTGGGCTCGTGCGCGATCGGCTTCGTGCTGACGCTGGCGTTCGAGCGCAGCTCGGTGCCCCCCGCCACGCGCTTGTTCCTGGTCACCGGCGTGCTCGGCGGCTTCACCACGTTCTCGGCGTTCAGCTGGGAGACGCTGGTGCTGCTGCGCGACGGCCACGCACTCGCCGCCGCCGGCTACGCGGGCGGCTCGGTACTGGGCGGGCTGGCTGCAACGGTGCTCGGCGCGATGCTGGCGGCGCGGCTGTAACCAGCTCGCAGGCGTGCCGCTGTGCGCCAGCCCTGCCCGGAGTGACGCGCCTGCCCGCCGGGATCAGCGCTTGCGCGCCGGCGGCAGCTTGAGGCGAGTGCCCGGCGCCACCTGCTCGCGCACGAGATCGTTGGTCATCATGATCGCCGCAGGGGTCGTGTCCCAGCGCCGTGCGATGGTCGCCAGGGTCTCGCCGTTCGCGACGACCACCGAAGTCGGGCGGATGATCACGGGTGACACGGTCGGCGCCGGAGCCGGTTTCGGTGCTTCGCTCACAGGGCGAACCTCCGAGGGTGCAACTGTCGCAGCAGGCGCGGGCGTGCTCGGGGCGGCTGGCTTCGGCGTCACAGGAACGCTGACGGGTTCGGGCTTCGGGCTGGCCGCGGGCGCACTGGGGATCGGCTTCGCTGCCACCGGAGCGCTCACCGCTTCTGGCCTGGCCGCGGGCGCACTGGGAATCGGCTTCGCTGTCACCGGAGCGCTCACCGCTTCGGGCTTGGCCGCGGGCGCACTGGGGATCGGCTTCGCTGCCACTGGAGCACTCACCGGTTCGGGCTTGGCCGCGGGCGCACTGGGGATCGGCGTGACAACGATCGGCGAGGTGCTTGCCGCGGGCTCGATCGGGCGCCAGTCCGGGCGCGTCTCGGGCGCGGCAGCCTGCGTGGCAACCGGCTTCGTGGCGGACTTCGTCGCGCGCTTCGCAGGCTCGGACTCCGCCTGGACACGCGGTGCGCGCGTCACGCGCGGCGCCGGTGCAACGCGCTCGACCGCAGGCCGCGCTTCGTGCGCATGCTCGCTGCCCACGCGACCCGGCCGGAACGTCAGTCCTAGCCGGTGCTGCCCAGCGCCCTCGGCGCCATCCGGCGTGTACGCGTAGTCCATCCACACATTGCCGACGCCGCTGCCGAAGCCGAACGACGCGCCGGACAACTGCTCGGTCGAGGGCCCACCGATCTGGCTGCGATAGCCCGCGCGCACCGCCATCCACTCGCGCACCAGCCACTCGCCACCCAGCCGCACGCCGCCATAGTAATGAGTGGGTGACTCGAAGTCCGCCGCCACACGCAGGCCCCGCACGGCATTGGTCCACGACACGCCACCCGCGATCACGGCCGGCATGTCGTACTTCACACCGCTGTAGTTCATGGCACCGCCGATGTGCCGCGCGGCGACAGCCATGCCGATCGGGCCCGCCTGCGCGCGCAATCCGGCGTCGAACGCCAGCCCCGAGCCATTGCTACCGGCCAGCGACTCGTGCACCCATTCCGCACCGAAGCCCGCGCTCAAGAACTCACCCAACGGCCGCGCCACATGCGCGCTCAGCGCCAGGTCGCTCACGGACAGCGCCCCGGTGGGCTGGTTCAGCGCGTCGCGACCTTCAAAGTCGCCTTCCTGATGGAACAACGCGCTCAAGCCCCAGCGCGTGGCTCCTGTGCCCAGCCGGCCGCCCGCGCCCACCCAGTCCTGTGTCGCACCACCCGGCAGCGGCGAATGCGACAGCGCGAACTCGAGCGCATCGACACGTGCGAGCGATGCGACATTCCAAGATGCCGCAGCCAGGTCACGCCCGCTCGCGAGCGTGGCACCGGACATCGACAGCACCGAGGCTCCTGCACCCACGCTCAAGAAGCTGCCGGCCGC
>JANNWR010000361.1:0-1899 GCA_031408715.1 bacterium
CTCGACCATCTGGACGCGAGCCGGCTCTCTCGGCCCGTCGACGCCGTCCTTCCCGCGTTCGATCGATCTGCAGACACCGACACGGACGTTCTGCTGGCCGGCGGAGGTCTCTCCCTGCTCCTCGCATGGGCACTCGTTGGCTGCCAGTAGTCAAGTGCGGTCGGCACGAGATCGCACGACGCTGTAGCAGCGAGCCAACTGATGTCTCGGCACCATGATGCGAAACGCCTCAAAGGGATGAGTTGTTGAGGCGCTTTGTGTCCAGGGACTAGGGTGGACGGCGCTGGACTGATAGGACGCTGAGACCGTAGCCACCGCGAGTGATGGTGTGCGATCCTTAGTTGGAAATTGAAGCGGCTCCAAGCTCTGTGTTGTGATGGCGTTGCGAGACGAACATCACACACAGACGAAAGGAGCCGTCGATGGGCAGTGTCATTCGTCGGATACGGAAGCGCAAGCGGACCCTGGGCCAAGTCCAGGTGCTGCATCGCGACGAGTTCGAGGGCCTCGAGTTGAACGCGAAGGTGGAGCTGATCCGCAGCCTGATCCCGTTGGGGTTGATGCACGTCCAGTCGCTGCTCGAGGAAGAGGTCGAGTCGCTGGCGGGGCTGCGTTACGCGCACAATGATGGCGCGATCGGGACCCGGCACGGGACCAACCCGGGGACGGTGGTCATGGACGGTCAGCGGGTGGCGATCCGCGTGCCGCGCGTGCGCAGCGGTCAGTCGGAGATCCCGTTGCGGAGCTATCCGGCGCTGCACGGCAAGGGCGAGGCGGACGACGCGTTGTTGCGTCGCGTGCTGTACGGGATCTCGTGTCGCAACTACGAGTCGGCTGCGCGCGCGATCCCGGGTGCGATCGGCCTGTCGAGCTCGACGGTATCGCGGTCGTTCGTGGAGGCGAGCGCGGCGAAACTGAAGGACTTCCAGGAGCGCGGCCTGAAGGGCGAGCACTACGTGGCGTTGTTCCTCGACGGCAAGAGCTTCGCTGACGAGATGATGGTGATTGCACTTGGCGTAACGGCCGATGGGACGAAGCGGTTCTTGGGCTTCATCGAGACCGACACGGAGAACGACAAGGTGCTCAGCTCTTTCCTGCGCTCGTTGGTCGAGCGTGGGTTCGAGTTCTCGCAGGGTCTGCTGGTGGTGATTGACGGGGCGAAGGGACTGCGCTCGGCGGTGCGCCGTGTGTTCCAGAAGAAGGCTCTGGTTCAGCGCTGCATGTGGCACAAGCGCGAGAACGTGGTGAGCTACCTGCCGAAGAGCGAGCAGGCGAGCTGGCGCCGGCGTCTGCAGCACGCCTACGACCGGCCGACCTACGAGGAGGCCAAGGCCGCCCTGAACAAGCTGCACGGCGAACTCGAGGGCCGCAACCAGTCGGCCGCCGCCAGTCTCACGGAGGGGCTCGAGGAGACGCTCACGCTGCACCGACTCGGCGTCTACGGTGTGCTGGGCGTGTCGTTCAAGACCACCAACTGCATCGAGTCGGCGAATGCGCTGATCGAAGAGCGCTGCGCCAAGGTCGACTCGTGGAAAACCTCGAACCAGCGGCAGCGCTGGCTGGCGACCGCCCTGCTCGACATCGAGCCGAGGCTGCGGCGGGTCAAGGGACATCGTCACCTGCCGAAGTTGGTGAGCGCGCTCGTGCGCGATCTGGATATCAAGCAGCAGAAGCACCGGATGCCGAAGGCCGCGTGATCAAAGGATGGAGCCGCAACGAAATCCAACTAAGAATGGGCTTGACTCCGCGCGGCGCCGTCCCGTGGCGCCCCCAGCCTAGCACGGCACCCTGGCACAGGGTTGCACGCATCGACAGGCAGCACACTGACCACCACGAGCCCGAAGTTCCGAACCCGATACCCGCCCGGAATCGCTCCGTAACAGCCTCCCCCGAAGCGGA
>JANNWR010000362.1:0-12597 GCA_031408715.1 bacterium
CGACCTGGAACCTGTGGACCAAGCAGCTGGGTCCGAACGTCCGCAGTGCCTCGCTGCTCTGGCTGCTGACCGCGATCTCGTCGGTTTGCTACGCACCGTTCGTGTTCATGCTGCTGCGCGCGAGCGACTGGCGCCCCGACCCGGCCGCGCTGGTTCTCGTCGTGGGCAGCGGTGTCATCCATGTGGGCTATTTCGTGCTGCTCCTGCGCGGTTATCGCACCGGGGACCTAAGCGTGGTGTATCCACTGGCGCGCGGCACCGGCCCGCTGCTCGCGACCGCGGGTGCGGTGCTGCTCATGGGCGAGCACCCGAATGTGCTGTCGGTGAGCGGTGCGTTGCTCATCGCCGGCGGCGTCCTGGTGGTGACCACGGGCGGCGTGAGCGGAAGCACTCCGGGCGCACCGCGCCGGCTGGCAGCGGGAATCGGCTACGGGCTCGCGACCGGCGTGGCGATCGCGGTGTACACGTTGTGGGATGGCTGGGGCGTGAAGCGCGCCGGTGTGCCGCCGCTGGTGTTCTACTGGGGCGGCGAGGTGGTGCGCGTGCTGCTGCTGTCGCCCGTGGCGCTGCGCGCTCCGGGAGATATCGCTACGCTGTGGCGCGCCCGGCGCTGGCGCGTGCTCGGGATCGCGTTGTTGAGCCCGCTGAGCTACATCCTTATCCTGCTCGCGCTCCGGCACGGCGACATCGGACACATCGCGCCGGCGCGTGAGATCAGTATCCTGATCGGCGCGTGGCTGGGTGGGCGTGTGCTGGGCGAGGGTGATCGTCGACGGCGGTTGGTGGCGGCAGCGGCGTTCGCGGGGGGCGTGATCGCGTTGGCATTCGCATGAGGTGACTGGACGGCCTTGCCGCACGCGCCCACAGGGTGACCGTGGGCGCACGTCGAGCCGGTGAACGCACCGAACGGAGATCTGCATGGCACTGGTGGAAGTCGAACGCGACGGCGCGGTCGCACGCGTCTGGTTCAATCGCCCCGAGACCCACAACGCGTTGTCGGCCGAACTCGGAGGTGCGCTCGTGCACGAGTTGGTCGGACTGCACGAAGACGACTCGTGCCGTGTCGTCGTGCTGGGCGGGCGCGGCCCATCATTCTGCGCGGGTGCCGACATCGGTGCGATGAAGGCCTCGGCGGACGCCAGCTACGACGCCAATCTCGCCGAGGCGACGCGGCTGGGAGCCGTGTTCGCCGCACTCGCCGACTTCCCGAAGCCGGTCGTGGGCCGTATCCATGGCGGTGTCTATGGCGGCGGCGTGGGTTTCTGCTGCGCGTGTGACATCGCGGTGGCGAGCGACGACGCCAAGTTCGGGCTGACCGAAGTGCGGCTGGGGATCCTGCCCGGGCTGATCAGCCCGTACGTGATCCGGCGCCTGGGTGACCGCGCCGCACGCGAACTCATGCTGACCGGCGAGCGCTTCGGTGCCGCGCGCGCGCATGACATCGGGATCGTGAATCACGTCGTCCCGGCGGCCGAGCTCGATGCGGCCGTGAACGAGCGCGTGGGCGAGCTGCTCAAGGGCGGCCCGCTTGCCCAGGCGCGCATCAAGCAGCTGTTCGTGCGCTGGCAGGAGCTCGGGTGGGAGGACTATCGCGCCTCGCTGCCCGAGACGCTGGCGGGCGTGCGCAGCGGCGAAGAGGCGAAGGACGGACTGGCGGCGTTCTTCGAGAAGCGCAAGCCGAAGTGGCTGGCGTGAGCAGCTGCGCCTACGCCGCCTTCTTCAATCCTTCGTTGCCCGCATCGCCCAGCGCGCGCAGCTTGTTCATGCCGTCCAGGGCCGCGACCTTGTAGCACTCGGCCAGCGTCGGGTAGTTGAAGACGTTGCGCACGAAGTAGTCGAGCGTGCCGCCGAGCAGCATGACCGCCTGCCCGATGTGCACCAACTCGGTGGCCTGCGTGCCCATGGCCCACACCGCGAGGATCTCGCGCGTGTCGAGATGGAAGATGAGCTTCAGCATGCCCTCATGGTCGCCGAGGATCTGGCCACGAGCGATCTCGCGATAGCGCGCCACCCCGGTCTCGTAAGGCACGCCCTTGGCGGTGAGTTCGCCCTCATTGGGGCCGACCCAGCCGATCTCGGGGATCGCGTAGATGCCGAACGGGAGTTGTTCCTGCATCGACGGTGCCTCGACGTCGAACATGTGGCAGGCCGCCAGCCGGCCCTGTTCGCCGCTGGTGGACGCCAGCGACGGGAACCCGATCACGTCGCCCACGGCGTAGATGTTGGCAACACTGGTCTGGTAGCGCTCGTTGACTGTGACGCGGCCGCGGTCGTCTGCCGCCAGCCCGGCGTTCTCGAGCGCCAGGCCATCGGTCGCACCGCGCCGGCCGGCTGAGACCAGCACCATCTCGCAGACGACGCGCTTGCCGCTCTTCATGGTAACGACCGGGCGGCCGTTCGCCCCCGTGACGATGCCGGCGACCTGCTCGCCGAGCCGCAGCGTCAGACCCATCTCACGCGCCTGGGTGCAGAACGAGTCCACCAACTCGCGGTCCACCATCTCGAGCAACTGCGTGCGCTGGTCGACGAGCGTCACTTTCACGCCGAGTGCTGCGAGCATGCAGCCGTATTCCAGGCCCACGACGCCGCCACCCACCACCATGAGGTGCTTGGGCAACTGCGTCAGGTCCAGGATGTCGTCGCTCGTCAGCACGGTCCGGTGGTCGATGGTGATGCCGCTCGGCAGGCCCGGCACCGTGCCGACCGCGATCACCGTGTGCTCGGCCTCGAGCGTCGTGCTGGCTTCACCGTTCGCACCCCGGACCTCGATCGAGCGGGGACCTGCGAAGCAGGCACTGCCGCAGAACAGCTGCACTCCATTGCGCGTGAGCTGCGCATTGATGACCTCGCGCTCGGCCTGCATCACCTGGTGCGCACGGCGGAGCAGATCGTGGGCGCCGGGTCGCGTGCGCGGCGCGAACGCCTCGCCGTAGAGCCGGCGCTGGCGCTGGCCGGACAGGTCGAGCACGGCCTCGCGCAGTGTCTTGCTCGGGATGGTGCCGGTGTTGATGCACACGCCGCCCAGATCGCTGGCGCGTTCCACGATGGCGACAGTGCGGCCGAGTTTCGCGGCCTGAACGGCGGCGCGCTGCCCGCCGGGGCCCGAGCCGATGACGACGAGGTCGAACTTGTGCACGCGGGGCGTCCTTCCATGAGCGCTTCGTGAGCGGTCGCGGCCACCCCCTGGCGCGCCGGCGGGCCGGCACGGGAATGGGCGGACGGCCCCGACCGAGGGGCAGGGGCCCTTGCAAGTCTCCGCCGCTCTGGCCGGGACATGAGCGCGCGCGCGGGGATTTCCACAAGCCTTGGCCATGGCTTAGGTTGTGCTCCGCTGGAGCAGCGCGTCGCGCGGCCCGCTGGGGCCGTCCGCAGCCGTCTGGATGTTCAGGAGCCCGCCCGCCGACCATGCCGCCGACCACCTTTCGCAAGGTCCTGATCGCCAACCGAGGCGAGATCACTTGCCGCATCGCCGCCACGCTGCACGAGATGGGCGTGCGCTCGGTCGCCGTCTACTCCGATGCGGACCGTGGTGCGCTGCACACGCGCGTGTGCGACGAAGCGCAGTGGATCGGTGCGGCCGAGGCGCGCGATTCGTACCTGAATGCCGAACACGTGATCGCGGCCGCTCAGGCGTGCGGCGCGGATGCCATCCACCCGGGATTCGGGTTCCTGGCCGAGAATGCGGCGTTCGCCGAAGCGGTCGAGAAGGCGGGGCTCACGTTCATCGGGCCCACGGCCGCGCAGATCCGCGCCATGGGCGACAAGCGCGAGGCCCGCAAGATCGCGGAGAGTGCCGGCGTCCCGATCGTGCCGGGCGCTGAAGGCGTGGACGCGCAAGCACTGGTGCGCGCCGCCAACGCCATGGGCTACCCGGTCATCATCAAGGCGGCACTCGGCGGCGGTGGCAAGGGCATGCAGTCGGCCTACAACGAAGCCGAGTTGCGCGAAGGCATCGAGACCGCGCAGCGATTGGCGCAATCGGCGTTCGGCGATGCCAGCGTCTACATCGAGAAGCTGCTCGAGCACGCCCGCCACATCGAGGTGCAGGTGCTGGGCGACGGCCACGGCCGCGCGGTGCACCTGCACGAGCGCGAATGCACGCTGCAGCGCCGCCACCAGAAGGTGGTCGAGGAAGCCCCGAGTCTGGCGCTCGATGCGGACGCGCGCGCGCTGGTGACACACGCGGCGGTGCGATTGGCTGAAGCGGTCAAGTACCGCGGTGCCGGCACCATCGAGACGCTGCTGTCGCGCGATGGCCAAGTGTACTTCCTGGAAATGAACACACGGCTGCAGGTCGAGCACCCGGTCACCGAACTCATCACCGGCGTCGACCTGGTGCGCGCGCAGCTCGAGATCGCGTTCAGCGGCAAACTGCCGTTCGAGCAGTTCGGCATCCCGCGTCATGGTCATGCCATCGAGGCGCGCGTTTATGCCGAGGACGCCGCCAAGGGCTTCCTGCCGCAGGTCGGCACCGCCGTGCGCGTGCGCTGGCCCGACGGGCCGTTCGTGCGCGTCGATCGCGGCATCGAGTCCGGCGACCAGGTGAGCATTCACTACGATCCGATGCTCGCCAAGATCATCGCGTTCGGCCCGACGCGCCAAGCGGCCCTGCAGCGCCTGATCGGCGCGCTCGATGACACGCGCGTGCATGGCGTGGTCACGAACCTTCCGTTCTTGCGGGCACTCCTGCGCTCACCGCAGGTGAGTACCGGTTCCTACGACACCGAGTGGGTCGAGCGCGAGTTCTTGGCGGGCTTCGCGCAACTCATGTCCGCGCCCGCGCCCGACCTTGCCCTGGCGGCCGCAGCGATCGCCGAAGCCACGCAGGCGGCCACCGGGCCGGCGCTGACAACGACCGCGCGGGGTGTGGCGACCGCGCCCGACCCGTTCGCCGCACTGGGCGGCTGGCGCCAGCCGGGGCTGGGCTCATGAAGTCCGTGTGGCGCGACGGCGATCGCACGCGCGAAGTGGAACTCACCGCGCTCGGGCCTGGACACTGGAAGGTCTCGGTCGACGGTGCCGAGTTCGAGATGACCTCCGAGGCGATGCCCGACGGCAAGCTGCGCCTGACGAGCGAAAGCGTCGTCACCGTTGCGGATGTCACCGCGGTGGGCGCACGGCGTTTCGTCCGGCTCGGCACGCTCGATTTCTTGCTCGAACGCGAGTCGGCTGGCCGCAAGCGCGCCGCCTCTGGAGCGCACGGCGGCGGGCTCGAAGCTCCGATGCCCGGAGTGGTGACCAAAGTGATGGTGGTCGTCGGCGACGAGGTCAGCAAGGGCCAGCCGCTGCTGGCGCTCGAGGCCATGAAGATGGAGCACATGATCCGTGCGCCGCGTGCCGGCCGCGTGAAGAGCGTGGCCGCGAGCCCCGGCATCATGGTGCAGGCCGGGGCGATATTGGTCGAACTTGAGGACTCGGAAGCCTGAACATGCCGCGGCTTGTGGCTCAGCGCCGCCGGCCCGCTTTCACGGCGACAAGGAACTCCTCGAACCTCGCTGTTGCTCCTTCGGCCACGCTCCAGGCGCGAATGCGCTGGATCCCGATGCGATTGGCGATTGCGATCTGGATGGCGGCGTTCAGCGCCTGACGGTCGCCCCAGTGGTAGAACGCCGCAAGTCGGTCCCGGCAAGCGTCGGTGGCCGACAGTGACAACGTCCTGAGCGATCCACGACGAATGAGCACCGGGCGCGGGCTCGAGTCCTGTCCGATCGCGAGTGGGCCAGCCGGGAACTCGACGAAGAACTTGCACTTGGAATGGATGTAGCGGCTGCCGTCACGTCGAAATCCGATCGCCGCCATCGCCGCATCGAGCATCGAGAGTACGGTCTCGGCAGGAAGCACGTAGTCGACGTCTCGTGAAACATAGCGACCGCGGGTGTGCAGGCACGCGCAGGCGCCTCCAGTGAGCACGGCGCGAATCCCGTGCCGGCGCAGCGCATCGCCCACGACGACTGCGACCTCGGCCAGGGGCGTGCGGGCACTCAGGCTCACATGGGTTTCCCGGTGCGGCGCGGCCGGCGGCGCAGGTTCTGGGCGGCCTTCACGAGGCTCGGTTCATTCGCGCTCAAACGCATGAGGTAGGCGCGCAGTTCGGCCAAAGCGAAATAGCGCGGGTCGAATCGGAAGACACGCGTGCGTCCGATGCTGCGCCCCGCGATCAGGCCATCTCGCTCGAGTCCGCGCAGTGCCGTTTGTACTCCCGAAAGCGAACTCCCGAGGACGCGCGACAGTTCGCGCGCGTAGCTCTCCTCGAGCAGTCGGAGTGCCACGAGCACGCGGGTTCGGGCGGTGCCCCCGAATGGATTGGAACGCAGCATGACCATATATATCGGTCATATGACCACATATCTTGGTCGAAATCAATGTGGCCGCACGCCGCACCCCGTGCCAGACGCCCCGGCATCATGGTGCAGGCCGGGGCGACATTGGTCGAACTCGAGGACTCGGCGGGCTGAGAACACGGTTTTCCGCGCGAAATGCCGGCGGCGGGGTGCTAGCCTCAGGGGACGCAAACCCCGACCGGGGGCTCGTCCCGGAGGACCCATGCGCCCGACTTCCTCGTTGAACCCGATCTCCGCCTTGAGGCTCGCCGGCCTCGTCGCACTGTGTTCGGTCGTCGTCGTCGCCGGCACCTCCGCCGCTCCGGGGCCACACCTGAGCTGGGACCGCTGCTGGGGGGATGGCCAGGTCGCGAACAAGGTGTTCGCCTGCAATACGAACACCGGCGCCGAAGTGCTGGTGATATCGTATGAGTCCCCGGTCGCGGTTTCGGGGATCACGGGTGTCGAAGCCGAACTGGGCATTTTCTACACCGGCTTCATTCCGCCTTCTGGTGTCACGTTCCCGGCGTGGTGGGAGGTGTTCGGCTCCGGGCGCTGCCGGTCGACCGCGAGCGCAGTGATCCTCGCCGGCGCACCAACGAGCTTGTGCGTGGATCCCTACCAGGGCCTCGCCCAGGGTGGGTTGGCCGCGCTCCGTGTGGACACGCAGCCCACCAGTACGGGCAGCGCCAGGCTCTCGATGGGAGTGGCGGTCCCCCCGCAGACTTCCTGGAGCGTGGGTCCGGGGACCGAGGACTTCCTGCTCGAACTGCGAATCTCGCACCGAGGCACGACTGGCGCCGGGGCCTGCGATGGGTGTGGGAGCTATCGGATCATGTCGATCGGTTTCATTCGGCTCCTTGGCCCCGCCGGCATCCCCACGATCATGCTCTCGCCGCTCTCGGACGGTGCCAGCTACGTCAGTTGGCAGGGTTTCGCCGTGCCCACGCGCCAATCAAGCTGGGGAAGCGTGAAGGCTCTGTATCACTGAGTGAATCCGCATGTCGTCGGCTAACTCCTGTATCGACATGACGATACAGCGCTCGACCTGAGTGATTTCAGTGCCGATACTCCCGCCATCGGCCACGGACTCGGCTGGGATTGACCCTCACCCGGGCCCTTGTTACCGTCTCGGCGACGCGCGCGGTTGCGCGATTCACCGAGACGCCACGCTTCTCCCCGAGGTGGGCGCTCATCAGATGGTTGACCCTAGGAACATCCGGGTTGAGACCACGTCCTGCACCGACATCCAGCCGTCCACGAGCTCTTGACCTGACCTCTCCGGAGGTTTCACGGGTCAGGAGTTCTGCGCTTTTCCGGGCTCACCAGAAGAAGGCACTTCCGTGATCGTTCGCAAGTTCCCCATCGAGCATCTCGATCCCATTTCCCTGCTGGGGCACAACGATTCGAACATCCGCCAGATCGAGCACGACATTCCCGTGCGGATCACGCTGCGCGACGGTTCCCTGAGCGTGGCCGGTGAGGAGCCCGAAGTGAAGTCCGCGGTGCGCGTGCTCGAGGAACTCGTCGAGCTGGCCGAGCGCGGGCGGGTCATCGAGGATGCCGATGTCGCGACCGCACTCGGACAGGTGCGCCGTGATGGCGTCAACGGTGTGGGGCCGGATGGCAACGGGCACACGAAGGGCCGGTTGGCCGAGGCTTACGACGGCGCGCCCGGCTACACGTTCGATCGCAAGGCCGTGCGCCCGCGCACGCCGACGCAGGCGTTGTACCTGAAGGCGCTCGAGAACAACGAAGTCGTCTTCGGCATCGGCCCTGCCGGCACGGGCAAGACCTATCTCGCCGTCGCCGCGGCGGTCGCCGCGCTGCGCGCGAAGAAGGTCGATCGCATCATCCTCGTGCGCCCTGCCGTCGAAGCGGGCGAGAACCTGGGCTTCCTGCCGGGCGACATGCAGGAGAAGGTCGATCCGTACCTGCGTCCGATGTACGACGCGCTCGCCGACCTGATGAGCTATGACAAAATGCGCCGTTTCCTCGAGATGGGTGTGATCGAGATCGCGCCGCTGGCGTTCATGCGCGGCCGCACGCTTTCGAACGCCTACGTCATCCTGGACGAAGCGCAGAACACCACTGTGCGCCAGATGAAGATGTTCCTGACGCGACTGGGGCTCAACTCGCGCGCCGTCATCACCGGCGACCTCACGCAGATCGACCTGCGTTCGCCCGACCAGTCGGGGCTCGTGCGCATCCAGTCCATCCTCGGGCACGTCCCCGACATCAAGTTCGTGTACTTCCATCCGGAAGACGTCGTGCGCCATCGGCTCGTGAAGGACATCATCCACGCCTTCGACATCTATCATGCGCGGGTGGAGTCCAAGAACGACGACGGCATCGGGCCGTCACTCGATCCCCTGGCCAGCACGATCAAGAACGAGATCGCCGAAGAGGCCTCGAGGTTGAGGGCCCCGCTGCTGCCCGACGAAACCAAGCTGCGCACCGACGGCGCGAGCAGCTGAACCGATGACTTCGTCCGACCAACCCGTCGCCGTGCCTGCTCTGCCGGACCGTGCCCGCACGGTGCGCTGGGGCTTCCATACGGCGCGGTTGGTCATCGTGGCCGTGCTGCTCGCAGCGGCCGCGGTCCTGCCGACGGGGCAGGGCGCGCTCGACAAGCTGCGCTATCGCGAAGGCGACATCGCACGCGAGCGCGTGGTCGCGCCGGCGGACTTCCGCATCCAGAAAGACGACATCTCGCTCCGTCGTGAGCAGGAGGAAGCCGCTCTTGCCGTGCCGCCGGTGTTCGTGATCGACCAGCGCGCGCGTACCGATGCACTCGAGCGCTGGTCGGCGTTCCAGGAGCGCGCGCTGGCGGTGGTGTCGGATCCCGACGTGGGACCGCGCGAACGAGCCGAGAAACTGAAGCTGCTGGGTGTGCCGCTGGATGCCTCGGCCGCCGAGGCGCTGTCGGCCCCGGGTCGGGCCCGGCGCGCGCTCACCGACATGGGCGGCTGGCTCGCAGAAGTCCTCGATGCGGGCATCGTCGGCGAGAAGAAGAGCGGGCTCATTCTTGGATATCGCAACGTCACGCTGCGGCAAGGCGACAGCGAGGCGTCCGCGCCAGCCACCCGTTTTCTCGACCGCCGGGAGGCCCTGGACCGGCTGTCGGGACACGCGCGCGCCACGTTCGGCGCCGACATCCGCGGTGTCACGCTGGTCGAGGCCCTTGCCGCGCCGTTCGTCGTGGCGAGCGTCACTTACGACCGTGCCGAGACCGAATGGCGCCGCAGCAATGCCAAGAGCGCGGTGCCCGACATGGTCGGCATGGTCAAGAAGGACGAGCTCATCGTCGATGCCAACGAACGCGTCACGCATGACGCGCTCCTGAAGCTGCGATCGCTGCGGAACCTCGAGGCGGCCCGACGGTCGCAGACCGAGTACCTGTACCCGCCGCTGGCGCGCATGCTGCTCATGCTGCTGTTCATCGCGGCGTTCGCCACCTATCTGCGGATGGAGCTGCCGTGGGTCTATGGCGACAACGGCATGCTGGCGATGTTCACCGTGCTCACGCTCGCCGTACTCGGCTGTGTGGTCGCGATCGTGACGGTCGCGGGTCTGTCGGAGTTCGCCGTCCCGCTCGCATTGGCGCCACTGGTCGTGGCGTCACTCATGGAAAAGCGCCCCGCGCTCGTGTTCACGCTCATGCTGTCGGTCCTGGTCATGGCGGTTGCCGAGTTGCGTGCACCGTTCGTGGCCGTGGCCATGATGGGTGGTGTCACGGCGGTGTACTCGGTGCAGCGACTGCGCCACCGCTGGCACTTCGTGCGCGCTTTCTTCGCCATCGCGCTCGCCAATCTCGCCGCCATCTCGGCGTGGGACCTGGCGCGCAGCATGCCCCTCCCGGCGGTCCTGAACGACGGGCTGTGGGGCCTGCTGTCGGCGCTGTTCGCGACCGCCGTGGCGTTCGGCATCCTGCCGCTGGTCGAGCAGGTTTTCCGGCTCACCAGTGACATCACGCTGCTCGAACTGTCGGACCTGAACCGCCCGCTGCTGCGCCGCATGCAACTCGAGGCCCCCGGCACCTACCACCACAGCATGGTCGTCGGTTCCCTGGCCGAGGCTGCAGCCGAGGCGATCCACGCCAACTCGCTGCTGGCCCGCGTGCAGGCCTACTACCACGATGTCGGCAAGCTCTCGAAGCCGGAGTACTACGCTGAGAACGAACCCGCCAGCTCGCGTTCGCGCCACGAGAAGCTCACCCCCTCGATGAGTGCGCTGGTCGTCAAGTCGCACATCTCAGAGGGTCTGGATTTCGCCAAGAAGATCCGTCTGCCGCGCGCGGTGCGGAACGCCATCCCCGAGCATCACGGCTCGATGGTGATGGCGTTTTTCTTCCACAAGGCGCTTGAAACGGATCCGACCGCACGCCGTGAGGACTACAGCTATCCGGGGCCGCGGCCGCGCTCCAAGGAGACCGCCATCCTCATGCTCGCCGACGGCGTCGAAGGTGCGTCACGCGCTCTTGCGGAGCCGACGCCAAGCCGTATCCGCGGCCTCGTGCAGCGCATCATCGAAGAACGCGTGCGCGACGGTCAGCTGGACGAGGCGAACATCACCATCTCCGAACTGGCGCGCATCCGCGAGTCGTTCATCCCGGTGCTCACCGCCATCTTCCATGTGCGGGCACCCTACCCGGCCGCGCCGAAACCGCAGAACAAGCGCGAGTACGATTCCCGCCGCGACGCCTGAGCAGGGCGGTGCGGCCGCCGCCGTGATCGAAGTAGGTCCGCACCGAGTTCGCTCCCTCGCTGCAGGCCTGGGCCATCGAGATCTCGGCCAGCACCTGACCGAGGTTCCGCCACCACGGCACTGACGCTGGCGCCCGTCCGCCACGAACTCAGTGCCTTCGCGGGCGGTTCTGCGAGAGATGCGTGCGCGCCTGGCGTGCGATCGCGGTCACGGCCGGATCGATCGAACGCGGGTCGACCACCGCCACGTGGCGATCGTACGCGTCCAGCACGCCCGGCCAGTCGCCTGTGAGCTGCGCAGCCTCGACGCCGAGCAGGCAGGCCCATGCCGAGGCAGGCTGGATGCGCAGGTTGGCAGCCATCAGTTGCCCGGCCAGTGCGGATCGGTCGACGTCGATGAGGTTCCAGGCCAGTTCTTCGCTCAGCGGTTGGAGTTGCTCGCGGTAGAGGCTCGCCAGTCCCAGGCGCCATGCGAACGCGGTGGTGTCCGCATCGGGAGCGGCGGCATTCGTGCCGGGAGCGAGGAACTGCGTCGCAGTCCGCCGGTACTCGGCCGGAATCTGCTCAGTCCACCACCACGGACCGAGTGGCGCGTCCGCGATCCGCGCGCGCATCGGGGTATCCAGTGCGTACACGGTGATCGCCGGTCCGCTCACGCCGGCGCGTGACGGGAACCGGGCCGCGACTTTCGCAATTGAATCGAGCCGCGCGTAAAAGGCGCATGGCCGCGCATAGCGCACGGGGTCGGCCTCGAAGCGGCCGCGAACCGCGCTGCTGGTGATGACGAAGTCGGCGCCCGCGAGGAGCCGTGGGTCGTACACGACGCTGGCGAAGTCCGAGGCGTGCTCGAACACCATCGCCTGGCGCCGCGCACCGTCCCGGGAAACGAGCACGACGTCGCAATGTCCCGCCACCAGTCCCGGCAGCCGCACGCTTCGCCACCAGCGTCGCGCCCGCGCGCGTTCCTGCATCGTGGCGCTCGCCGAGCGCGACAGTTCGGAAGCGTCTTCGCTCGTGGCATCGCGATGCGAGCGCAGTTCGGGGCCGTAGGACTCGGTCACGACGATCTTGTCCACAGAGATGTGGTCCACGCACCAGGCTTTGGCCTCCGCCTGCGAACTCGTCTCAGCGCTCGCCGAGGCACGTCCGCCGGCGAACACGGCGGGTACCGCGCACACCAGTACCGCCAGCACGATGCCCAGACGCCGCCAGGCGGTGGGAAGTCGCTCGGCTGCAACGAACAGAGCGAGGGCGGCGAGAAGCGCGGCCGCGGGGATCACCGGCACCAGATAGCGTTCGAAGCGAAGCGGTGAAGCCAGCACAGGAGCCACGAACGCGACCGCGAACGACGCCAGCGTGGGCCACGTGCGGCTGCGGCGCTCGCGTGTGATCGCGAGCGTCAGGCCAGCGACGGCAAGAATCGTCACGGCCAGCCCCAGATCGGTCGCCAGTGTCGTGAGGGTGGCAAAGCCGCTCGGACCGGAGGTCGCGCCGAGCAAGCCCTCGCGCGCCAGCGTCTGGTCGAAGCGTACGTCGCGCCAGAAGCGCTCACGGTCGACGAGCACATAGGG
>JANNWR010000363.1:0-5240 GCA_031408715.1 bacterium
CCGCGCAACCGCGCTCCGCCTGCGTCGCCCAGGACGGGCGTGTCGCTTGCTTTCAATCGGCCGGGATAGTCGCGCGCCCACTTGACCGAGCAGCCGCGGAACTCCGCGCCGCGGCCCGGCGACTCCGACGTGCGGCGCTGAATGGCGCCCGCCGGCACGTTCCACGCGCGCAGCGGCAACGGCTGCACGAGTCGCGCGCGACGCACGCGTGGTAGAGCGAGGGCAAAAGTCGTGCGCGTGAGCTGAGCGAGGGCGGCGCTGCGCGAGGCTTTCGCGACGTCGATGCGTGCTGCGACTTCGTCCCAGAGTGGGTGCGGATGCAGCTCCTCGCCGTTCTCGTCGGCGAGCGGGCACACCAGCACCAGACCCTGTTCGGCTTGCAGCAATGGACGCTGCCAGCGCGCCGCTTGCACGGCCGCCACGCGCGCCAGCTCGGGCAGCGCCACGCCCTGCGCTGCCAGTTCGTCGCGTTCGGCCCGCGTGAGGGGCAAGCGCGCAGAGCGCACCACCGCGCGGTTGTTGAAGTCCCACCACACCACGAAGCACGCCGGCCCCGCCACGCCGCCGGGTGCACCGACGTGCGTGAGCCCGGCGAGGGCTTCGAACGGCGCGTCGGCGATGGCGCCGCGCGAGGCCTCGTCGACCAGTCGATGCAGCTGCGGCTGGGTGAGTGCGGCCAGCCCCGAGCCGCGCAGCACGCTCAGGAACGCCGAGCACTGCGCGTGCGCCGCCCCCGCGGCGGACGGTGCGTCGGGCAGCTGCATGAGGGCCGCGAGCCATGCGCGCAACATCTCGGCGCGCTCGGCGGCCACGCC
This sequence comes from bacterium, assembly GCA_031408715.1. Classification (GTDB taxonomy): domain Bacteria; phylum Eisenbacteria; class RBG-16-71-46; order RBG-16-71-46; family RBG-16-71-46; genus JAIOPA01. Next base: position 816 of record JANNWR010000363.1, read on the forward strand.
CGCCGGATAGGCCGCGCCGCGCGCGACCTCTGCCGACCACAGTTGTGCCATGCGGGCGGTGGCGCGGTCCTGGCGCTCGGGATCCAGGATCGCATCGAGTCCGTCGGCGAGTGCCGTGTTCCATGTGTCGCTGCCGATGGCAGGCCACTCGAGCAGCGCCTTGCGTAGCGGCCACGCCACCTCGGCCGGCACCGGTGACGGCTTGATCGACAGGAGTTCGAATGCGCGCTGCGGATCCTGCGGCCGCCATGCCATGTCGAGCACCAACGGCAGCAACTGCAACAGCGCGCTGTCCGTCTGCACGTAGCTGGCACCGAGCGTGGGCAGGCCGTGGCGGTGGAGCGCCCGATCGAGTGCGGGCCGCGCGCCGATCACCACCGTTCGGCCGAGCGCGGGTTCACCCAGGGCTGCCAACCAGGCGGCAATCTCCTCGGCCGCTTCGAGCGTGCCCGACGGACGCAGCAGGGTCAGTGAGCGATCGCCAGTCGGCACGAACCCGGGCGTGCGCGCATGTGCGAGGTCGCCGCTCGCGGCGGCTGGAGCCAGCGGCGTGTGAGCGACGGTGACGCCGCGCTTCGCAAGCGCCTCGAACAACCGCTGCCACAGCGGTTCGAAGTCGCTGGCCGGCACGAGCAGCGTGACGCGCTCGAGGTCCGCGCCGCGGCGCTCGAGTGCGGTGACAATGGCGCTGATGCGATCCGGCAGCCCGGCCGCAGCCGCCACGGTGACCTGTGCGAGCGCGGCGAGCCGCGCGTGCTGCGCCTGACCACGCCAGCCCGCCATGGCCAACTGATCGCGCCAGTCGAGCAATCGTCGCGCGCTACCGAACGGATCGACCGAAGCGGACGCGCTCCAGAAGCCCTCCATCGAGAGCATCGCCGGCACCAGCAACGCGGCGCGCTCGCCTTCGCTGCGCGTGGGCGAGGCGAGCCCCAGCCGCAACTCGAGCAGCTGCACGAAGCGCTCGGGCCCCACCCACTCCTCGCCTGCGACCGCCTCGCCACCGCGTAACGGCCCCGGCCAGGAGCCAGCTGCGAAGTCGGGGTCGAATACGAGATGCATGCGCGATGCTCTCCCGGGGACACGGCGAATGCTTCGAACCCAGACCAGAACCTGCGGCAATACTCGCCGGACTCATGCACTCAAGCACGTCCGGGGCGACATCGTCGAACCTCTTGCTGCTTGCGATGCGACTCCAAGAACCCGACACGCGGCGGTCGGGGCCGGTTCACGTCCATGCACGCTGCCCGGGGACCGACGACGGTCAGCCCGCCATTCCCATCCGCTCCAGCTCCGCCCGCGCCCACGCGCCCCGCGCCGACGCCCAGAGCGTGAGGTGCATGGGCAGTCGGTCGATCGCCTCACGCAAGAAGTTCGGGACGAACGTCACATAGACGAGTTCGAGCCCCTTGCGCCCCACACACCACGCTCCGAGATGAGGTGGCGCTTCGATGGCGTCCATCTCGGCGCTGTTGAGCGCGTCGATGGCTTCATAGAGGGCCTCCTGGGTGGCGAAGCGCTGCGGCATCTCGAGTCCGCACAGGAGACCGCTTCCCTCCTCAGGATGCGCCGGCCACGTCACCATTTCCCAGTGCGCGGTGTTCGTGTCGCCCTCGATCATCGACCCGGAACCCGGCGCCGTACTGAGCTCGGCGGTCATCCCGCCTGCATCGGCGGTGCAGACGCAGAACCGGCGCAATGATCTCTGGGCCGCCTGGAAGTCATCCAAGGTCCATGCGCACGGCTCGTTCGACCGCTCTTTGCCCGACACCAACGCGCCCATGCCCCGGACAATCGAGGTCGCCCCGAGCAGCGTGGCTCCCACCATGAGCGGGCCGTGCAGATCGACGAACGACTCGTCCTCTTCGAACACGGTGAGCCGCGAACCGATGAACAGCTTCCCATCCTTGCGGGTCGCGGCCGCGAGGGTGGCGAACCGGTTGAACACGCCGAGTGCGCCCGGCGTGTCGAGAACCGGCTCGAGATCTGCGGGAACTTCGGCCTGTACGCGCAGGACCGTCAGGACAGTACCCGACCCGGTCTTCGTGACCGCGGGCGTCTCGGCGGTGACGCACGTCAGTTGGGTGCCATCCCGTACTTCGAGGACTCCCGGGCGGCGCATGACCTGTGCAGGGCTGGCTCCGATGAAGTTGCCCATGAGGTCGAGGAGCTTTTCGCCGTGGCCCTCGGTAGACCTTCTGCTACCCCGCATGCCGCCTCCCTTCACATCGAGCCGGCGAGTTGTATCGCACTCGGCCCGGACGGCGATAGATAAAATATATTGTATTGCGAACACCATGGCGTCCCCGCCATATTCTGCGAAGCTCGGTTGTTCCGGCCGTACCCACCTCTAAATTCCCCCGAGGAGCTGGCTCCATGTTTCGCGCTGCGCGCATCGCCCTGTTGCTTTGCATCGTCTGTGCCAATGCCGTGAGCGCCCAGGTGTTCCACGACGACTTCGATGGAACGAGCCTCGATCCCGCCAAGTGGAACGTGGCAGGCGGTGGGACGATCTCGGTGGCGGGTGGTTTCTCGACGCAGTCGGCAGGTTGCGGCGAGATGTTTCCCTACGTCACGACGGTCTCGAACCCGTTCCCGACGAGCGGGGACTTCATCATCCGGGTGGGGTTCTCGTACCCGAACCCGAGCAGCGGCGGCAACGGTTTCGGCGCCGCCACCGGGTTCGTGCTGGGCCAGCCAGGCACCGGCTACTGGGTGTGGCAGGATTACTGTTGCGGGGGCCTGCGCGCCGTCTGCGGGAACCTGGTGGTCCCGATCTCGCCGGCGGGCGACACCGGCTACCACGTGTACGAATGGGACTACATCGGTGGCGCCTACAGCCTGTATGTGGACGGCACGTTCCGAGCGAGTGACGCGAGCACCTTCCGGCCCGTCGACTTCTTCTTCGGTCATCCGCCTTTCACCTACTGCCCGTGGACGACGCAGTCCATCGACTTCGTCGACATCCGTGAGGTCGGCGTCACGCCGACGCGCAACAGTTCGTGGGGCCGCGTGAAGGCGATGTACCGGTAACGAACCCTCACGACGGAAAGCAGCGGGGCGGCACAGCCCGCCCCGCTGCTTTCATGCCGTCGGAGACCCGCCGGCGTTCACGCCTACCGCCGCACCCACGTCACGCCGAACAGCAACGTGTCGCGCCGCACCTTCAAGATCACCAGTCGGTCGATCGCGCGTGAATACGCGACGTAGTACCACTTGTTGCGCGGGATCTGGTGGTCGGGGTTCAAGTCGTCGACCACGACGACATTGGACCACTCGGAGCCCTGCGCCTTGTGCACGGTGAGCGCGTAGCCCCAGTCGGCGCGCAATACGTTGGAGCGCGGGCCGCTCACATGGCGCGTATCGACCACCGACGAACGGATCTGGTCGCCGCGCAGCATCTGCGACGACAGCAGCCATTCGGCCGAATCGGCCTCGCGGCCCTCCGGATACGCCCGCACGCGGTACTCCTCGATCTCGGGCGCGTCGTCGCGCACCTGCTCGGTGCCGAGGTACTCCTGCACGATCAGCCGCTCGCCGTTAGCGAGCCGCGTGCGCGACTTGGGATGCACCGCGTTCTCGCTCGACACCAGCACTTCGCCGGGCTTGGGCACGAAGTCGATCGGGTTCTTCATGAACCCGCGCCGCCAGCGCACGTACTCATTGATGCGCACGCGCAGCGAGTTGCGCTGCGTCAGCACGACGTCGGCGTCGTCGAACAGTTCGCGCACCTGGTCCAGCCCTAAATGGCCGTGCTCTTCCGACAGATGGATGACGCGACCGTCGGCACTGGGCCCGAACTCAGGCTGGCCGCCGCTGCGCACATGCTCGGCGACGAGCAGGATCGACGAGCCGGCGTCCTGACGGTGCACTTTCTTCAATACGGCATCCGGCTTGTCGAGCACGTCGCAGCTGCCCAGCTCGGCTTCTTGCGTTTCGTCCTCGACCACCGGCGGCAACTGGTCGGGATCCCCGATGTACAGCACGCGCGGATATTTGAGTAACGCTGCGAAGTCCTTCTTGGTGACCATCGAGGCTTCATCGACGATCAACAGTTCGAGGTCGGACTCGACCGGCTTGGCACCCTGATTGGTGAAGTCGCTGTCTTCGCCCTCGTAGCCCTTCAACTGCCAGCGCCAAAGGAAAGACGCCAGCGTGCGCACGCGCATGCGCCAGCCGCGCGGCAGCCGCAGCTTGAGCGCTTCGACCGCCTTGCCGGTGGGTGCCAGCATCATGACCTGCTGCGGCACGAGTCCCAACTCGGCGATGATCACGCTGAGCACGGTCGTCTTGCCGCTGCCCGCGGGCCCGGCGACGGCCAGCGGGCGGCGCTCGCCGGCGAGCTTGCCGCCGGAGCGATACCAGTCCACCACGTGATCGACCGCATGGCGCTGGTCTTCCGACAATGCGGTGCGCGCGAGCGGC
>JANNWR010000364.1:0-1983 GCA_031408715.1 bacterium
CCTGAGCGCCGTTCAGGGACAACGACTTACGTGGGTCACAGGCCCCATCAACAATCTTCACCGCACAAGGAAGGTCAAGCCCATGCCATGTCCCACCCCCCGGCCTTGACACCACCCCCTGCCCGGCCTAAGTTGAGTGCATGTGATGCGGGGTGGAGCAGCCTGGTAGCTCGTCGGGCTCATAACCCGAAGGTCGCTGGTTCAAATCCAGCCCCCGCTACCAATCTTGGCCCTGAGGGCGAAAGCCTTCAGGGCCAAACCCTTTTCTGGCGCCTGAGCTCTTTGCCCGAGGCTCTTCGCGGCCCGGGACAGCGTGTCGGTCGCCCGCACGGGCCGCCCCGTCCCCTTCCCCCAGTGCGTCCCGCCACTGCGGCGCGACACCAGACCTATTCCCCGAGCCCTCCTTAGCGTCCGCAAGGTCCCCGAGGATCCCGACCCATGAGTCCGATCGCCACCCTCCGCAGCCGCGTCGCGACCGTGGCGGGAGGCCTGCCGCGCCCGTTCTGGGTGCTGTGGGGCGGCATGTTCGTGAACCGCGCCGGTGGATTCGTGCTGCCGTTCATGGCCATCTACCTGACGCAGGTCCGCCACCTGTCCATGGCACAGGCTGGCATCGTCGTCGCGCTCTACGGCGCGGGCGGCGCGATCGCGGGACCGCTCGGAGGCTACCTGGCCGATCGTGTCGGGCGGCGCTTCACCATGCTGCTCGCGCTGGGCGCGGGTGGCAGCGGCATGATCGGTATCGCGTTCCTCGATCGCATCGAGCACATCGCGCCGGCCATGTTCGCGGTCGCGCTCCTGAACGAGATGTACCGCCCCGGCATGCAGGCGGCGATCGCGGACCTGGTGCCGCCGGCGGCACGCGTGCGTGCATTCGGGCTCATGTACTGGGTGATCAATCTGGGCTTCTCGTTCGGACTCGCACTCGGCGGCGTGCTCGCGAACCTGTCGTACCGGTGGCTGTTCATCGGCGATGGCATCACCACGCTGCTGTTCGGCTTGCTGGTGGCGTTCGGCGTGCCCGAGACGCGTCCGGCGCGCGCGCCGCTGGCAGCGGGTGAGCGCCGGGCGTCGGCGTGGTCCGAGATGCTGGCGCCCTACCGCGAAGGACCGTTTTTGGCATTTCTCGGGCTGAGCTTCCTGTTCGCACTGTTCTTCATGCAGAGCTCGACCACGTTCCCGCTCGACCTGGCCGCGCATGGTGTGGGCACTGCTACATACGGCATGATCATCGCGCTCAACGGCGTGCTGATCGTGTTCCTGCAGCCGTGGATGGGGCCCGTGCTGACGCGCTTCAATCGCTCGCACACGCTTGCGGCCAGTGCTGCGCTCGCGGGGCTCGGATTCGGGCTGAACGCCGTGTTCCATACACCCGTGCTGTACGCACTCGGCGTCATCGTCTGGACCGTCGGCGAGATCGGCGTGCTGCCGGTGGCCAACACCGTCGTCGCCGACATCGCACCACCCGATCTGCGCGGGCGCTATCAGGGGGCCTACGGCCTGTCGTTCGGCCTGGCCGTGTGCGTGGCGCCGGCTCTCGGCACGTTCGTGCTGCAGCACTTCGGTTCGGTCGCACTCTGGCTCGGCTGCTTCGGCATCGGCCTGTTGATCGCCGCGGGCCACGTCACGCTCGAGCCCACGATCACCCGACTGCGCCACGACCGCATCGCCAAAGCCAGCGCCGGAGTCCACGCCGCCCACTGATCCGCCGCCGTGGCAGCACCAAGCACCGCCGCGACGAGCGCGGCACCTGTCAGCGTGCGACTGTCAGGCGCTGCACCGATTGCCGACCAGCCGTGACCGCCCGCACGAGATAGAGACCGGTCGCGACCGCACGCCCCTCATCGTCGGTGAGATCCCAATCGGCCTGCCCCGCGCCCGCGCTCTGCCACGACTGCGTCACGGTGCGCACCCGCCGCCCTGCGAGGTCGAAGATCTCGATCACCACCGGACCTGCCACGGGTAAGGTGTAGGTCCACTGAG
>JANNWR010000365.1:0-8393 GCA_031408715.1 bacterium
CATCTCGACGTGCTGTGGCTGCAGGTGGCCGGCACCCTGTGCAACCTCGCCTGTACGCACTGCTTCGTGACCTGCGGCCCCAAGGAAACCCGGCACGGCATGATGACGCACGCGGACGTCATGGCGCGGTTCGCCGAAGCGCGGCTGCTCGGCGTCAACGAGGTCTACCTCACCGGCGGCGAGCCGTTCCTGAATCCCGAACTCGAACGCATCGTCGACGACCTCATCGAGCGCTCCCCCGTCACGATCCTCACCAACGGCACACTGCTCACCCGCGCGCGCGTCGCCTGGCTCGCCGAGCGCTCCCGGCAGTCGCGCTTCGCGCTCGAGTTGCGCGTGTCGCTGGACGGCACCGATGCCGCCGCGCATGACGTGTTCCGTGGCGCCGGTGCATGGCGCCGCGCTCTCGATGGCCTGCGCGCGCTGGTCGCTGCCGGTCTGTTGCCGATCGTCACCGTGACGCGTCCCGACCACGAGGACGCGCGCGCGTTCGCCGCTCGGTGCAGCGCAGTACTGCGCGCCGAGGGCATTCCCGAACCACGATTGAAGCTGCTGCCCATGTTCCGCCTGGGCCGCGAGGTCGCGCGCACTGGGCCCTACCCGGCTGGACACACGCTCGCGCAGTTGGGCCAAGAGCCGTTCGACGCGAACCGCCTGCAGTGCGGCAGCTGCCGTGCAGTGACGAGCAAGGGCGTGTACGTGTGCCCGCTGCTCGTGGACGAACCCGGCGGCCGGATGGCCGACACGCTTGCCGACAGCGCGCGCGCGTTCCCGCTCGCGCACTCGGCCTGTGCGACCTGCTGGGCCACGGGAATGTCGTGCGCGAACCACTAGTGTCTCGTCCCAGAAGTCCTGTGCATGAATCGGCGAGCAATCGTGGCTGCTGGCAAGGCGCGACGACGAAGTCGTATCCGGGAGATACGTCGAGAAGGAGCAGGACCCACGCTTCGCGCGGGTACCCCGCCAGCGGTCACGAGGGCCGTCGAGGCATGTACAGGACTTCTGGGACGAGACACTCGTGAGCGGCACGCACGAACGACTCGCCGTCTTCGGCGGCGTCTACTCGAACCACCACGCGCTCGCCGCGGTCCTCCACGACATCGCCGCGCGCGCTCCGGAACACGCCGCGTGCCTCGGGGACCTGGGCGGATTCGGACCGCACCCCGAGCGTTCGATCGCGCTCCTGCGCGCGAGCGGCGTACCAACCGTGCAAGGCAACTATGACCACTCGATCGGGCATGGGCTCGATGACTGTGCCTGCGGCTACACCGATCCCGAGGACGAGCACTTCGCGCAACTGAGCTATGACTACACGGCGGCGCACGTCGGGGACGACTCGCGCGCCTGGCTGCGCGAGCTGCCGCGCGAACGCCGGCTCACGCTGGGCGGCCGGCGGGTACTCCTGTGCCACGGCTCACCGCGGCGCCAGAACGAGTTCCTGTGGGCCAGCACGTGCTCGGATGACTTCCTGGGCTGGCTGTGCGACACGCACGCGGCGGACATCCTGGTGTGCTCCCACACCGGCATGCATTGGTCCCGCGAACTGCCGGACGGGCGACTGGTCGTGAACTGCGGTGCGATCGGCCGGCCCGCGCACGATGGACGGACGCACAGTTGGTATGCCGAGATCGACGCAGGCCCGGAGCGTGCAACGTTCGAGTTCCTACCGGTGCACCACGACCACGAGGCACTGGCGCGCGAGATGGCCGGCGAGCACCTGCCCGCGGAGTTCATCACGACGATCCGTACCGGTTGGTGGACCACCTGCCTCGGGAACATGCCCGCCAAAGAGCGTCTCGCAGCCAAGGCGCGGCTCTTGCAGGAGCGGCTCGCCCCGTAGGGGCCTATCATCGCGGCGCGCGGAACCACGCGCACCGGATGACGAAAGGGCGGCGTCCCGTGCAGGAACGCCGCCCTTCGCATGGACCACGTCGCGCGCGTGCGCGCGCGAATGCCTACCGGAAGCGCTGCTTGAGCGCACCCCAAGTGGTGTTCTTCACCGGCGTCGGGTTCACCGACTCCATGAACAGCACGCAGTCGTCGTAGTCCCTGTCGGAGCCCGCAGCGATCTGGTTGTTGCTGCCCACCGCGACATCATCGAACGCCAGCCACCAGTTGCCCGAGTTGCCACCCGTGCCCTTGAACGCCAGCGCCTGCGCCGCACCACCCGGATTGCGGGCGTCCTGCGTGTAGAACGTGCCGCCCGGACCCTGCAGGTAGAAGCCGAAGTCGTTGGCGTCCGCACCAAGGTACGTGGTCTGGCCCTGGATCACGGCGTTGTCGTCGAACAGTGTGACGATGACACGCGCGGGAGCCGAGCGGAATGACGCGGCGGCGAACCAGTTCGTCGTAGCCGCACCCGGGAAGACCTGATACAGCGCCGGCACGGCGGCCGAAGCGTTGTAGAGGCCGACCGTGTTCGCGGCTCCGTTCGTGGTCAGTTCGAGCTGGATCGTGAACGACGTGTTGCCGGACACCGTCGACAACCACCGCTGGGCGTTGTCCTGATCGGTGAGCACGTTGATGCTCTCGCCGATGCCGTTGAGATAGCCCTGCAGAGACGGGCCCACGACTGGCACCTGCGGGAAGCGCAAGGCGGCATGCGCGGAGGACGCGGTGAGGAGAACAGCGAGAAGAGTGGTAGCAAAACGCTTCATAAGGGGGAACCTCCTGGTGATGCATGTTCAACGCCACATGTGCGTTGAAAGTGCGGAGGGCGATGTTCCAGAGAAGTCGGAACATCGCCCTCCGTGGCAGCGTGCGGCGCCCAACGGGCCGCACACGGTTGCTGCTAGCGGAACCTGCGCTTGAGCTGGCTCCACGACGTGGTGCTCACCGGCGTCGGGTTCACCGACTCCATGTTCAGCACGCAATCATCGAAATCCTGGTCCGAGCCCGCTGCGACCGATGACTCCTCGAAGCACAGCCACCACGTGCCGACATTGCCAGCCGAGCCGGGGAACGTCACGGCCTGCGCACGACCACCCGGATTGCGGGCATCCTGCGTGTAGAAGGTGCCGTTCGGCCCCTGGATCGCGAAGCTGAAGCCCGTCGGATCGATGCCCGGGAAGTTCTGCGAGCTGACCAGCAGGCCGTTGTCATCGAAGCGGTTCACTCGGAGGATGTTGCCAGCGAGGAACGTGCCCGTGGAGAACCACGTCGGACCCGCGGAGGCCGACAGCAGCAGGAACAAACTCGGCACTGCTGCACTCGAGTTGTACATGGAGACGGTGTTCGCGTTCGCGTTGACCGAGTTCTCGATCTGGATCGTGAACGCGGTGGTCGCGGACGACGTGCGCGTCCAGGACTGCGTGGCATCCTGATCGGTGGCGACGTTGATCGACTCGCCCACACTGTTCAGGTACGTCTGCAGCGTCCCACCGAGCACCGGGACCTGAGGAGCGCGCAAAGCGGCAGCTGCATTCGTCGTGAACGCGGCCATCGCGAGCAGCGCGACCGTGAGGGCAACAACATTGGTAGCCACACGCTTCATGTGTGATCTCCTCGCTGGATGGTGCGCAGCTGCCATCGGGGTTCGCAGCGGAGTCCTGAATCCTAGGCGCTCAACCTAACATCGCGAGCGTCGGAACGCGATGGGAATTCGTCCTCATGGGCTGCCGCAAGTACCTCACAGCACTGAAGTTGCGGAGGCACGGACATCCGGTCTGCAGGCAGTCGCAGGATGACTTCACGACTCACACGCAAGCACTTGCGCGCATCACTTCATGTAGTACTTGAATGAACGCGAATCGATCCGGCTCGAGTGGTCGTAAGGACCGTGGCGCGCGCTGGGCCAGTTCCCGGCACTATTTCGCCGGTCGAGGTCCGCGCCACCATGTCTTCCCTACCAGCTCGTCCGGTAGGTGCTGCTGCGTCCTAGCGGCCTCCGGATCATCGTGCGCGTACGCATAGCCCGCGCCGTAGCCCAGTTCCTTCATCAGCCCCGTCGGCGCATTGAGGATCACCTTCGGCGGTGGCAGCGAGCCACTGCTCTCGACTTCGGCGAGCACGCCCTTGTAAGCCGCATAGACCGCGTTCGATTTGGGTGCGAGCGCCAAGTGCACCACGACCTGCGCGAGTGCGAGCTCGCCTTCGGGTGAACCGAGCTGGTGATACGCACTGAACGCCGACACCGCCAGATGCAGCGCGGACGGGTCGGCCATGCCGACATCCTCGCTCGCGAAGCGCACCAGACGGCGGGCGATGTACAGCCGGTCCTCGCCCGCCGCGACCATGCGTGCGAACCAGTACAGGCTGCCATCTACGTCGGAGTCCCGCAGGCTCTTGTGCAGAGCGGAGATCAGGTTGAAGTGCTCATCCCCGGCCCGGTCGTAGCGCAGGTGGCGCCGTGCGAGCGCACCCCGCACGTCATCGACGCTGATCGGGCGATCGCGCGCTTCGGCCGTGGCCGCCGCGATCTCGAGCGTGGTGAGCGCGCGCCGCGCGTCGCCGTCGGCAGCCGCTGCCAGTAGTTCCAATGCTTCGTCACTCGCGGCGACGCGCCCAGCCAGGCCGCGTTCGTCCGACAACGCGCGCCCGAGCAACGCGCGAATCGCCGGCGCGCCCAGTTCGCGCAGGACCAGCACGCGCGCACGCGACAACAAGGCCGAGTTCACCTCGAAGCTCGGGTTCTCGGTGGTCGCACCGATGAACACGATGTCGCCGCGCTCGACGTGCGCCAGGAAGGCGTCCTGTTGAGCTTTGTTGAAGCGGTGGATCTCGTCGACGAACAGGATCGTGGGCTGGCCACTGCGGCGGCGATGCTGCACGGCCGCCGCCATGATCTCCTTCACTTCCTTCACTCCCGAGAGCACCGCCGACATCTGCACGAACGGCACGTGCGCCGTGCGCGCCACCAGTCGTGCAAGCGTCGTCTTGCCGGTGCCGGGCGGCCCCCACAGCACGATGCTCGACAAGTGGCGGCCGTCGCGCATGAGTGCGACCGGGCTGCCTTCCTCGAGCAGGTGCTCCTGGCCGACCAGTTCGTCGAAGTGGCGCGGCCGCATGCGATCGGCGAGCGGGGCATTGGGGCCCGGCTCCTCGGGCAGCGAGCCGTCACTCGCCGTACCGGGCGGCAGCGCACCCGGGGCAGCGCCGAACAGGTCGCCGCTCACGAGCCGGGTGGTGGTTCGGGCGCAGCTGCGGCGCGCGCAGCCAACGTGACCGGAGACATTGCGGGGATCGAACCATGCGCGTCGCTGAGCGCGGAGGCGACCGCCGCGGCAGCGCGGTCGCGCTCGGCGGCCACCCACTGCAGCAACCGGGCGGCGGCGGCTTCCGGCGTCTGCGGCCGGCCGAGAACGTGGCCGAGTGCCTCGAGGCGCTGGAACAACTCCGCCAGCACGGGCGGCTCGATGTTAGAGGCGCGCAGCATCTCGGGGTCTTGGAACACCTCCGAGGGCGGACCCTGGGCGACGATCTCGCCACCGGACTTCAAGACGTATACGCGGTCGGCGAGCGGCGCGACCAACTGCACGTCATGGGTTGCGACCACGAACGACACGCCGTGCTCGCGGTTGAGCTGGTTCAGCAGTTCGACCATCTCGTTGCGAGAGGCCGGATCGAGGCCCTCGAACGGTTCGTCGAGCACCAGCAGTTCGGGCTCCAGCACCAATCCGCCGGCGAGCGCGACCTTGCGCTTCTCGCCTCCGGACAAGTAGTGACAGACCTTGTGGCGCAGGTGCTCGATCCCCATGCGCTTGAGCGCGTAGTTCACCTTGAGTTCGACTTCGGCCTCGGTGTAGCCGTAGTTGCGCGGGCTGAACGAGACATCGTCCCAGACGGTAGGCGCGATGATCTGCTCGTCGGCGTTCTGCAGCAGGACGCCGACGCGTTCACGGATCTTCGAGAACTGCCGCGCCGGGTCCACCCCGAACACGCTGACGAGACCCTCTTCCGGCGCCAGCAGCCCGAGGATGTGATACAGCAGCGTGCTCTTGCCGCAACCATTCGGCCCCAGCACCACGACACGTTCACCCGCACCCACCACGAAGTCGAGCCCGCACAGGTGCACGCTGGTCTTGTCGGGATACGTATGCCGCACACACGACACGCGCACGATGGGTTCCGGGGTACTCGGGTGCTGCAGCGCGTGCGACTCGTGCGGCGCGTGCGAGTGCGCAGGGCCAGGCGAATGCTTGTGGTCGTGGCTCACTCGGACCCCATGTGCCAGAGCACCGCGCTCGAGACCGCCGCCCAGGCCAGTGTGAGGAACACCCAGAAGTCCTCGCGGGTGAACTCGAGATAGTGCCGGCAGCCACAGATGCGGCCGCTGTGCCCGCGCAGTTGCATCGCCTGGTAGAGACGCTGACTGCGGTCGAATCCCGACAGCACCACGGTGCCGACGGCCTCGCCCATGACCGCGAAACGCTCGCGCACCGGCCGGGCCATCGCCCCGCGCAGGCGCAGCGCCGTCCACATGCGCTCGGTGCGCGAGAACAACGCGAACACCGCGCGGTACGTGAGGAACAGGCTGTCGCCGACTCCGCGCGGCAGCAACCGGGTGAGCGGAGCGAACAGGTCGGGATAGGGCGTCGTACTGACCAGCCACACGGCGGTCAGACTCGCGACCATCGGGCGGACGAACAGGATCAGGGGCTCGCCCCAGTCGGCTCGGACGTGTGCGGTGACGAAGATCAACGAGAACAGGATCGGTGTACTGGCTGCCGCGAGCACGAGCCGGAGCGGGACCTGCGCGGTCGCGCACATCAGCAATGCGGTCGCCAGCAACACGGCGAGCACGCCCCACGACGGAGTGATGACGGCGAGCGCGACAAAGACCGCCGTCAGGCCCAGTTTGGCGACCGCACTGGCGCGGTGCCAGGGCGAACGCCCGGCACTGGCGAGGTAATCGATCTGGGCGAAGGTGTTGATCATGGGGTTCCGGATGGAGTACCGAGCACGGGGGTCGCGCGAGCGCGGTCCGAGCCCATGGCGTCCGGCAGCAGGTCCGGCCGCACGCGGTCCAGGAAGTGCGCCAGACCATAGCCGAGCAGCGATTCCAATGCGACGGCGAGCAGCAGCAGGGGCACGACTACCGCCGCGCCGACCCGCTGCCAGACCTGGATCATGGCGTGCTGGACTTCGTGCTCGCCGGCGACGTTGGGGGTCAGGCGGACCGACAGCAACAACAGCACTGCCCAGCACAGCGTCGAGAACAGTTGCGACACGGCAGTCGCCATGGCCATGGCCCGGGCCGGACCAAGCGCGCGCACGCTTCGCATGTACAGGGGCCGCGCCAGCATCGCGCCGATCGCCAGCACCAGTGTGTTGAGCCCGATCACCGTGAAACCACCCTGCCCGAGAAGCGCCAGGATGAGCGTGACCACGAAACTCACTTGGAACGCCGGTGCGGCTCCGAGCAGCACTCCGATCGGGCCGGCCAGCGTCATGCAGTAGTCGAACGCCGTGATCGGCACGGGCAGGGCCATCACCGCCAGCATGATGCCGCCGAGCGCGCTCTGGAACGCGATCAGGCGCGGACCGCCGTCCCGGCACGTGCGCGACCTTGAACTCCAGAACAACATCAGCATCATCACCAGCAAGCCTGGAATCCACAGGATCGCGGGTAGGATGCCATCCGGGATGTGCAGGTGGGACATGGGCTCTCGAGTGGGGTCGGCGAGTGGGTCGGCGGAAGGTCGGGGCACGGAATCTAGCAGGTCGCGCATGGACCGGCGCTGAGGGGGCAGCCGACAGCCCACCTGCCTCGGATGCATGGGAATGGCGCGAGGTGCGAACTCGTTCTCAGCAGTCCCCCGCCCAGCGCCCTGAAGCTCCGCGCCCCAGACTCCCCACCTCACTCGCACGCGCTGCCCGCTGGCGCTCAGCCAGGCCGCCTACTGTGCCCAGGCGGCGGCGGCACCGATCGGACGCGCTCCCCCGGCGCGCAGGGCGCGCATGGCCTCGTGCAGCGTCGCCCCGGTGGTCACGACGTCGTCCACCACGAGAACGTCGCGAGCGCTCACCCACGCGGGATGGCGCAGACGAAATGCCCCGGCCACATTGTCGCGTCGCGCACGCGGACCAAGCGCGCTCTGCGCGGCGGTTGCACGAGTGCGCTCGAGCAAGTCCGGCACGTAGGGCGCACCGAGTGCTGTGGCGAGCGCTTCCGCGAGCGCCGCCGCTTGATCGTAGCCTCGCTCACGCCGCCGGGCAGCGTGCAGCGGCACACCCGTCACGAGCACGCCGCGCGGGAGCACGGGCAACAGCACCTGGGAGAGCGGTGCTGCCAGTACTGCCGCCAGCCCCGGCCGGCCGCCGAACTTGAATGCATGCACGAGTGCCGCGACGCGTTCGTCATAGAGCCATGCCACGTGCACACGGTCGTGCGGATGGCGCGTGCAACCGTCGGGCTCGCGACTCTCGAACAGGCAGCGGACACACACCGGCAT
>JANNWR010000366.1:0-3602 GCA_031408715.1 bacterium
GACAGCACGCCATCCAGCTCGAGCCGGCGCAGAGCGAGCACCTTGCGTGCGGGCCCGCTCGCGGCCGCTCCGATCGCGCCGACGAGTGTGCCGGTGTCGAGGCGTGCCAGCATCGGGCGCGAAGGATCGCCCAGCGAATCGGCCAGTGCGCGCTTGGGCCCGGTCGCACCCGCATCGATCCGCCACGGCACCAGGTACACGCCGGGCGCAGGCCGTGCGCTGACGGCGTTCAGGGAATCGTCGTCGGGCGACTCGCCCGTGAACCACGCGTAGTGCCCGCCGCCGATGTCCATCGTCAGCGCGGGACCCACCGACGGGCAGCCCGGCAACTTCCAGCGATCCGCCGACACCAGCGTGTCGAGTGCGAACGTGTCGCCACCGTCATGCGACACGGCGAGCCGCGGGTCGCGCAAGTCATCGGCCGCGCCGCGGTACGCCAGCGCCACGTCGATCGCGCCGGTCTGGCGCATGCTGCTGGCGAGCGCGATGTGGCAGCACGGGCACACGTCGCGCGCGATGAGCGTATCGGCGGTCCATGAAGCACCACCATCGCGACTCGTGCTGGCCCGGATCTCGGCGCGAGTGGGCTCGTCGCCGAAGCCCGCTTGAGCGCGGCCATCGATCCACGCCACGTAGGGCCGCCCGTCGGGCAGCATGGTGAGCGCGGCGAAGCCGTGATAGGTCGAGAGCGAGTCGGTGTGGTCGGAGTTCACCAGCGTCACTTGACCAAAGACACGCCCGCCATCGGCGCTGACGCGCACGGCGATGTCGTCGGCATATTGTCCGCTGTCGCGTGCGGCGGCCCAGGCCACCACCAGCATGCCGCTGCGATCCCATGTCGCGACCGGGCGGCTCTCGGGATAACTCGAGACCTTGCCCGGCCGGGTGTTCACGCGCAGCGCCGCGCTCCAGTGCGCACCGGAGTCGGCGCTCACCGAGAGCCACAGGTCGGCGCCCACGGTGTCACGTGTCACCCACGTGAGCGCGACGCGCCCACGGTCGTCTAGCGCGAGCGAGGCATCGGCGGCACGCCAGCCTGCCGGTGTGCTCAGCAGGAACGCCGGCGTGACCTCGCGCACGTTGCTCCACGGCGCACCGTTCTTCGTGGGTGCGCATGACGAAGCGGCGCATGCGATCAGTGCGAGTGCGATGGCAACGAGCGAGCGAGGCATGGCATGTCTCCGGAGGTGTGACGCGAATGGCGAACGCCGGTCTACCGCCCCAGCTTCACGATCCGCTTCGTGATCGTGCCGGCGGCGCCATCGTAGCGCATCATCGTAGCGCATCATCGTAGACCATCGCGGAAGGACGCTACTCGTCAGCCTCGAGAGCTTGAACACTCGATCACGGCAGCACCACCATTTTCCGAGTAGCCACGTCGGAGCCGCCCGTCAGCCGATAGAAGTAGAACCCCGGTCTCCAATCGCGCGTGTCCACGGGCAACTCGTGCTCGCCTGCCGCTTGGGGCGAGCCCGCGAGCAGTCGCTGCACGTGGCGGCCCTGGGTGTCGAACACGTCGAGATCCACGATGGCCGCGCTCTCCAGGGTGAAGTGCACGACGCCCTCGGCGCGACAGGGGTTGGTCACACCCACGAACCGCATGCGCGGTGTGCTCGCGGTCGGCGGTGGCACGGGGTCCGTGCTGGCGTGACTCAGGCCGGCCACGAGGCCCACCGGCGACACGCCCATGCGCGCGAACGCACCCACCGGGAAGATCTGGTCGGTGCCGTCCGTCATGTTCCACACGATCCCATCCGGCTGCGGGTCCCAGTCGAGCACGCGCCCCGTGGCGCCTTCGATGGCCGCCAGGCAGAACCGTGGTCGTCCTCCCAGGTTGCGGAACGAACCACCCAAATATACGACGCCATCTCGGACCACTATCTGGTTCACCTCCTGGTCCGCGTCCGCCGTGATCGGCAGCGCTACTCCACCTGCCGCGCCCACCGCTGCGAACGCGTTGCGAGGGGTTCCGCCGACGTGATTGAACGACCCGCCGAGATACACAGTCGTGTCAGCCTGCGCGATGCAGCTCACGGTCTGGTCCGCTTGCGGATCCCAACTCGTCGCCAGCCCCGTCTCGCGGTCCACGGCACCGATGAACGAGCGGCCGGCCCCACCGATGGCCGAGAACCATCCCGCCACGCGGACGATGCCGCCATCGACGAGAAGTGCCGTGACTTGATCATTCGGGCGCGGATCCCATGGCGTCGGCGAGCCGGTCGACAGCGTGACTTCGCCGAGTGCGGTTCGTGGTTCGCTGCCAATAGAGGAGAAAGTTCCACCCAGATAGGCTGTCGTCTCCGCGAAGGCGATCGCTGAGACCGAGGAGTTGCAGTTCGGGTTCCACGATGTGGCGAGGCCCGTTACCGCATCCAGTGCCGCCACGCCGGGTCGGAGTTGGCCTCCTACGCTGAGGAACGTACCGCCGACGTAGATCCGACCACCTCGGGCGGCCATCGTGAGTGGCTGGCCATCGGGAGCGGGGTCCCATGGCGTGACTGCCCCGGTGCGAAGGTCGAATGCGGCCAGGCCCTGCCGGTGCACGGTGGTCCCGACGCTCGTGAAAGATCCGCCGACGAACACGGCATCCCCGCTTGCGGCCATGGCCAGAGGGTAGAAATTCGGGTTGGGGGACCAGGGCACGGCGGCCCCAGTGCGCGAATCCACCGCGCTGGTAAACACATTCCTCTGGCCGCCGATGCTGTCGCAGATGCCCGCCACGTAGACCGTTGTTCCCCTAATGGCAAGGACATCGAGATTCGCGGGTCCTGCGCCTGGTCGCATGGTGACATGCGGATTCCATGGGGTCACGCTCGCGGTGGCAATGTCGATCTGCGCCAACCCGGGTCGATCTGCCCCCCCCACGCGATTGAACCCGCCCACGATGTAGAGGTTCGGGCCGTCCAGCACCATCGATGCGACGCAGGGGCCACAGTCGAACCGGAAGAGGGGCGTGCGGTCGATATTGATGCTCCAAGGGAGCAGCGCGCCGGAGCGCATGTTGAACGCTGCAAGACGGGTACGGACTGAATTTCCGACATTGAAGAACCTGCCTGCCACGAATAGCGTCTCGCCGCGCGTCTGAAGCGCGAAGACCAAATTATCCATGCCTGGATCCCACGAGGACAACCTCCCTTGCACGCCATCCACGGCCGCGAGGTATTGCCGTGCGGTGCCCCCAACCGAGGAGAAGAACCCGCCCACATAGACTGTCGATCCTGACACCGCCAGAGCTTGAACGAAGTCGGGTATGTCGGGATTCCATGGAGTTACTTGACCAGACTCGATGCTCACCGCCGCAACGCTATTTCGCGAAACGCCTTGGACGGCGGTGAAGTAGCCCCCGAAGTACAGGGTGTTTCCGGACAGCGCCAGTGTCCGCACTTCGCCGTCTACAACGGGCGCCCAGGCATCCACGCGTCCGTCACCGAAGATGTGCGCGAGGTTCTTTCTGGGCAGACCACCCACGCCACTGAAGTCGCCGCCGATGTACCAGCCCCTGTGGCCGTCTGGGATGCAGGTGAGCACAATGCCTGCGACGCGCGGGCTATTCGGCCGAAGGACACCGGTGACGGGATCTGTGATCGCGCCCCCTCCCACGA
>JANNWR010000367.1:0-2480 GCA_031408715.1 bacterium
GCGCGGCGCGCCCGTCGACCGGCTCCAGTCAAAGCTGTCCCTGACGCTCGATGGTCTGGGCGTGGGCGAACTCGTGACGGAGTTCTCGGGCGCGGCTGGACCGCGCCGACTGCTGGTCGTGGTCGATGCGCCGCTGCTTCGCGGCGAGACAGCCGCCGCGGTGGATGGCGCGCTGCGTGCGGTCGCAACCGAACTCGCACCGGCCGATCGCATCGGTGTGGTGCTCGCCGGCGACCGTCCGGTGTTCCGCGACTTCAGTGCGCGCGAGCTGACGCAAGCCGGCGATGCGCTTGGCGCGGTGGCCGCGGCGGGCGGGCCACGTTTGTTCGATGCCGTGCAGTTCGCACTGGTCAAGGCCGCCAAGGCGCGCCGCCTCGGCGCGACCGCGGTGCTCGTGCTGACGCGAGCGATCGATCGGGGCAGCCGTGCGACCCCTGCCGATCTCGAGGTCGCCGCGAGGCAGGATGGCGTCACCTCGATCGCAGTGATGTTGGTGACGGAGGGTGACGCGACGGATCGCGCCGCACTCGCAGGGCTGGTGTCGGGGAGCGGCGGCGTGCTGTGGTCGATGACGCCCCGCGGGGCGGTGCCGGCCGAACTCGCGCCCGGGATCCACGCGCTCCTCGACCGCTACCGGATGACATTCAAGGATGCGCGCTGGAAGCGGGATGAGAACTCCCACCGGCTGGCGGTGCGTGCCGGGGACGGTGGCTTGCAGGCGGAGGCCGAGAAGTCGTATGTGGCCAAGGAGGTCTATGTGTCATCCGGTGGCATGATCGTGGTGCTCGTTGCTGTCGTGGCCGCCCTGCTGGCCGGGGCGGCGGTGTTCATGCTGTCGCGGCGCCGGCGTCAGCAGTGCCTGCTGGTCGTGCAGGGTGGGCCCGAAGACGGTCAGTGGTACGAGGTGTTCGAGCTGCCGCTCACCGTCGGCTCGGCGCGCGAGAACGACATGGTCTTCGTCCGGGACACCATCTCGCGCCAGCACTGCATGCTGGAGCGTCAGGGCACCTCGATCGTCGTCACGGACCTCAAGTCCGAGCACGGCACCTGGGTCAATGATACTCGTGTGATTCGTCACGCCCTCGCCGAGGACGACATCCTCCGGTTGGGGACTGACATCGAACTGGCGTTCGAAGGGCGCTGAAGCCGGGCGCCGTTTCCCGTTGATGCTGCCAGGAGATGCGGTCGGGTGAGGCCACCCAGCGGGTGGGGACAATCGCTCGTTGCGTCCAGCCCCCGCTGCCAGCATGCTGATTGGCCGAGGGGACCGACTGAGGTCCAGGCGCGATCCGCGAGTGCGAGAGGAAAGACCCCGTCATGGCGATGAACAAGGACTTCGGTCCTTTTGAGCTGCAGAAGAAGATCGGCAGTGGCGGCATGGCCTCGGTGTACCTCGCCATGCAGAAGTCATTGCAGCGCCCGGTCGTGCTCAAGATCCTGTATCCGCATCTGGCCGAGGACGAGAAGCTGGTGCAGCGTTTCGAGCGCGAAGCGCGCGCCGCAGCCATGATGCGGCACGAGAACATCATCCAGGTCATCGACTGCGGCCGGCAGGACGACGTGGCGTACATCTGCATGGAGTACGTCGAGGGCATGGACCTGAAGCAGTGGCTGGAAGCGCACGGCACGCCACCGATCGAGATGGCGCTGCTCATGCTGCGCGACTTGTGCCGCGGGCTCGAGCATGCGCACGGTCATCGCATCATCCACCGCGACATCAAGCCGGCGAACATCATGCTGACGCCCGATGGCACCATCAAGCTCATGGACTTCGGGCTGGCGCGCAGTGGCAACGAGACCAGCACACAGATGACCATGGTGGGCTCGGTCATGGGCACGCCGGCGTACATGTCGCCCGAGCAGGCCACGGGCGAGGTCGTCGACGAGCGCTCCGACATCTTCTCGACCGGCGTCGTCGCCTACGAACTGCTGGGCGGCCAGCGGCCGTTCTCGGGCGACTCGTACGCGACCGTACTGCGCTCGATCCTGACGTTCGATCCGCCCGAGGTCACGCAGTTCAATCCACTCGTGCCCGAGGACGTCGCGGCCGTGGTCCGGAAGATGCTCGCCAAGGACGTCAGCAAGCGCTATGCGACCATCTCGCAGGCGCGCGAGGACCTCGAGGGCGTCATCGAGCAACTGGGCCTGCTGCGCGGTAAGGACCTGCTCAAGGAGTACGCGTTCGAACCCGCCGCGGTG
This sequence comes from bacterium, assembly GCA_031408715.1. GTDB lineage: Bacteria > Eisenbacteria > RBG-16-71-46 > RBG-16-71-46 > RBG-16-71-46 > JAIOPA01. The sequence continues at coordinate 2,200 of JANNWR010000367.1, forward strand.
GGGGAGCGCTGGCGCAAGAAGCGGCTGACGCGCCATCTCGATCAGGGCATGTTCTACGAGAACATGGGGCTCCTGAAGATCGACGACGCGCTGCTAGAGTTCCGGCGTGCGCTGCATCTCGATCCCGAGAACGCCGTGGCACGCGACCACACGAAGAAGCTCGAGCGCGAGCGCGACAAGGTGGTGGCCTCGCAGGTGACCATGGCGCCGGGTAGCAAGCCTGCCGCCGCCGTGAAACCGGGCAAGCCCGCAGCCCCGGTGGGTGCGGCGACGCCCGCGGC
>JANNWR010000368.1:0-13329 GCA_031408715.1 bacterium
TGTCGATCAACGGCAAGCCGTCGCTCGAAGGTGCTCACACCGTGACGGTGGTGCCGGTGGCCAACGAACAGGCGCTGCGCACGCGCGCCTGGGTCGAGGACAATCGCCGCAAGGTCGACCGGCTTTCGGGCGGGAAACTCGGCTACGTCCACCTGCCCAACACCGGCCAGCCGGGCTACACGAGCTTCAACCGCTACTACTTCTCGCAGCAGGACCGTCAGGGCATGATCGTCGACGAGCGCTACAACGGTGGCGGCTCGGCGGCCGACTACATGATCCAGGTCATGGCGCGCACGTTCGACGGCTACTTCAACAACGTCGCCGGCGACCGCGTGCCGTTCACGAGTCCGGCCGCGGGCATCTGGGGCCCGAAGGTCATGATCGTGAACGAGATGGCCGGCTCAGGCGGCGACTACCTGCCGTACATGTTCCGTGCCCGCAAGCTCGGGACCATCGTCGGCAAGCGCACGTGGGGCGGCCTCGTGCATACCGCGGACACGCCGACGTTCATCGACGGCGGCTCGATGATCGCGCCGCGCGGCGGATACTTCGCCGCCGACGGTCACTGGGCGGTCGAGAACGAAGGGGTCGCACCGGATGTCGATGTGGAGAACTGGCCCAAGGACGTGGTCGCGGGGCACGACGCACAGCTCGAGCGCGCGGTCGATGTGGCATTGAAGCAACTCGCCGACAAGCCGGTCGAGCGCCGCATGACCGAGCCCCCACCGCCGACGTGGGGCAAGCGCAAGTAGAGGGCGGTCAAGCCGCCGGACACACGTCGCCCCCAGCCGGATGGACCCAGCCGGGGGCGCGTGCGTTCCGCCGCGTGGGTGTCAGTGTGTGATGACGATGCGGCGGACGCTGTCTGAGGGACCGGCGTGCAGCCGGGCGAAATAGATGCCATCGGGAACCGAGCGGCCCTGATCATCCGAGCCGGTCCAGCGCGTGGTCTGCTCACCGGCGAGTTCGCCCTGCCACGGCGTGGCGACGATGCGTCCCGTGACATCGACGATGTCGAGGCGGCCGCGACCCTGACCGGCGAAGGCGAAGTTCATGCCGGCTCGGCTGGGGTTGGGCCATGGGGACGACATGCGCAGCGTGCTGACGCGCGAGCCACCCACGCCCAGGATGCCCTTGCGCGGCATGACCAGCGTGTACACGGTGTCCGCGAGCGTCCGCACGCCGCCCAGGGACCACGCGGTGTCATGCGTGGCGCTCGTCGGGATGCCCTTGATCCTGTAGTAAGCGTTGTCGCAGACCAGACGCGCGAAGCCGCTGGCATCCGTGACGTCGCCGACGGTGATCAGCTTGAGGCCGGTATCGAGGTTCTCGAGGTCGAGGTTCACACCCGCGAGTGGCAAGCCGGTGCCCTGCTCGACCACGTTCACGTCGAGCCAGTGACCCTTCGGGCACGGGATGTTGCCCAGATTGAGCGGGCCGGCACCGACGATAAAGTTGTTGATGCGCACCGGCAGGCACTTGGTCAAGACCGGCGGATTGAGGGTGATGCGGTAGTTACCGCTCGCGACGGTCACCAGGAAGTTGCCGAACGCGTTGGTGAAGTCGTTCGGAGTCTCGATACGCGGATAGGCGCTTGGCAGCCACTTGTCGACGTCGATGTCGACGTTGAACAGGTTCAACCCCGTACCGCCGTCGATGACGTGCCCCGTGAGCGCGCGGCCAACCGGCAGGGCGAAGTTCGGGAGCGTCACATCGGCGGCCCCGACCACGACGTTGTACTGGGTGAGGGTCGCGTAGGTCGTGATCAGCCCCGCGGGCGGCTCCGCGATGAAGTCGAACATCGAGCCGATGGGAAGCACGGCCTGAACGACGCCAGAAGCCGTGGTGTTGTTCGCGGGCACGAATACCTTGTCGCGGCCCGGCACCGTGCGCACCGTGAGCTTGGCGCCAGCGATCGGGAACAGTGTCGGGTCGGTGACCGTGCAGGTGGTGATACTGCCGGTCTGGACCACGATGTTGCCGAGCGCGATATCCGAGACGAACGGTCCGGGGATCGAGAGTGGCACGCGATGCGAAAGCAGCGCCGGGATGACCTCGAGGTGCCAGTTGCCGGGGTCCACCATCGCGTTGAAGTTGCCGGCCAGATCGGTCGCGCTGTCCTGGATGTTGGTCGGGGCGTTGCCCACGGCATCCAGGAACTTGATGTTGACGTTCGCGACCGGGGCATTGTCGGTGCCCTGCACGTGGCCGCCCACATAGACACCGCCATTCGGCAGGAATACGAAGACCGAGAGCGTGTTGTTGTTGACGCGCTGGTCGAGCCGCTCGCCCTTGAAGATGTGCTGGCCGACCTTGGGCTTGAAGAACAGGTCGTAGCGGCCGTTCGGCAGCACCAGGTTGTAGTCGCCGTTCGGAAGCGTCGAGTCGGCGATGCCGACGACGATCGTGTTGGTCGTGCGGTTGAAGACGTCGATGTCGCACGGCCACACCGGCCCCGTCGAGGTCGACACGTTTCCCGTGATGCCCGTGGCGGATGCGGTGCTCGCGAGGGCGATCAGCAGCAGGCTGGCAAAGCGCTTCATGGTCTCTCTCTCCGTGGCGTTCGATCGGGAACCATAGGCGGCCACGACGTGTGCGGGTTTGCGAGCTCAGGGCGGCTCGTGGGCCGGTCTCTCCTCCGGCCCTCTCAACTCAACAGGTGTGCCGAAGTGGCCCTGAGATACATCTTTGGGACCACGCTCGCCGGGGCCACTCTGCCATCCACTTGTTCAATGTTGCTACACAACCACTTACCTCGTGGGGCGAAGATTGTTGGCCGCCTCGCCCAGCCGGCTAAGTCGTTGTCCCGAAAGCCCGGATCTGCTCCCGGGACCCTCCCGCGAGCGGTCTGAGGGGGCCCAACAATCTTCGCCGCACCAGCAACGACTCACGGCGAGCTCTGAATCTGCGGCCAGCGCCCCCCGGAGACAAGGTGATCGTTCGACCCAGCGGTCGGGATTTCACCCACAGGAACCACCCTGTACCGGCCGATACCTCCAGCCTGACGAGCTGCCCACCATCCCAAGCAGCTCGACCGGCGGTCCCCACACTGCCGTGCGAGCGTAAGCTTTCATGCTTTCATCCAAGGAGCGCCAGATGAAGCCGCTGCTCAAGAACCTCATGGGGAACGGATCCAAGGATCAGGAGATGCTCGAGGCCATGCGCGCCGTGCTGGCCGATATGCAGGCCGAGCGCGAGCGCTACGAGGCGCTGGTCGAGGGATCCAAGGCGGGGGCCGATCGCTTGCGCAAGCTCGGCGAACCACTGGCGCAGACCGAGACGGATGTCGAGGCCATGCGCGGCCGCCTGGGGCAGATGGAAGAACGCTTCCAGGGCCTCGTGAAACTCTCCGAGCTCCTGCAGAATCTGGAAGATCGCGCCGAGGGCCTCACGAAGAGCACGCAGTGGGCGGAGTCGCGGCTGTCGAGCGCACTCGAGGGCTCGCAGAAGATCGAGTCGTCGATGTCGGAGCTCGTCAGCAAGGTCGGCCTCGCCGCCGAGCTCAAGGAACGCCTGACCGGCTTCCTGGAAGTCGAGAAGCCGTTCCAGTTGCTGCGGGGCGACGCCGCGTCGTTGCGCGGCGAGCTCGAGGGCGCGGTCGAGCGCATGGCACGCCTGCGCGACCAGCACGACCGCCTGCTCGACCAGCAGAAGACCGCGCTGCAGAAGCTCGAGGTCATGGACCGTCGTCGTGACGATCTCGGCCGCTCGCTTTCCGACAAAGAGCGCCGCGTCGAAGGTGTCGAGATGTCGGTCAAATCGCTCGACGGCGTGCAGAACCGCGTCGACGAGCTGAAGCGCGAGATGGTGACGCTCAAGGCGCTCGGCGACTCGGTGGCACAGAAGACTGCCGCGCTCGAAGCCCATCGCGAAGCACTCGACCGTGCGCTCACGCAGACCGAGCACCTGGACCGCGCCATGCGCAACATCGACGCTGGTGTGCGCCAGCAGAAGGACAACGAGAAGGCACTGGCGGCCCTGGCCGAACAGGTCGTCGCGCTCAAGTCGCTGCACGAGGCGGTGATCGACCGCTCGAGCGAGATCACGCAACTGCAGCGCGAGGCCCACGAGCAGGTCGTGGCCACGCGCCAGGAGTTGTCGTCGGTCTCGGACGAGATGAAGAACACCATCGAGCGCTTCGACTTCGAAGGCCGCGGTCTGGAGTCCGTGAGCCAGCGCGTCGCCGACCTGCGTGGCGAGCTCAACACCTGCGAGCATCGCTTCAAGAGCCTCAGCGAGGCGAGCATGTCGATGGGCGAACTCAAGCACCAGGTCGCCGCGGTGTCATCCCATCTGGTTTCACTGTCGCAGGAAGTCGGTCAGGTCGACCGCGAGATGTCGAAGCTCCAGGCCATGCGCCGCGAGCTCGACACCACGGCCGAGACGGCCAAGTCGGTGCACGAGCAGGTCGTCCGCATCGAGTCGTCGCGCCAGAACGTCGAGGCCGGCCTTGCCGATCTCGCCAGGCTGGCCGGCTCGCACGCCCTGGTGAAGGACGCGCTCGAGCAGATGCAGCTGGCGCAGGACGAGATGGGCCGCGTCCGGCAGGGCCAGGGCGAGACGCGCCACTGGCTGGACGAGGTCGTGGCAACGGTGTCGGACCTGCGCACGCGCTTCACCGAGCTCAAGGCCTACGAGCCGGTGCTCGAAGCCGTGCAGAAGCAGGCGCAGCGGCTCCAGGACTCGACCGCGGCGATCGATACGCGGCGCGAGTTCGTGGACGACCTGCATCGCCGGCTGGCGGAATTGGGCTCGCTCAGCGCCCGCATGGACGAGCGCGGCCAGCAGCTGTCGCAGCGCATGGAGGCCGCCGAAGTGCGCTTCGTGAGCCTCGGGCAGCACGCCGAGACCGCGGATCTCGTGGCCAGCACCATCGCCGACGTCACGGCGAAGGTCGAGCAGGCGACGTCGCAGGCCGAGGACGTGCAACGCGTGGTCAAGAACGTGCAGTCGCGCTGCGAGTCGGTGGAGCACATCGCCGAGGAGACGCGGGTACTGCGCAGGGAGATCGAGCAGCGCCAGCATGCGGTGGGCGAGGCTTCGCAGGCGCTGGCCAAGGCTTCCGAGCTGCGCGAGCAGGCCGCCGATGCCGGCAGCCAGCTCGAGACCATGGCGCTGAAGCTGACGACGATGTTGAGCAATGCCGATCAGCGCGTGCTCGAGGTCGACGAACTGACGTCGCAGCTCGAGGACCGCTCCCAGAACCTGCGCACGGTCGAGAAGCGCTTGGGCGATTTCGAACTTCGCATGTCGAAGTGGAACGTCACGGAGCAGGAGATCGCGCGGTCGCTGGAGCTGATCGCTTCGCGCCAGGGCACGATCGAGTCGCTGCAGGGCGACTTGGACCGCATGTTCGCGATGGCCGAGAAGACCAGCACGCATGTGCGCGAGATCACGTCGGCGCACCAGGAACTCGAACAGGGCCGCACCGTGCTCAAGGACGTGCTCGGGCAACTGAAGCAGTTGCGCGATACCAAGAACACGCTGGAAGAGCGCAAGCGCCAGATCGGCCAGGCGGAAGAGCGTCTGTCGCGCGCCGATGCCCTGCTGGTCGAGGTGCGCTCGAGCCTCGAGGTGCTGGAAGGCCAGAAGGTGCTGGTCGACCAGGCGGTCGAGAAGGCCGGTTCGCTGCAGGCGCTGGTGCGGCAGGCCGAGTCCTCGATCGAGGACCTGCGCGAACAGAGCCGGACCACGACGCGTGTTAGCGGCAGGGGCAAGATCGTGGAGTTCCCGCTGGCGGGCAGCCCGGACGCCGATGACGATGACGAGGACGTGGCCAAGGCGGCGTAGTCCGCGGCTCGAGTCGCGCTCCAATCGAATGAACACACGCACGGGAGGCCCCAGACAGGGCCTCCCGTCGCGTTCGTGCCGTTCCACTGGCGGCCCCACGCGACCCGCTCTAATGTGCCCGGCGGACTTCCGACCTCCGTTCACGAAAGGGATTCGCATGACTCGGTGCTGGAACCGCCCGTTGTGGCCCGCCGCGCTCTTCGCCCTTGCCGTTCTCACGGCGGTCGCCAGGCCGGCCACGGCCGGCCCGTCGTTGCCGCCAGAACTCGATCCGCTGGTCCGCAACATGGACCGCTCGGTCTCACCGGGCACCGACTTCTTCAAATACGCGTGCGGCCGCTGGCTCAAGGACAACCCGATCCCGGCCTCGGAATCGCGCTGGGGCATCGGGAACCTGGTGAACGAGGAGACCTATCGCCAGCGCCTGCAGATCTGTGAGGACGCGGCCAAGTCGAAGTCGGCGAAAGGCACGAGCGCGCAGAAGGTCGGGGACTTCTGGGTGTCCGGCATGGACTCCCTGGTCATCGACGCTGCCGGCGCCGCACCGCTCAAGCCCTATCTGTCCATGATCAACGACATCCACACGCGCACCGAGATGCTCAAGCTGGTCGGGCGCTTCCAGGGGCTGGGCTTCCGGCCGCTGTACGGCTTCTACGTGGGGCAGGACGAGAAGGACAGCGAGCGCTATCGCGTGCACCTGTTCCAGGGCGGCATCCGCATGCCGGACCGCGACTACTATTTCGGCCGGGACGCCACCACGAAACGCGTCCGCGGCGAGTATGTCAAGCACCTGACCGCCATGTTCGCGCTGCTCGGTGAGGACTCCCTGACGTCCAACAACTCGGCGGCTGCGGTCATGAAGCTCGAGACCGCGTTCGCGAGCCGCTCACGCACGCTCGAGCAGCGGCGCGACCCGTGGGCGAACTACAACAAGCTGTCGCTGGCCCAGCTCAACAAGCTCACGCCGACGATCGACTGGGCGACGCAGTTCGCGAGCATGGGCGTGCCGCTGCAGGACACGGTCATCGTCGGGCAGCCGGAGTACCTGAGGCAGGTCGATTCGTGCCTGAGCGTCGCCCGGCTGTCGGAGTGGCAGGCGTACCTGCGCTGGATCGTGGTCAACGAACTGGCCTCCAATCTGTCGCGCGCGTTCGACGAGGAGGACTTCCACTTCTATGGGCAGACGCTGTCCGGCGCCAAGACGCAACGGCCGCGCTGGAAGCGCATGCTCGACGCCACCGAGAACGCCATGGGCGAACTGCTCGGGCAGGAGTGGGTGAAGAAGTACTGCTCGCCGGCGACCAAGGCGCGCTACACGCGGCTGACCGAGGACATCATCAGTGTGTATCGCGACCGCATCCAGGCGCTGCCGTGGATGAGCGACGCCACCAAGCAAGCCGCACTGCTCAAGCTCGACAAGGTGACGCGCAAGGTCGCCTACCCGGATCAGTGGCGGGACTTCTCCTCGCTGGCGATCTCGCGCGACTCGTACGTCGACAACCAGGTCGCGGTCAACACGTGGTGGTTCAAGCATCAGGCCGACAAGCTCGGCAAGCCGATCGACCGCACCGAGTGGGACATGACACCGCAGACCTACAACGCCTACTACGACGGCTCCAAGGTCGAGATCGTCCTGCCGGCCGCGGCGTTCATGCTGCCGGGTGTGCCGGACTCGCTCGTCGACGACGCCATCCTGTACTCGTATGCCGGCGGTTCGACGATCGGCCATGAGATCACGCACGGCTTCGACGACGAGGGCCGGCAGTCCGACGCGAACGGCAACCTGAACCCGTGGTGGACGCCCGAGGACTCGGCGCAGTTCACCGCACGCGCCAAGAAACTCGCCGACCAGTTCAGCGCCTACGTCATCGGCGGCAAGCATGTGCGCGGCCAGGCGACACTGGGCGAGAACATCGCCGATCTGGGCGGCGTCGTGCTCGGCTACGAGGCGTTCAAGAAGACCGAACAGTGGAAGTCGGGCGAGAAGATCAACGACCTGACGCCGGATCAGCGTTACTTCCTGGGCTACGCACTGTCGTGGCTCGGCCAGCGCCGGGCCGAAGCCCTGCAGCAGCAGATCATGACCGACGTGCACGCTCCCGGATTCCTGCGCGTCAATGGGCCGCTCGCGAACATCCCCGAGTTCTACGCGGCCTTCGGCATCAAGCCGGGCGACGCGATGTACCGCGGTGATGACGTGCGTGTGGTCATCTGGTGAATGCACGACGGCGTCCTCACGGGCCGGGCCCAGCGCCCCGCGCCCGTGAGCTCGCCGTGGCTCCACCGACCGCCGCGCCACCACGCTTGTTCGCCGATGCCTGGGCCTGGCTGACGCTGCTCGCCATACTCCCGCTGGCGCAACGCATGGCGGGCGCGCCGTGGGGCGAACCGGTGGCCGAGGACTTCGACTTCCTGCACCGCGCGCTGCTCCAGGGCATGGGCAGCCTGCTCGATGGTGGCGGGTCCAGTGCGTTCTGGCGCCCGATCCCCCACCAGCTCTACTACGCCGCACTCGGGCCATTGCTGGTGACGAACCCCGCCCTGGTGACCGTCCTGCACCTTGGGTTGCTCGCACTTGGCGCGCTGCTGCTGTACCGCACGCTGCGACTCACGTGGACCGGCCCGTTGGCATGCATGGCGGCCGCATTCACGCTCGGGGCCGAGAGCACGCGCACGATCGCGAGTTGGCCCACTCAGTTCGTCGACCTCGGCTTGTTCGTGGCGAGCGCGCTCGCCGTGCATGAAGCCGCGCGCCGGCGCTGGCTCGGGGCGTTGGCCGCTCTCGCTGCCGCGCTCCTGTGCAAGGAGGTCGCCATCGTGACGGGTCTGCTACTGCCGTTCGTGCCCGGCGCGGCGCGCGACCGACGCGAACGACTGCGGGCAGCACTTGGCTCGGCGGGCGTACTGGCCGTGTGGGGTGCGGCGACGCTCGCGATCCGCCAGCGCGCGCACCTCGAACTGCCGCAGCGCATCGCGGGTTCCGCCGAAGCGCTGTCGGCCACGTTCGCGGACAAGCTCCAGTGGGCGTTCGCGGGCAGCCTGAAGGCGCTCGCAAGCCTGCCCATCGTGCCGTCACCCGACGATGTCCCGGTGGCGATCGCCGCGCCGCTCATCCTGCTGCTGGCCTTGGTCCTGCTCGTCATGCGTGCACAGGCTCGTGAGCGCTTCGCCCCGATCCTGCCGTGGTGCGTGTGGGGAGCGGCGTGGTTCGTCCTCGCGACCGCCACGCTGGCACCCATCTTCCCGTCGTGGCAGCCGAATCGCAGCCACTACGCGAGCGCGGGCTTCGGAGTGTCGGCGATCGCATTGACCGGCGCGGCTCATCCGGCGCTCGCGCTCGCCGTCACCGTGCTGCGACTCGCGACCTTGGAACGCGCACCGGGGCCGACCTCGTTCGTGCTACAGGAGGCCCCCGAGACCGGAGCGTTCATGGACTATGCCCGGCTCACAAGGCTGCAGACTTTCATGCGCGCGGCGCGAACCCGGCTCCAGCAACGCTGGCCGCATCTGCCGGCTGGCTCGGTCGTGGTCCAACAGAACCTGCCGCATGGCATCGAGTACGCGTTCGGCGGACCGCACGCGCTTCAGGTCTGGTACCGCGATGCAACGCTTGCCTGGCTGCGCTTCGACGTGTTCCGCGCCGCGCTCGACACTCCGGTGTGGACGATCCTACAGGGAGAAGGCGGGCACGAGCCCCCCGTGGCACTGGTGGAGCCCGATGCCATTCGCGCGATGTTCGCCGCTCAACCGCTGGTCTATGGCGAGCGCTTCGCGGAACTCCTGCCGCTGCTCGACCACGCCGATTCGCTGCAGACCGATCGCGCCGCGGTGTCGTATCGGGTGCTGAGTGGTGGCATGCGAGGTTACGCGTATCTCAAGACCGGCCGTGCCGCGGAGGCGGAGAAGCTTCTGCAGCCACTTGTCGAGATCGCGCCCGAGGACCTCACCGCCCGGCAAGTACTCGCACAGGCGCTGGGCGAACAGGGCCACTGGGACGAGGCGTTCGCGCACTTGGACGTCCTGCGCCGGCTCGATGCGAGCAACGCTGCCACTCTGGAGTTGGGCGTGCGACTCGAGGCCAGGCGCCGGGCTGTGGGCGATGCGGTCCGGCTCAGGCCGGCGGTGCCACCCGCTTCGCGATGAGCACGGTGATGTCGTCCGCGGGCCCGGTCTCGCCCTCGAACGCGCGCACCTCGCGCACGATGCGTTGAGCGAGCGCTGCCGCGCTCTCGCGGCCGGCCGCGCGGATCTGGACCATCAGCCGGTCCTCGCCCCACTGCTCTTGTGAAGCGTCGGCACCCTCGGTGACGCCGTCTGTATAGAGTGCCACGAGTTCGCCCGGCGCCAGCGTGGCCTCGCCGCTGGTGAACGGCGAACCCGCCATGATGCCGAGGATGAGACCGCCCTCGGTGAGCAGTTCGACGCGGCCATCGTTGCGCAGCAGCATGGGTGGATTGTGCCCGGCGTTCACGTAGACGAACCGGCCGGTGGTCGCGTCCAAGAACCCGAGGAACGCAGTCACGAACTTGCCCGGATCGACGCTCTTGTGCAGGAAGTCGTTCACCCGGCTCGCCACCACGTCGGGCGGTGCGCCCTGCGTGTCCTGGCTCATGAGCGACGCGCGGAAGCCCGACATGATCAACGCGGCCGGTACCCCCTTGCCCGAGACGTCCGCGATCACCAACAGCACGCGGCCGCCGCCCAGGTCGATATGGTCGAAGTAGTCGCCTCCTACTTCACGCGCGGACTCGGACAGCCCGGCGATGTCGAGTCCCGCGATACTCGGTGGGCCGTCCGGCAGCAGTCGCGCCTGGATGCGGCGCGCCAGTTCCAGTTCGTTCTCGAGCCGGTCGCGCTCCTTCTCGAGTTCGCGCGCGCGTTCCAGTCCCTCGGCCATCTGGTTGAACTGCCGCGCGGTGTCCCACAGGTCATCATCTCCCTCGATGGGAATGCGGTGGGCGAGCTTGCCCGCACCGAATGCGGCCGCGCCATCACGCAGCGCGCCGATGCCGCGCGCGATGCTGGTACCCATCCCGTTCACCATGCGCTGATTGGTGCGCGCCAGCGGCAGCAACAGCAGTGCGAGCCCAGCCAATGAAGCGATCGGGATCGCCTGCAGCGGATTCTCGCGTACCTTTTGGAAGAGGCCGAGCAGCGTGTTGCGGAACGAGGCACGCGCGGTGATGGTGAAGTCGTCCGCGCGCCATCGGCCGCGCTGGAACGACAGGCCATTCACCGACACCTGTCCCGTGAAGCCGAGATCGCCAGAGCTCGAGCGCAGCGTGTCCGATCCGGTGCTGATGACGAGTGGCGACCCACCGCGGCTCCGCACGATGCTGTCCGGGACCCCGAACATGCGAGTCATGCTGCGGGCGCGGCGCAGCGAGATCGAATCCCGGGCCGCACGTTCCACGCCGGCCCCACGCAGCGAATCACGGAACGCCCGCAGGTCGTTGCGCAGCGAGTCCGCGCCTGTCTCGCCGGCATCAGATCGCGCCATCTCGACCCGCGCCCCGATGAGCGGCGACAAAGTACTGTCGAGTGCCTGAGCGACCGGAACGAGCAACACGAGTGCCGACCCTTCGCGGTGCACAGCCGCGCCGAGCCAGCGCCGGCCGGCCAGCTGGACGACGCCGTGATCGGGCAGCGAGTCGATCCGCGCCACCCATGCGGCGAGGGCGAGCTCCCCGGGAACCGCGTCGCCCGCGACGCGCGTCAAGATGGTGTCCCGGAACATGAACACGCGACTCGCGGGCCACTTCGGCCGTCGCTCGGCGCCCACCGCCACGCCGGCGGCCTCGACCTCACCGCTCGCGAGCGCGATCGTGAGCGCCGAATGCATCGCACGTGCCTCATGGTCGACCGCTCGCGCGGTGACCAGCGCGCGGTCGGCGTTCACACCCAGATAGGTGCTGCTGATCCACAGCGCCACGATGATGAGCAGCGGCACGGTGACGACGAGCACGTGCGACAACGCCAGCCGGCGGCTGACGCGACGGATCCCCAGCGTCGGGTCGGTCGTGAACGCCTTGAACGCGCGCAGCATGCCGAACGCCGCAGCCAGCATGAGCGTGCCACGCACCACCCACACGGTGTCCTGTGCATGGTCGAACATCTGCGGCAGCCCCTCGGCGCGCTCGATGCGGAAGAACAGCGCCACCAGCACGACCAGGCAGGCCACTGTCGCGCGGAAGCGCTCAGGAGTCGAGAGCGGCTGGATCCACGGGTGACGCATGAGTGCGATGAGCGCGAAGAAGATCGCGCCGCCGCGCTCGTGCCCCCAGAGCGTGAGCCCCATGAACACCGCCGGTACGAGCCGGCCCCAGCGCTCACCCTTCCGCCACTCACCCAGGAACGACAGCCGCAGGAACACGGCGAACAATGGCAGGGCGAGCAATAGCGAGACGATCACCGCGCTCCGCTGTGCGGCTCCCGCAGGCGATCGCTGCACCAGCTCGAGCGCCAGCCGCAATCCCAGTGCGAGCGCGAACATCAGACCGAGCTGGCGACGCAGGGCGCCGCTCTCGAGGGCGACTGCACGCTGCCGATAGGCGTATGCCGCACTGGCGATCAGCACCAGGACGGTCAGGGTGTGGAGCATGCGCCCAAGATACCCGGTGACCCGGACGACGTCACGACCGGCCTGCGTGTGCGTAGACTTGGTGAGCGCCGCCTCGGGCTGAGCCCGCGCCCATACACCCGAGCCGACCGAGGTCTTCTGTGTGGATATTCGAACCTGCCCTGATGCTCCTGCTCGCTGCGACACTCCTGCCGTCCACGCATCGGAACCCCGAGCCCGAACTCGGCACTGTGCACTGGGGCCGCGACCTCGAGCACGCGTTGTCGGAGTCGCAGCGCACCGGCCGGCCCGTGCTCGCACTGTTCGATGAAGTGCCGGGTTGCGCGACGTGCCGCGGTTTCGGTCAGGACGTGCTGTCGCATCCGTTGCTGTCCGAGGCCATGGAGACCGAGTTCGTTCCGGTGTTCGTTGCCAACAACCGCCCAGGGCGCGACGCCGAGACGCTCACGCGCTTTGGCGAGCCGGCATGGAACAATCCAGTCGTGCGCCCGCTCGATGCGCGCGGACACGACCTGCTGCCGCGCGCGGACGGGCTCTACTCCGCACACGAGATCGCGACCCGGCTGACGGCGGCCCTGCGCGCGGCCAACCGCAACGTTCCCGGCTACCTCGCGATCGCCGAGGAGGAATCGCAGCTCGCGCATCGGCGCAGCGCTCAGTTCACCATGGCGTGCTTCTGGGAAGGCGAAGCGCGACTCGCAGCGCTTCCCGGCGTGCTGGCGGTCGAAGCGGTCCACACCGGCGCAGGCGAAGGCGTGCGCGTCGAATACGATGAGTCCCGGCTCACCCATGACGCATTGGTGCGCGCGGCACGCGATCAGTCCTGCACGTTGCACGAGGGCGCGCCCGCGGCACGAGCCGCCGGCGGCACGGACCACTTGCACGCGCTCGCGCGTTCGCCCCTTGCCCGGCTCACGCTCACGCCGATGCAGGCGATGCGCGTGAACGCCGCGCTGGCC
>JANNWR010000369.1:0-2170 GCA_031408715.1 bacterium
TGGTCGCGGCCTGGAATGACTTCCAGAGCTTCAACGACACACAGAACTGGGCCACGTCCACGGACGGTGGCATCACTTGGGTTGATCGCGGAACGCTTCCGCACATTCCGAACCTCGTCGGCTTCGGGTGGACGTCTGATCCGGTTCTCACGCTGAACGAAAAGACCGGCGCGTTCTATTACTCTGGGTTGTGCGACTACATCAGCAACACCCTCGGGGTGCGCAGCGGCGTCGGCGTCGTCAAGGGCCGCTTCACCGGCACTACTTTCAACTGGACTACGCCCACGCTCGCGCGTGACGCGCCCTTTCAGGAACCTGACAAGCAATGGATCGTCGCCGACTCCTCGAGCGGACGGGTCTACATGACCTACTCGCGCTTTCCTGCAGGTGGGTCGCTCATCGACTTCCAGTGGGCGGATAGCGGGCTCGCGACGTGGTCGGTGCCACGTCAGATCTCGCTCAACACACCTGCTGAACGTGGGTTCGTGCAGGGCTCGAGACCGGTCGTCGACGGCGACGGTCGAGTTTACGTCATGTACCAGCTGATCGGCGCCGGCTTGGCGGACTTCTACCGCATTGCACGCTCTGCTGATGGAGGCAATACCTTCACGACCCCGGCGACCGCCGAATCGCTTTACGCGAACTTCGGCACCGGCGCCCCGGGCTTCAATCGCGAGACGGGTGTCCAGTTCGCCGGGCTGAGCGTCGACCGGAGCCACGGCCCCAATCGCGGCCGGCTCTACCTGTCGTGGGCGGAGTCGATCAACTGGCTCGATGAGGTGTTCGACATCGGTGCGGCCGGAAACCGATCGGAGATCGAAGGCAACAACACGGCAATCAGCGCGACTCCGTGTGTAATCGGTCAGACGCTGCGCGGCAGCCTGAGCTCGACTGGGGATATCGACATGTACTCGTTCTCCCTGACACAGGATGACCACATCGTGATCGCCGTAGACTCTGTGCAGTCGAGCGCGGAGAAAGCGATGTCGCTGAGGCTCGTTGCGACCGATGGCCTCACTCGGCTGACCTTCACGCTGGCCGATTTCAACGTGAATGCGCCGACCCCGAGGGACACGCCATTCCCGTCCGGCTGGATGTTCACGGCCCCGGCATCGGGCACTTACTACTTACGTGTCGCCGGGTTGAACGGATCGGGCAACTACCGCGTTCGCACCGGGGTCGTTCACCGCAATGCCGAACGCGGTCGCGACCAGCGCGATGTGTTCGTGGCCTCGTCCGATGACGGCTTGAGCTGGAACGAGCCCAACCGCGTCAACGAAGACCCGCCAGGCTTCGACAACTGGCTGCCCGAGGTCACGGTCGCCCCGGATGGCGGCGTCTACTGCTCCTGGTTCGACTACCGTGACTCGGCCCCGGCGCGCAATGGCGGCGAAGCTGGAGTCTATCTGGCGCGCTCGGGCGACGGCGGCAGCACCTGGACCACGTTGGGAGCGATGGCGGACACGCTTTCCAACTGGAGCGCGGCACTCACCGACATCGTGCCGAATCAGGGCGACTATATGTCGCTCTTCGTGACAGCGTCGCAGGTGCACACGTGCTGGGGCGACGCCCGTCGCGGTAATCCAGATGTCTTCGCAGCGATGACGCCCCTCATCCCCAACGGCGCGCAGGTGGCGTTCCAGAACCTCCGGCTCGGCTTCAAGCGCATCAGCATGGATTGGCGCACGACCCCGCCCGACACGCTCACCATGCGGCTCTATCGCTCCACCGACGGCGGCGCGTACAGCCAGATCGACGTGGTGACGTTCGACGCGCTGGGCGCACTGAGCTACACCGACACGACGGTGACCGGCGATCATATCTACGCTTATCGCCTGGGCAAGTTCACGAACGGTATCGAGTTGTTCTACGGGCAGGTCCGGCTGTTCCTGCCGAGCACATTCCCGCTGGCCATGTCGGCGCCGCGCCCGAATCCAGTCTCGGGGACCGCATTCACCGCGGCGTTCTCGGTCGCCGAGGACGGTCCCGCGGATCTGTTGCTGCACGACATCACCGGCCGTGAGGTCTACCGGCAGTCGGTCACGCTGGGCAAGGGCCCGCACACACTCACGCTTCCGGTGGGCGGCGAGCTCAAACAAGGGCTGTACGTCCTCACGTTGCGGCAGGGCGGCCACAACGCATCCACCAGGGTCCACCTCGTGAGGTAACC
>JANNWR010000370.1:0-2253 GCA_031408715.1 bacterium
TGCGCTGGCTCGCCGACCATCACTATCGCGTACCGATGCAGGCTACGCGCGTGGTCGACAGCTACCTGAAGCAGGGCATGAAGTTCTTCGTCGCGAAGGTCGACATGCGCCGGCGTGCGGCCGCCGGGCTCCAGCAGTTGCGGCCGCTGCAGATCGCGTACGACTCGCCGCGCTTCATGCTGCCCGTGCGGCTCGGCATGGCGAACGCCAACGGCCCTCAGGAGTTGTTCGTGTATGCCATCACGCGCCAGGGCCGGGTCGAACCCGTGAACTATCGCAGCCTGAGGACCCCCGAGAGCGTGGAAGTCCCGGCGTTCGTGAAGGGCGACTTCTCGAACGTCTGGCGCGCCGCATTCGATCGGCTCGTGGACAACAATGGCATGGGGGTGGTCTACACCGAGTACGCCTGGGACATGACGTGGTGCGATCCGTGTCCGTCGCCGGCATTGACTCGCGAAGAGCAACGCGCGTTGGGCGTGTGGTGGCTCGACGAGCCGAATCCGGCCGTGTTCGTGACGCGCCTGCACGCGCGCTACGACCGCGCGTCGTTCCCCGAGGACCTGGTGCTCCAGGTGACCGCCGACCGCGCCAACTTCCAGACGCGCGTGATCGTGCGCAACGAGTGGACCGGCGAGGCGCGCTGCGAATCGGCGAACGGTTATCGCCGGGGCCTGCCCGCGCGCCGGCACCAGCAAGCCATCGCGCTGGCCTCACTCACCGGATGGCGGCTCGAGGACGTGCGCGAGCGCATGCATCTGACCGCCGCCTGGACCCAACCCGGCGAATCGCTCACGCCATACAAGCCGTCCGCGTGGTGGGACAAACTCTGGAAGTGAGCGCACGACCGCCCGACGTGCTTCGCGAACGCCTCCCGGTTCCTGTCCGGGGGGCGTTCTCGTGAGCGCGCCACGCCCGGCACCGACCCCGGCGGCGGCCCTCCATCGCTTGCACCCCCCGCCGGGGCCCCTTAGGCTCCCGGCCTTCGTGCCCTCTCTGGGCGCGCCCAAAGCCCAGGACCGGGCTTTCGTCATCGTGCAAGGAGATCGAGATGCGCCACCGCCTTCGCTTCGCCCTGCCGCTGCTGGCCGCTCTACTCGCGGCGAGCGTGGCCGTGGCCGAGCCCATCGGATCGCACTGGGAGTTCACGCCGTTCGGCGGCTTCACCATCTTCGACGGCAAGATGCGGTTCCCGGGCAGCAACATCCCGGTGACCGACGACCTGCACGTTGGCGCGCGCTTCGGCTGGCAGTCCAAGTCGTGGCTCGGCCTCGAAGCCGCCGCCGGCTTCTCACCCACGGCGGAAGACCTCCCGAACGGTCGCGATTTCGACTGGACGCACGCCAGCGGCAACCTGGTGCTGTCGCCGGCGCGTGGCCGCTGGGGCGGACCGTTCGTGTTCGCAGGCGGCGGCTGGTCGCAGGGCAAGCCCTCCAACGCCGACGGCATCTCCACCGGCACGATCGAGTTCGGTGGTGGCATCAAGTTGTGGATGACCGACAACGTCGGCCTGCGTTTCGAGGCGCGCGACGTGTCGTTCAAGCCGCTCAATAGCAACGCAGCCTCGGACCACATCCACAACATCGTCCTCGGCGCCGGCCTGACGTTCGCGATCGGCGCCACGCCGCGCGACACCGACGGCGACGGCGTGCCGGACAAGAAGGACAAGTGCGCCGACACGCCCAAGGGCGCCAAGGTCGACGCGACGGGTTGCCCGCTCGATTCCGATGCCGACGGCGTGTTCGACGGCATCGACCAGTGTGACAACACGCCGAAGGGCGCGACGGTGGACGCCAAGGGTTGCCCGAGCGACGCCGATGCCGATGGCGTGTTCGATGGCATCGACGCCTGCGCCGACACGCCCAAGGGCGCAACGGTGGACGCCAAGGGTTGCCCGAGTGACGCGGACGGTGACGGCGTGCTGGACGGCCTCGACCAGTGCCCGGATACACCCAAGGGCGCGATGATCGATGCGAAGGGATGCCCGAACGACTCCGACGGTGATGGCGTCGCGGACGGCATCGACCAGTGCCCGGGTACGCCGGCCGGCCTCAAGGTCGACGCGGCGGGCTGCCCGATCGAAGTCACCGAGCGCGAGACGGAACTGCTCGACACCGGCATGATCCGCCTGCAGAACGTCAACTTCGAGACGAACAAGGCGGACATCCTGGCCGACAGCTATCCGACGCTCGATGCCGTCGGCATGCTGCTCACCAAGTGGCCGCAGCTGAAGCTCGAGGTCGGCGGCCACACGGA
>JANNWR010000371.1:0-6319 GCA_031408715.1 bacterium
ACCTGTTCGTAGTGCGAGCTGCGTTCGCCCGTGCCCCAGCGGATCATGCCCTCGGTCCAGCCCGAGGCACGGTCCGCGGAGGAGTCCGGCGTCCAGTACGTGAAGTAGCCGACGCCGACGCAGCCGTAGGACAACCACTGCGCGACCTGCCACCTCAAGAGAGCGTCATCGACCACGCGATACCGGAAGTGCTGGATGACGAGCACGACGCCCCAGAACGGCAGGCCGTACTCGCGCGCCACTTGCGCGGTGCCGGCGACGTTCTCGATGAACTGCCCGCGATCGCCCTGCAGCGTGTGGTCGTAGTGATCGGTGCACAGCACCGCGGGCTGCGTCGCCTCGGCATAACCGCGCAGGTAGTCGAGCCACTCACCGCGCGTCACGAACGCGCTGCGACCGAGCAGGTTGTTCCACGCCGGGTGCAGCGGATCGCGTGCGCGCAACAGGCGGAACCACTCACCCAGTCGCGTGAACCGTTCCGGGAATGGTTCGTCGCCCAGATAGTAGCCGAGGAACGCGGGATCGCTCTGGTACTCCGCGATGATGGAATCGAGCACCGCCATCGAGGCGGGTTCGCGCTCGAAGACCTCATCGAACCGGTTGTCGAGCAGGAGGTTCTTCACTCCCACCGGCCTCGAGCACGCCAGGCGCCGATGGTTCTCCGCGACCGTGCCGGGGTCCTCCCAAGCCAGCACGGTCAGGTTGAAGCCGGCGCCGGCCATCTCGGCGTAGCGCTCCGGCGTCGTGAAGCCGACCGGCGGTGCGACCCAGCCGAACAGCGCGAAACGCGGCAGCGTGGCGGTGCCCGGGTTCGGGACCACGCGCACGGGCGGGCGCGCTCGGATCGGACCGCGATCGCCCGCCGCCGTCACCACGGCCAGCAAGACGATGAGCGCCGCCGCCAGGGTGGCGCGCGCCGCGAACCGGCGTGCGACCGTGGGAGTCCGCCCCCGCCCGGACGGCTCATGACCAGTTGTGCCCTGTGAATCGCACCCGCTCACGTCCCGCCTCCTCGCGCAAGTACCGCACGACACCCGCTCCGACGGGTGCGCTTGAAAGAACCCGGACAATTCCCTAGCTTCCACCGGTGCTCGAACGATTGCGGAGCCTCATCCTGGGTGGGCGGAAGAACCTCTTCGACCCGAAGATCCACCACCAACTCGCCCTGGTCGCGTTCTTCGCGTGGGTCGGGTTGGGTTCGGACGGACTGTCTTCGTCCTCCTACGGTCCTGAAGAGGCGTTCCTCGCCCTCGGCACCCATACCCACCTCGCACTCTACCTGACCGTGGCCATGGTGCTCACGGTCTTCCTGATCAGCGCGTCCTACACGCAGATCATCGAGTTGTTCCCGAGCGGCGGCGGTGGCTACCTGGTGGCGACCAAGCTGCTCGGCTCCACGCCCGGCATCATCTCGGGCGGCGCGCTGGTCGTCGACTACGTGCTCACGATCGCGATCTCGGTCGCCTCCGGCGTCGATGCCATCTACTCGTTCCTGCCACCCGGCATGGCACCTTACAAACTGGCGTCCGAACTGTTGATCGTGGGCAGTCTCACAGCGCTGAACCTGCGCGGCATCAAGGAATCGGTCGCCGTGCTGATGCCGATCTTCGTGGCGTTCGTGATCACGCACTTCGCGCTCATCCTGTGGGGGATCGGCACGCACCTGCACGACTTCGGCCCCATGCTGAGCGCCACCGTGCAGGACACGCATGCGGCGTCCAACGAGCTCGGGATGTTCGGGCTCATCGGGCTGTTCCTGACCGCCTACTCGTTGGGCGGCGGTACGTTCACCGGGATCGAGGCCGTGTCCAACAGCACGGCGATGCTGCGCGAGCCGCGCGTCGAGACCGGCAAACGAACCATGGCCTACATGGCCGCCTCGCTGGCATTCACCGCCGGCGGCATCCTGCTGTGCTACCTGCTGAACAACGTCCACCACGAGCCCGGCCGTACGCTCAATGCCTCGTTGTGGTCGCTGCTCACGCAGGGCTGGGCGATCGGCGGCTTCAACATCAGTGGCCCGATCGTGGTGTTCACGCTGCTCGCCGAAGGCGCGCTGTTGTTCGTGGCCGCGCAGACGGGCTTCCTCGCCGGCCCGGCGACCCTGGCCGCCATGGCGGTCGACAACTGGGTGCCCAAGCGTTTCGCGCACTTGTCCGAGCGGCTCGTGACGCAGAACGGCATCATCACGATGGGTCTGGCGGCCATCGTCACGCTGGCGTACACCGGCGGCGCGGTGAAGTTGCTGGTCGTCATGTACTCCATCAACGTGTTCCTGACGTTCACGCTGTCGCAGCTGGGCATGGTGCGGCACTGGTGGGAAGTCCGCCGCACCGAGACGCACTGGCGCCGGCGGCTCATGCTGGCCACGCTCGGCACGCTGGTCACCGGCGGTATCCTGATCGTGACCGCGACCATCAAGTTCACGCAGGGCGGCTGGGTCACGCTGGCCGTGACCGGCGCATTCATCGGCGTGTGCATGCTGGTGCGCGCGCACTACCTGCGCGTGCGCGGCGTCTTGAAGAGCCTGGACGACGTACTGTCCGACCTGCCGATGCCGGACCGCGAGACCGCGCCGGAGATGGCCCCCGAAGGCCCGACGGCCGTCGTGCTGGTGGAGGCCTACGCCGGTCTCGGCATTCATACGCTGCTGACGGTGCAACGCATGTTCCCGCGCCACTTCAAGAACCTCGTCTTCGTGTCGGTGGGGCTGGTCGACTCGGGGCAGTTCAAGGGCACCGAGAGCGTCCAGGCGCTCGAGGCCAAGGTCCAGAAGGACCTCGAGCAATACGTCGAGCTGGGCATGAAGATGGGCTACTACTCCGAGTACCGCTTCACGCTCGGCACCGACCTGATCGAGGAACTCGAGCAGATCTGCCACGATCTGCAGAAGGAATTCCGCCGCTCCATCGTGTTCGCGGGCCAGTTGGTGTTCCAGCGCGAGACCGTGTTCACGCGCACGTTGCACCACGAGACCGCGTTCAGCATCCAGCGCCGGCTGCAGTTCGTCGGCATCCAGGTGATCATCCTGCCGATCCGCGTCTGGGAACGGCAGAAGTCCGTCTGACGCAGGCCGCGAACAGATCTGGCACATATCGGCAGGCGAGGCGGTAGAATGCCGCGCCGTCTTCCGGGGCTGATCCCGGCGTTCAGGCTTCGCATGTCGCTGGTTCATCGCCGTCCCGTCCGCCTCTGCAGAAGGAGCTCGTACCTTCCATGTACACGCTCGAACTTGCCGGCAAGCATGCCCTCGTCCTGGGCGTCGCCAACCACCGCAGTCTGGCATGGGCCATCGCGCAGCAACTGCACGTGGCCGGTGCGTCGCTGTGCCTGACCTACGCCGGCGAGCGCCAGAAGAGCGGCGTCGAGGAACTGGCCGCGACCATCCCCGGCGCGCTCGTGCTGCCGTGCGACGTCACCGAAGACGCCCAGATCGATGCCGTGGCGCGCGAACTCACGTCCCGTTGGGGTGCCATCGAGATGCTCGTGCACGGCGTGGCGTTCGCCAACCGGGAGGATCTCGAAGGCTCGTTCCTCGCCACCTCGCGGGAAGGCTTCCGTCTGGCGCTCGAGGTCAGCGCGTTCTCGCTGATCAATGTCACGAATCGCGTCATGCCGCTGCTCGAGAAGCACGGCGCCAACATCATCTCGCTGTCCTATCTGGCCGCCGAGCGCGCCGTGCCTGCCTACAATGTCATGGGCAGTGCCAAGGCCGTGCTCGAGCAGGCCACGCGCCAGATGGCCTACGAACTGGGGCCGAAGAACATCCGTGTGAACGCCATCAGCGCCGGCCCGGTGAACACACTGGCCGCGCGCGGCATCCGGGGCTTTGGTGCGCTTTACAAGGAGCACGGCGAGCGCTCGGCGCTCCGGCGCAACATCACACAGGAAGAGGTCGGCAAGGCCGCTCTGTTCCTGCTCACCGACATGTCGAGCGGCATGACCGGCGAGGTGATCTACGTGGACGCCGGCTATCGCATCATGGGCGTGTAGCCCGCTATAGCCCGAAGCCACCCCGCGAGATTCCTCCGACCCGCGAGAACACAAGTTCTCGCGAGCCGCTCGTCACCCGCCCTGCCCGTGTGCCAACCCGGGCGAGGCGCGGTCGCCACGGCGCTGTGGCGCCGCCGCGCCGGGGCTTCTCACCCCCCGGGCTCGCCGCGCCCGTAAACCGTTGTGGCGCCGGTCCGCTCCCCTGGCCCAGACAGGCCGGGAATACACGCCACCAGTTGGCGTACTTCCTGCGTGACTGAAATGACATCGCAGCACCGCTGCACCGACACTCGAAAGGAGAGCACACAATGAACTCCAAGCACGCCAGCCGCACGCTCCGCCCGACCGCCGGCACGCTCGCACGCCGGGATGCGCTGCAGCCGATGCTCCGTCTTGCCGCCACCGCACTGTTCGGCGCCGCGTTGCTCGCGGCCGCGTCGGCCTCGCACGCCTCGGACCAAGTGTGGCGCAGCGACGACTGGCAGCGCCGTCCGGCGTTCGACACGTGGGCCGAGGGCCGGCTGGTCGACGTGCAGTTGCGCGTCGATGGCGAGGCCGCGCCGCTCTACTTCGCGCCCGACCGTGACGACCGCCGCTACTTCCAGGCGTTCGCGGGCCGCAACTACTCGGTCGTGCTGCGCAACAACACCGACCGCCGCATCGCCGTGGTCATGGCGGTCGATGGCCTGAACGTGCTGAACGGCGAGATCACCAGCCTGACGTCCAACGAACCCATGTACGTGCTCGACCCGCGTGAGTCGGCCACCATCCGTGGCTGGCGCACGTCGATGAACGAGGTGCGCCGGTTCGTGTTCGTCGACGAACAGCGCAGCTATGCCGAGCGCACGGGTCAGGCGAACTCGGACATGGGTTGGATCCGCGTGGTGACGTTCAACGAGAAGCGGCCGTGGTTCGATCGCCAGCAGGGCTGGGGCCAGGGGCGGCGGAACTTCCGCGACGAAGCCCCGCGGGCCGGCACGCCAGTGCCGCAGTCTTCTGAAGAACGCTCGGACCTCGCTCCGCAGTCTCGTGCACAGGAAGCGCCCAAGGACGGTGCTCCGGCGCCGTCGGCCAAGAGTGTCGCGCCGCAGAGTGAGGACAACATGGCGCGCAGTGAGCAGGAGAACGGTGGCTCGTTCCCGGGCACGGGCTGGGGCGAGCGGCGCGAGGACCGCGTGCGGCACACGACGTTCACGCCGGTGGCGGTGGCCGTCGACCGGATGGTGTTCCGCTACGAGTACGCGTCGGGACTGCAGGCGCTCGGGATCCACGTCGGTCGCCGTCAGCGCGACCGGTTGGGCGAACGGGATGGTGAAGTGGGCTTTGCGCGGCCGCCGCGCCGCTGGTAGTCCGCAGGTCGTGAAACGCAGAAGCTCGTGAGGGCGAATGCCCCACGAGCTTCTGTATTTCGGGGCGGGTGCTGGGCGGTCGCCGAAGTGCGGCCGACGCGCTATGACATCGCGACGAGAACTCCTGCACAAAGCGCTTGACGCGTTTCCGCGCTCATCGAACCGGAGACCGAGGCGGCGATCGTGGCGTCCACGGTGCGCGCTTCGGATGCACGGGTATCGAGCTTCGCGTGCTCCTGCTGCAATTTTGTCGCGCCGCGGCCTGTTCTGCGCTGTGTGGGCACGCAGAAGCGTCGCGAACACGCATGCTAGCGTTGATGCCTGCCCCCGAGGTGCGCCCCCGAGCGGAGTCGTCATGTCGGTCGCTATCATGCCGCCCTTGGTTGGTCGTTTCTCGCTGCGTTCGCTTCCCACTCCCCTGCTGGTGCGACAGCTCGATGAGCTCGCGGCCCAGGAGCTGGCCACCGACGCCGATGTGCTGGCGCATCTGGCCGAGCTCGACGTGCGCGAGGAATACCTGCGCCTCGGGTACGCGTCGCTCCAGGACTACTGCGTGCGTCGGCTGCGCATGTCGGAGGACCGCGCCAACAAGCGCATCCGCGTGTGTCGTACCGCGCTCGCGTTCCCGGTGATCTTCGAGATGATCGCGGACGGACGGTTGAACCTGGCCGGCGTGGCAGTCCTGTCCGCGTACCTCACCGAGTCGAACGCAGCCGACCTGCTCGTCGAGGCCGCGAACCTCACGCGCGTCGAAATGGAGTTCATGCTCGCGCGCCGGTTCCCGCGCGACGGCGCCACCGCCGACATGCCCACCTTGGAGCTGACCTGCGGAATTGCTGGGAATTCCGTAAATCAACTCCAAGGTGAACATGTCGACGATGACGCCGTCGCACGGGAACCGGCACGCGAACATGAACTCCATTTCGACGCGCGTGAAGTTCGCGGCCTCGACGAGCAGGTCGACTGCGTTCGACTCG
>JANNWR010000372.1:0-2064 GCA_031408715.1 bacterium
CGTCTCACGGCCCGAGAGCCGCAGGCCCTCCGCCGGCCAGCCTGCATGGCGCTGGCCATCGGCGCCGACATGCAGCCCGAACACCTGCGGGAACCCGGCACGCGAGTCGTGCCAACCCACGTACACGCCCCCGAGGCCGTCCTCGGACAGGATCCCCGTCTCGTCCTCGAAGAACAGCGTCGCGAGCGGGAGAGCGTCCACCGGCCAGCCCGGGGCGATCTGGCCATCCGCGAGCACATGCTGAAGGTAGAGATCCTGGTTCTCGAACGGGACGGTGGAGTTGCGATTGTCGGAGAGCACCACGAAGAAGCCGCCCGCGCCGTCACTCACCAGGCGAGAATCCGGAACCCGGTGGAACGGACGCGACGGGCAGACCGTGATACCGCCTGCGGGCCACTGCGGATCGGCCATGCCTTCCGCCGTGAACCGCTGGGCCAGAACACGCACAGAAGCCAGTGCGTCGTCCGAGGTGGACCAGCAGGCGAGGAACCCACCGCCCTCAGTCGCCAGCATGAGCGGCCGTAGGACCAGTGCCGGGGTCGGCTCGAACAAGCGTCCGTTAGCCGGCCAGCCCGGAGCCAATTGCCCACTACCGAGCACGTGGGTGTAGCGCGCTCGTAGGCTATCGAGGTCGTCGCCATCGCGCCAACTCACGAACGCGCCACCGGCTCCGTCACTGACGAGGGCGGGTGATTCCTGCCGGCCCGGACCAACGCCGATGGGAACACCCGACGCCGGCCAACCGGGAGCGACTGCGCCTGCGGCCGTGATCCGCTGCAGGTAGAGGTCGCTGAAATCCACGCCCGTGTCGACATAGACGACCAGAACACCACCAACGCCGTCGGGGCAGATCAGCCCGTTCTGGTGTCCCGGGCCGCCCGCGACGAGCAACCCATCGGTCGGCCATCCCGGAGCGATCTGGCCGACAGCCGTGACGTGCTGCAAGTAGACTTCGACTCCGAGGCCGAGCTGCGCGTCACCCCGATAGTCGATCCAGGTGGCGAACGCACCCCCCTGCCCGTCACTCGCTAACTTGGGCGAGATCTGAGCACGAAGGGCTCCGGTCACTCGAAGCCCGTCCACCGGCCACGCCGAGCTCGGGCCAGCAGCGAAGGCGAGAAGCAGCAGGGGGAGCCAGCGCATGGAACTCTCCGGAGGAACCAGAAACTCAGGACCGTGAACAAGCATAGCACCGTGTGGGGTCGGATCAGCCTCATTTCGCGATCACTGCGGGCGGCCTGTGGCTTGCCTGCCGGGCGCGAGCGACGACTTGGATAAAAGGCTGTTGACTCACACGCTCGGTGGGGTGTGCGATACGGCCGTCGCGCGACTCGGTGGATCCCCCGGCAGCGGGCCGCTCGCGAATCCCAATCACTGGAGGCCGCCATGACCGCTCGCATCCGCGGTGCGCTGCATCGCCTCAACCGTCACACCTCGGCACTGTTGGTCGCCCTCGTGTTGCTCGCGGCTCGGTCGGGCGCACAGACTCCGCCCGTGGCGCACCATGCCGGGGCTTGGACGGCGGCCGATCCGTGGCCCGGGCGGAGCTTCTCGAACAGCGTCTGGGCCGTGCACATGGCGCTGACTCGCGGCGACACGCTGTTCGCGCGGCCGCACAGCCGAGTGCTGGCGTGGGGTGCATGGTACGGAACCAACACCGACGGCGGGCTGTGGGCATGGAATCCGACCACCGATGTGCCCGCGAGCGCTGGCTCGAACCTCTCGGCAGAGTCGGTCGCTCGTCCACCGCTGCAACCCTTCTGCGCAGGCCATGCGGCGCTACCCAATGGCGACCTTCTGATCCTGGGGGGCACGGAGCGGGACATTGCTGGCGAGAAGCTGAGTGCGCGCTTCAATCATCAGGACCGTTCGTGGACCAGCGCACCGCTCACCGCACCGCGTTGGTACGGCAACGCGACCGCACTCGCGGACGGCCGCATGCTGGCGACCGCGGGGATCAAATACGACCACATGGTGCTGTTCGGCGGCCGGCGAGCGAGCGACGGCAGTGTGGTGAGCGACGTGCAGCGCTTCGGTATCACCGCCAATGGTGTCTGGGATCCG
>JANNWR010000373.1:0-3394 GCA_031408715.1 bacterium
CCGGTCCATGGCACCCAGATGCCCGGCGAAGATGCAGGCGCGTTCCCACTCCATGGCGGAGTTGAAGATGCGCATGCCCATGCCCTCGGGGCCCAAGCGGGCGCTCTCGGGCACGAAGCAGTCCTCGAAGAACACCTCGCCCATGGGTGACGTGCGCAGCCCCATCTTGGAAATCGGCTTGCCGAGCGTCACACCCGGCGTATCGCGTGCGACCAGGAATGCCGTGAGCGCGGGCGACTGCCCGTCGCGCTGCAGGTAGGCGAACGCCAGCACCAGATCGGCGATCGGCGCATTGGTGGCGAACGTCTTCTGACCGTTCAGCACATAGCCATTAGCACGGCGCTCCGCGCGCGTGGTGAGCGAGAACACGTCGGAGCCTGCGCCGGGTTCGGTGATCGCATGTGCGCCGATGGCCTTGCCGCTCACCAGGCGCGGCAGCCACTCGCGCTTCTGGTCGGCACTGCCGTAGTGCACGAGCGGCATCTGCACCGCCCACATCTGCGCGTTCAGGCTGAAGATCAGGCCGTTGTCGCGGCAGCCCCAGCCGGCGGCTTCCATGGCGATCGTCGTGGTGACGAGGTCCTGCCCCTGACCGCCGTACTCCGCCGGGACGGGCAGACCCAGCAGCCCGAAATCCGCGCACTTCTGCCAGCAGTCGCGCGGGAACACGCCATCGTGATCGCGCGCTTCGAGATCGTGGTTCAGCTCGGCGCGAGTGAATGCCCGCACCGCCGCACGCAGCTCCAGCTGATCGGATGAGAGATCGAAGTCCATGTCAGGCGTCTCCGTTGCCGTGGCCGATGGCGTTGGCTGCCGGCTGGCCGTTCGCAGCGAGAGTACCCCGGGGATGGAACTCCCCGAACCACGCCAGTGCGCGTTCGAGTGAGCGGCGCTGCATGGGGATGTTCAAGAACCCGTGCACGTCTTCTGGCCAGATCTCGACCTCGAGCCGCGCACGCTCTGCTGGCGACAGCCGCGGGAACACGGTCTCGAGCGCGACCTGGAACGAAACGTACTCCGCATCGGACTCGCCGTACACGAACAACGCGCGCTTGCCCGATTGCACCAAAGCGCGAAAGTGCTCGACGAAGCTGTCCGACAACGGCGTGTCGTTGTGAGGCGCACCAGTCTTGGCGCCACGCGAGGCGACGCGGCCGAGCACGGTGGCCATGTACTTCCAGCGCTCCGGGTCGCCCAGCACGCGCCAGTTCTCGCGATTTCCGAGTGCGCGCAACAGGTGCCGCCAGCTCTTGTGGTCGGCGTGCGCCTTGACCAGGGTCTCGAGCTCCATGACCGGTGCGGCGAAGAACACCATGCCGTCGACAGCCGCGCCCTCGTCCATGAACGTCGACAGAGCGGTGCGCGCATCGAAGCACGCACCCAGTACCAAGAAGCGCTGATGGCCGTACTTCTCGCGCAGCATGCGCACCACCGTGGCCGCCGCCTCGCGATACGGCCGGTTCGGGTTCAGAAACGCACTGGTGCCTTCCGAGTCCCCCGCGCCGTGGTAGTCGAAACGAAATGCCGCGAAACCTTGCGTCGCCAGCCGGCGCGCACCCTCGACCCAGAGGCGGTTGCGATGCGAGCGCGGACGCGTGAACAGAATCACGCAATGGTCGGCCTGCGGGGCCGCGGGATCGGCGGGCGTATAGATGCCGAACATGCTCCCGTGCGGCGACGGCACGAGCACGGGCTGCTCGGCGCGGGCGCGCTCGAGTTCGGCCGCGGTCTCACGCCAGGGCATCGAGCCACTCCAGCGTGACCTGCGTGAGCGCGTCGCATTGCCACGCCGGGTTCGACATCTCTTGATAGCCCGGCTCCTGCTGGATGTTCGCGGTCGCGACCTGCGTGTGGCTGCTGTCGCCGTTCACGCGGTCGCTGCCCGAGGCCTCGGCGGGTGCGTGGTTGGGCGTGCCCTGCAACGCACCGATCAACGCCACGTGCGCCGGTGCCAACCGGCCACGAGCCTGGACCTGCGCCAGACACACCGGCGCGTGCGGGCCGTCGAGGGCCGCCGCGAGCGTCACGTCCCCGAAGCTGTGCACGAGCGAGCGATAGAGCGCGTAACCCAGCACATCGATGCTGCCCTCGTTCTCGAGCCGCACCAACAACTGGTCGACGGTCGAATCGGGCTTCTTGCCCCCCGCGACCTGCGAGAACAGCAGCGTGCGCAACTGCTGGCGGAAGAACTCCGCTGGTTTCGCGATCGGTTCCCAGAAGATGAAGCCCGCAGCGTCATCGCGATCCGACGTGGGCCCGCCGGCGAGGGCGGCGACGAGCGCGCCCAGGCGAACGCCCAGCCAGATCACCCGTGTGGCCCCCGAGCGGCGCTTGGCCTCGTCGGCCGCCGCACGCGCATCGGCCACCAGACTGGCGAGCGTCACGTCGGCGGACGAACCAGCGGAGTCGCCGTGACCGCGCGCGTGATAGCGCAGCACCGGGAACCCGGCCGCAGCCGCGGCACGCGCGCACAGTACCTCCTGCCGGTAGAGCGTGATCTGCTCCACGCCCAGGCCATGCACGTGCACCACCACCGGGGCATCGGTCCGGCCGGGGACCGGAGCATGGTGGACGGCATACACCGGGAAGCCGTTCACGTCGAAGAAGAACGGGGTCTCGGGGGCGGTCGCACGGACGGGCGCGACCTGCGAAAGGGGAGCCGAGGCAACCAGGGGGACGCTCCTGAGGGGGCGTGAGGGCGTGCAGAGGGAACAAAATGTTACGTGTCCGGTTCCGCCTGTGTCAACGCCTGAACGTGGCCGGAACCCCCTGTGGAATCGGGGATTATCACCCATCAAGTGCTGGCCGGGAGGTCCGACAACAGGAGGACCATGTTCGGTCCCGGAACCCCCTTCTGGTTGGTGCTGACTTTCGCCATCGCGGTGCCGCTCGCGGCTACCGCGTTGGTGCTGTTGTTGGTCCGGCTGGCTCGCCGAGCGGAACGGGATTCGACGCGCCTGCGGGCCGGAGAGCTGTTCCGGCTACTGGGCGGCCGCGTCTCGGGCCGAGTGCCCGCACGCACGCTGCGCCGCGCGGTGTCGCGCGCCCAACACGAGTCGTTCTGGGACGCCATGGAAGCGCTCACCACCACGCTGCGCCTGCGCGAGCGGCTCAAGCTGTCGCGCTCGCTGAAGCAGAGCGGGCACGTGGCGCACGAACGCCGGCTGCTGAGTTCGAGCGAGCCTGCCGCACGCCGCGAACTCGCCGCGCGCCGGCTGGGCTTCCTGCCGAGCGTGGTCTCGCGCCGCGCCCTGCGCCGCGCCATGGTGAAGGGCCCCGCCAACGTGAGCTTCGCCGCCGCACGCTCGCTGGCGCGCCATCGTGACTTGCGCGCGCTGCGCTGGCTGATCGAGCATCCCGCGGCGATCGCGACACGCCCGATGCCCGCACTGTC
>JANNWR010000374.1:0-16191 GCA_031408715.1 bacterium
CACCGCCAGCCAGATGGTGCGCCACAGGATGGCCGGGTAGTTGGGGTCACCGAGGCTCTGCAGCGTGTGCAGCGTCCAGCCGGCCGCGATGCCACCGAACGGGTCCGAGGGCTTGAACGCGATCGCGAACACGATGGCCGCGGGCACCGCGAACAACACGAGCAGCCACAGGAGCGACGGCAGCGTGATCCACGCTTCGTGACGCCGGCGCAGGAGGCCGCGGGACTCAGCCACGGTCGCCCGCCCCGTTCGGGGCATCGAGCTCGCCGACCCGTTGAGGCGGAATCGCCATCAGCGCTTCGTCGCTCTCGGCGTAACGCTCGAGCATGAAGCCGTCGTCGGCGTGCCACTGCAGCCAGACTTCGTCCTTCCAGGTGATCGGCTTCTCGTCCAGGACGAAGCGGTTGTGCTGCTGCTCGACCGCCAGCCGATAGTCGCCACAGCGCAACCAGTACCGCGTGTGCGTGCCCAGGTAGATGACGTCGTCGACCACGGCGTGCGCCACGTTGTGATCCGGGCTCGCCGCCGGTTCTTCGCGCAGGATCCGGATCTTCTCGGGGCGTACGCTCAGCACCACGCGATCGCCGGCGCGCAGGTTCTTGTCGTTGAACGCGCGCAGGTCACGAAACCCGTCGATGCTCAGGCGCACGTGGTCGGCATCGAGCGTTTCGGCGACCACGCCCTCGAAGAAGTTGCTGTCGCCGATGAAGGCCGCCACGAAGCTGGTCTGCGGTGCCTCGTAGATCTCGGCCGGGCGCCCGAGCTGGTCGATGCGGCCGGCGTTCATGACCGCGACGCGGTCCGCCAGGCTCATGGCTTCGCCCTGATCGTGCGTCACGAACACGAACGTGATGCCGACTTGATCGTGCACCATGTCGAGCTCGATGAGCATGCGCTGGCGCAGCTTCAGATCGAGCGCGGCCAGCGGTTCGTCGAGCAGCAGCACGGCGGGCTTATTGATGAGTGCGCGTGCGATCGCGACGCGCTGTTTCTGGCCGCCCGAGATCTGGTCGATGCGCTTGTCGGCATGGTCGCGCATCTGGATCAGCGCCAGCATCTTGTCGACGTCGTCGTCGACCTCGCGGCGCGGCCGGCGCGCCACCGTGGGCCCGAACGCGATATTCTGGCGCACGCTCAAGTGCGGGAACAACGCGTAGTTCTGGAAGATCGTGTTGACCTTGCGGCGCTCAGGCGGCAGCTCGGTGATGTCGACGCCGTCGAGCAGCACGCGGCCAGTGTCGGGGCGCTCGAACCCGGCCAGCATGCGCAGCAGCGTGGTCTTGCCGCAGCCACTCGGACCCAGCAGCGAGAAGAACTCCCCCTTGCGGATGCCGAGCGTGACGTGATCCACGGCGCGCACTCCGCCGTATTGACGCGACACGTCTTCGAACTGGATGAAGTCGGACATGTCCGGCGGTGGGCTCCGGGATACGGGGAGAATCGTCGTCGGCGCAGCCGCGAAACTAGAGGAGCGTGCCCGCGCCCGACAAGCGCGGTCGGTCAGTCCCGGCGGGCCCAGCGCGTCAGGTCACGCAGCAAAGGGGTCATGTGCGCCCAGGCGAACTTGCTCCGCAACCGCGGCAGTCGCGCCAACGGCACCCACGCAGCGTTCGCGGCGTCATCGGCGGCGGCGGGCGTGCCGCGCCGCCAGGTG
This sequence comes from bacterium, assembly GCA_031408715.1. GTDB lineage: Bacteria > Eisenbacteria > RBG-16-71-46 > RBG-16-71-46 > RBG-16-71-46 > JAIOPA01. The sequence continues at coordinate 1,655 of JANNWR010000374.1, forward strand.
CCGACGAAGTAGAAGTTCATGACCGGAAAGCGCCCGAAGCCCCGGATGAAGTAGGTGTCCCAGTAGAAGCCCAGTGTCTCGACGCGCCCGAGCGTCAGCCCGGTCTCCTCGCGCAACTCGCGGCGCGCCGCACCCTCGATGGTCTCGTTCGCTTCCATGAAGCCGCCGGGGATGTCGAGGTAACCGACTCGCGGCGGATGGGCGCGCTCCAGCATGAGCACGGTGTCGTCCTTCACCACGAGGATGCCTGCGGCCGAGCGCGGGTAGTCGTAGATCATGTAGCGGCAGCGCGGGCAGGTCAGGTGTCGCGGCCGACTGGCGTCGGGTGGACGGCGCATGATGAGCGTGCCGCAGACTGCGCACGGGAACTTCGCCGGGCTCAGGGCAGCTCCAATGTGATCACAGCCGGGAGTGGCGTTCGTGAGGCGATCGCGTCGGGATGTTCAGTGGCATCGAGCCAGGGCCCGAATGAGGCGTAACGAAAGGCGCCGCGCGACACCACGAGTTCGGCTTCTCGGCCACCGTCCATGCTCATGGCGTGCGACAGCTGCAGCGACGAGTTCTGCAACACGAACGCGAAGTCCGCCAGCGTGTACGAGCCCTCGCTCACCAGCACGAGGATGCGCCGATGCCGGTCTTCGGCGACCACCGTGCGATTGGCGATGCGCTCACTGCGCCGCACACGCAGCGCGCCGGTCGAGTCGAACAGCATGTAGGACTGCGCGACCTCCCTCCAGGCCAGCGAATCGCGGGCACGCTCGGGATCCGGCAGATCGAGCACACGCGCACCGCCACCGCCACGAGAGCGCCGGTCGGCGACAAGAACTGCTTGATAGCCGGGGTGCGCCTGGCGCGATAACCAGCGCCCACCACTGGCCAGCAGTCCCATATAGCTCAGGTCGGGGTAGAACTGGCCGGCGTTGAACACCGCCACCGCGTGCGTGTGCTGCTGCCATTCGACCACGTCGAGCGGACGCTCCGCACCGGTCTGCGACCAGTGATGCACGCGCAACCGCACGCGCTCGGGGTCCAATCGCAGCACGGCGATCGCGGCCGAGCCCCGCCGGCACCACGGCTCTCCGCGCAGCGTGGCGAACTCGAGTCCCGGGGCGACCTCACGCCAGTGCATGGCGGCCGCGCTCCTCCAGACCACGAACGCGCCGACCACGAGGACCAGTGGCAGGACCCAGCGCACGTGCAGCGCCGGCCAGATGAAGGCGCGCTTCAGGCGACACCCGCGTGACGCTGGCGGGCCTCCTGCACCATGAGCAGCTCGCTCACGTTCTCGAGCGTGAGCAGGCCGACGAGTTCACCGCGCCGCACCACCGGCACGGCGGAGTGCCGGCCCGCGCGCATGAACTGCAGCGCTCGTTCGAGCGGCCAGCCCGCATCGATGGGCTCGACATCGAGCCGCACCATGCGCCCGACCGGCGACGTGGGTCCTTCCTCGCGTAATCCCTTGATGAGTTCGCCGCGCGCCAGCATGCCCAGATAGCTCCCGCCCTCGAGCACCGGGAAGTCCTGCTGGTCACCCGCGAGCATGAGGTCCACGGCGTGCTGGAGTTCATGCCGCGACTCGAGCGTGACGAACGCAGTGACCATGGCGTCGGACACGGGAATACCGTTGAGTGACGCACGTGTCTGGACCAGCGCGCGCTCCTCGCCCGCGGCCATGAACACGAACAGCGCGATGAACACCATCACCGGACTGCGCAGCACGAACACACCGGCGACCGCGAACAGCAGCGCGAAGCCCTGCCCGACCTGTGCGGCGATGCGCGTGGCCCGCGTGTACGGCATGGTCATGGCGAGCACCGCGCGCAAGACACGGCCACCGTCCATCGGGAACGCGGGGATCAGGTTGAACAGCAGCATGGCGAGATTGGCGAACAGCAGGAACTCGAGCATGCCCTTGTCGGCGCGCTCGACAGCCTGTTCGGGCGTCACGCCCATGGCCAGCAGAGCCGCCGCGAGGCCGGTGGCCAGCATGACGTTGACGCCGGGCCCCGCGAGCGCGACCACGACCTCCTGCACCGGCTTCTCGGGCATGCGCTCCAGACGCGCCACACCGCCGATGGGCAGCAGCACGATCTCACGCGTCTGGATGCCGTAGCGGCGCGCCGCCAGCGCATGCCCCAGCTCGTGCAGGAGCACGCACAGGAACATGAGCAGGAGCTCGCCCACGGTCAGCCAGACCGGGTTCGAGTTGCTCTGGAACAACGCCACCCCCGCCACCATGAGCAGGAACGTGACGTGAACCTCGATGCGGATGCCGGCCAGGTTGGCAAGGCGGAACGACCAGCGCACGGGATGGACCTCCGATGTTGGAGGGTAGTCTCGCACAGCGGGGGGCCCGGACTCCAACCTCGATATCCGCCTAAGCCGTTGAGAATCAGACCGTTGCCAAGAATATCCCCAGTCAGGATCTTCGGCTTGTCCGCGATTTTGCACTGTCCGCGCTCTGCGGACACGATACAATGATGGACATGAGATCCTCTGGACCGCCGGACCTGACGCCGTATCTAGCACGCCTCCAAGAACTTCCGTTCATCGCCGACGCCGACGTGGTGGCGCACCGTGCGGACACCCGGGAGCAGGCAGTGAAGCTCGTGCTGCGCGATGGTGCGAACCTTCGCGCGATCGAGTTGCCCCTTCAGGTCTCGGGAACAGAACGACTGACGGAAGCATGGGTCCAGCGCGCACTGTCATTGCACGCAAGCATGACCTCACCCGGGATCCTGTTCGCACCCTACATTGCTTCCCCGACTGCTCACCGGTTCGCATCGCACAACCTGAACTTCGTGGATCTGGCGGGCAACTGCCGCCTGGCCCTGGGGAATGAGCGGTTCGCGATGATCGAGGGCCGACGACCGGTGCGGGATATGGAGTCGAAACGCGGCATCGGAGTACCTGGATATCGAGTGATGTTCGAACTCCTTGCCTCGGAGGCCGCGCGCAGGCTCCCCATCCGAGAGCTGGCGAGTCGCGCTGGCGCTGGAAAGTCCTCCACGGCTGTCGCCCTGCGGCGGCTGGAGGAGGCTGGCCTCCTCCTCCGCACACAGGCCGGCATTCGGGTCACACGACCCCGCGAACTCTTCGAGCGATGGCTTGTGGGTCAACTAGATCATGTAATGCCTCGAACGTTGGCCGGACGCTTCAGGACCGCGGAAACAGATCCGCTGAAGTTCGAGACGAAAGCGGAAGCTGCGCTGTCCGAGTACTCCGAGGTCCTGCAGGCCGGCATCGAGTCGTCCCAGACGCCCGCACAGTCCCCCATCGAGTTCGCCTGGGGCGGCACGGCCGCTGCCTGGCGCATGCATCACTACTTCCGGGGAACCGATACGATCCTGCATGTCAGCCAACTGCCCCCCAGCCTCGCCAATCGGCTGGGGTTGCTCCCCTCCATGATCGGAAATCTCAAGATCTATGAGCACGGTACCATCGCGCAGACTGCATTCCGGGGAACAGTGTCTCGAGCAATGCATCCGATGCTCGTGTACTCGGACCTGATCGCATCGGGCGAGGAGCGGTCGATGCAAACAGCCGAGATGATCCGCAAGGAGTTCCTGCGTGACTGGAGCTGACGGCCTCTCGCTGGAGCAGTTCGGGGCCTTGTCCGCGATCAGAGCCCGGATGGAAGAGATCCCGATCTGCCTCATCGGCGGAATGGCGCTCGCATGCCAGGGCTACCTTGCCTACCGGCAGACTCAGGACCTCGACCTCGCGATCGCCGTGCCCAGCGCACGAATCGACGCGGAGCTCGGGGCACTCGAAGGCTGGTCACCCAGCGCAGAGGCTCCGCACCGTTGGCTCGCTCCGGGGAACACACGCATCGACGTGATCCCGATCCCACCCGAAGCGCTCCAAGCAGGCAGGACGAGCTGGGCCGATGGAACGAGCATGAGTCTGACTGGCTTCCGGCATCTGCTCACCGCTGCCATTCCATACGAAGCCCAGCCCGACCTGCGAATCATGCTCGCCCCACCTGCGTTGATCGCATTCCTGAAGGTCGTCGCATTCCAGGAACGACCGGGCGACCGAGTGCGAGATCTGGGCGACATCGCGTTTCTCCTCGACGAACATCGAGAGGATGCGAGGATCTTTGCTGCTGATGTCATCCAGACGCAGCTGCCCGAGGACCTGCTCGGTGCGTTCCTGTTGGGCCGCGATCTAGCGCAGCTCCTCGACGCAGAAGAACGAACGGTCGCGCTCGACTTCTCGGACCGCATCCTCCAGCATCGCGACGGAGGTTTTGCCGAACAACAGTTGAATCGTCAGGGCCCTCCGTCATGGCGCGATGACCCTGATCGCGTGCGACACATCATGCGCGCGTTCGAACGAGGACTTCGGATCCACCAGTAGCCGACCGTCCAGCCTGTAGTCTTGCCACGCTTCTTCGCCGGGCCGCGTGCTCAGTGTGCCTGGCCGGCCGGACTCTCGATGTCGACGCGCCGGACTTCGCGCAGCAGCAGCACTCGCACCCGGATCACCAGGAACAGCGCCACCGCGGCCAGCCCGGCCACGAACCCCCACCACAGTCCGACCACGCCAAGCCCGGCCTTGAAGCCGAGCCACAGGCTCACCGGCATGCCCACGAGCCAGAATCCGAGCATATTGGCGATCAGCGAGGCGCGCGTGTCACCGGCGCCGCGCAGCACACCGGCCGCGACGACCTGAAGTCCGTCGAAGATCTGGAACACACCCGCAATGGGAATGAGCGCCGCCGCGATCGTGACGACGCCGGGCACCGAGCTGTAGAAACTCGCGAACATGTGCGGCAGGGCGAGCAAGGCCACGGCCGAGAGCGTCATGAAGCCCGCGCCGCATAACAATGCACTCGCCGCCACGCGCCGCGCGTGTGGCTGGTCCCCAGCACCGATGGCATGCCCCACGAGCACCGAGGCCGCGCTGCCGATGCCGAGCGGCACCATGAACATGAGCGACGCGAAGTTGAGCGCGACCTGGTGCCCGCCGATGGCCTCGGCGCCGAACCAGCCCGCGAACACCGAGATGGCGCCGAAGGTGGTGAACTCGACCGAGTTCTGCAGCCCGATCGGGAGCCCGAGCTGCAATGTGCGCAGGAGCGGGCGCACGCGCAACGCCTCGCGCCGCCACGGCCGCAGCATCGGCCCCATGTGCTGGCGCGACAACCACAACAGCACGCCCAGCATGAAGAACCGCGCGATCGCGCTCGACAGTGCCGAACCCACAGCGCCCATGGCCGGCGCGCCGAAGCGCCCGAACACGAACAGGTTGTTGAGGATGATGTTGAGGATGTTGCCCGCGATGATCGTGCCGAGGATCGCGCGCGTCTGCTTCATCGACTGCAGGCTCTGGCGAATGGTCAGATAGAGCAACATGGCACCCAGACTGACCGCCGACGTGTGCACGAAGGCTGCGGCACGCGGGATGACGTCGGCGGGCTGGCGCAGCAACGTGAACACCGCCTCCGCGGGCACGCAGGCCAGCGTCGCGATCAGGCCCATGGCGAGACCGATGACCAGCCCGCGTTGGATGCCAAGGGCCGCTGCCTCGTGATCCTTGGCACCCATGGCCTGCGACACGATCGGGTCGACCGCCCAGATCACACCCATGCCAAAGGACTGCAATCCGTAGATGTAGATGTTGCCCAGCGCAGCCGCGGCGAGTTCACGGCCCGAGACATGCCCCACGAACCACGTATCGACCACGCCCATGAGCATCGCGCCGACCTGCACGACGACGATGGGCACGGCCAGGCGCACGAGCGCGCGCAGGTCATGGGAGCTGGGGACGAAGTGGCGGAACATACGGATCAGGATGCCTCTGGGAATGGCGGACGGCCAGTGACGGAGCCCGGACGCAGGCGATCCGGGAGCCGCTGCAAGGCGGGAGCATGGTGGACTTCAGCAACCGGGCAGCGGCGCGCCTCGCGCACCCGCCCGGCCGCCCTCACCACGGCGTCGGCTTGTAGTCCTTCAGGAACTGGCCCCAGACGTGCGTGCCGGTGATGGTGCCGTCGATGATGGGATCCACGATGCGCGCGCCGCCGTCCACGATGTCGAGCGGCGGGCTGAAGCGGTGGTCCGCCACCTTGCGCGCCGCGATCTCGGCCGGATCTTCGTCGGTGACCCAGCCGGTGTCGACGCTGTTCATGTGGATGCCGTCCTGCTGGTAATCCGTGGCCGACGTGCGCGTCATCATGTTGAGCGCGGCCTTGGCCATGTTCGTGTGCGGATGGCGCGTGGTCTTGAAACTCTTGTAGAACTGCCCTTCCATCGCCGACACATTGACGATGTGCTTGTCGCGCTCGGGTGTGCTCGTGAGCAGCGGCTTCAGGCGCGCGTTGATCACGAACGGCGCGATGGCGTTCACCAGTTGCACCTCGAGCAGTTCGACCGTGCTGACTTCGGCCAGCAACAGCCGCCAGGAGTTGCGTCCGCGCAGGTCGACCTGCTGCATGTCCTGGTCGAGCTTGCCTACGGGGAACAGTGCGGCCTGGGCGCGCTTCTCGTCGCCGCCCTCGAACTCCCCGGGCAGTAGCGGCACCTGTGACAACTGTGCGGCGTGCGTGATGCCGGCGAGCTCGACAGCCTTCTGGTCCAGCAGTTCGGGCGAAAGCACGGCGTCGCCGCTGGCCTCGGGCAGCAGGTGGTAGCCGCGCAGGCCCTCCCACGCACCCAGCAGCTTCTGCTGGTGTGCCGGCATGTCGCGAAGTGCGGCGGTCTCGTCTTCCATCATGTGTGCGTAGAAGTCGGGCGGGCGGCGCACGGTCTGGCAGGCGTTGTTGATGATGTAGTCCAGCCGCGGCCGGGTGCGGATCATCTCGCTGCAGAACGCCTCGACGCTCGGCGTATGGCGCAGGTCCAGTCCGAACACCTCGAGCCGGTGGCCCCAGTGCTCGAAGTCCGGCTCCTGCGAGTAGCGCTTGGCGGAGTCGCGCGGGAAGCGCGTGGTGACGATCAGGTGCGCGCCGGCGCGCAGCAACTTCAAGCCGGCCTGGTAACCGATCTTCACCCGGCCGCCCGACAGCAGAGCGACGCGTCCCGACAGGTCGGTGAGCTCGTGGCGTTTCGCGAAGTTGAAGTCCCCGCACGCGGGACACAGACAGTCGTAGAAGTGATGCACTTCGGTGTAGCGGTTCTTGCAGACGTAGCACGCACGCTGCCCCACCGACCCTTCGGGCATGCCGGCCATCAGGGCACGCTGTTCGTCGTCATCAGAAGGCGCCACGTCACGCGCCTCGTGGTCCTTGGGGACGAACACCTGCGGCGTGGTGAACACGGTCTGGCGCCGCAGCGACCGGATGCCGGTATCAGCCAGCATCGCCTCGTCGCGTTCGGCCTTGTCGTTCTTGCGCAGGCGGATCAGCGTCTTCACGAGCCGGCGGCGCTCGCCGGGCACGGGATGGAACACCACGCCGGCGGCCTGCATGAGCCGGCGGCGCTCATCGGAAGACAGCATCGCCAGCAGCCCGCGATCGCCGGCCACCTGCTCGAGCAGTTCGGTGGCAGCGCGCAGGCGCTCGCGGAAGTCGGGGCCGGCCACAGTCTCGGGCAGCGGCTTGTCGGGGGGCATGGACATGGGCGGGACACATTACCGGCTCGCGGGGCGGGGCGCGAGTGCCGAACTCCAAGTGCGCGAGGGTGCACCAGACCACCGCCGCCTCCGTCGCGCGCCAGTCATGATAGTCTCAGCGTATGAGGGGAACCATCAGACTCCGCCCTGGCAAGCGCCTCCGGCTCCGCGACGTCGATCCGGACGACTCCCGTGGTCTCGACTCGATCGAGGAGGCGAAAGAGTCCCTTGCGCGTGACCTGGAACGACTCCGGAAACTCCAGCAACTCCTCTATGCCGATGGCCGCCGCGCGCTTCTCGTGGTCCTGCAGGCCATGGACACGGGAGGAAAGGACGGAACGATCCGCCACCTCATGAGCGGGCTCAACCCCGCCGGCTGCGCGGTCACTTCGTTCAAGGTTCCGAGCGCCGAGGAGCAGGCGCACGATTTTCTTTGGCGCATTCATCACGCGGTCCCCGCGCGAGGCAGGATCGGGGTCTTCAATCGCTCCCATTATGAGGACGTGCTCGTGGTTCGCGTCCACGATCTCGTTCCACAGGAGATCTGGAAGGCGCGCTATCGCCAGATCAATCAGTTCGAGCGGCACCTCACCGAGAACAACGTCACGATCTTGAAGTTCTATCTGCACATCAGCAAGGCGGAACAAGCGGTACGACTGCGGGAGCGGATCGCGGACCCGTCGAAGAACTGGAAGTTCTCCGTTGCGGACTTGGAGGAGCGGAAGCTCTGGAAGCAATACATGGTGGCGTTCGAGGACGCGCTGAACGAGTGCACGACGTCGTGGGCGCCGTGGCATGTAGTCCCGGCGAACAAGAAGTGGGCGCGCGACGCGATGATCGCGAGGGCGATGGTCGAAGCCCTGGAGGCGCTGCCGCTGCATCCCCCAAGATCGAAAGTCGATCCGTCGAAGATCAAGATCTCCTAGCGATCGCCGCTATCAGAGCCGACGGGTCGGTGCCAAAAGACATGCGCACTTGTTGTCGCGTGCACCAGGCGCGTGTTCGTGGCGGACGCAGTCGGGTCAGGTGAGTACCCGCCCCCACTCACTCAAGCCACCGTGCGCCGCCCGCGTGGCGGCATGCCCGGCAAGCCCGGCACGCGCGGGGCGCGCACGCGCTCGTACAGCGACTCGGTGTCGAACACCGCGCGCTCGATCTCGTGGCGCTCGATCGCTGCGAGTCGTGCTTGTTCGCCCATCGCGGCGCGTGCGGCATCATCGGCGAGCACGAGTGCCACGGTATCGGCGAATATTCCGGTGTGCGCGGCGTTCACCAACAGGCCTGCGCGGCCCCCGTCCAGCAAGGCTGGCATCGTGCCGTCGACGTGGCCCACCACCGGCAGGCCCGCGGCGAGTGCCTGGATGATGCCGAGCCCGAGCGCGTCGGAGCCCATGCCGGGAGCGACCCCGACATCGACACTCGTGAGCAGCGCGGGCAGGTCGGTGCGTGCCACGCGCGGTAGCAGCGTGAGTTGTGACGAGAGCCCCAGTTCCTTCGCTTCCGTGAGCAACGTGTGCCCGCCGTCCGGATTGCCGGGGTCCGTGCCGGCGACGACCATCTCGACGCCGGGCACGCGCGCGTGCAGAGCGATCAACAAGTCGAGCACGCGATGGCCGCCGCGCGCTGGCGTCGGCGGGCCGATCAACAGCACGCGTGGGCGCGAGCGGTCCGAACTCAGCGTCGCGACTTCGGGCGACAGGGGCGCGGACGGGCTCTGCGAAAAGCGCACGGAGTCGACGCCGATCGGCAGCAACGAGACCCCGCGCCCCAGTGCCAGTGTCGCGCGGTCGCGCACGAATCCCGAGTGCGCCACGACGCGATGCCCGGCGCGCGCCAGTTGCGCCAGCGGCTCCATGGCGCGCACATGCGAATGCCCCGCGCAGCTGCCGCACGGGGCGACCGGGAAGTACTGCTCGCACGCCTCACCGCGCGGGCGTGTCACCAGATCCCCCAGCGGGCACAGCGGCGACCAATCGAGCAGGTCCAGGAGCAATGGCACGCCCGCCAGCGCGGCCACCACCTCGGGGCTCAGTGGGCCGGTGACGGCCACGTGCACCAGGTCGGGCTCCTGCGCCAGCGCGTTGGTCACCGCTGCCGCGAGCGCATCCGGGCTGGGCCGCCACACGGCGACACCGGGCGGGTCCTCGGGCACCTCGTCCGGCTCGAGCGGCTCCGTGCACAGCACCGTCACACGGTGGCCGCGCGCGGCCAGGCGCGCGGTGAGTTCGTACATCCAACCGGCCGCGGCATCGAGCGTCGAAGTCTCGAGGCTGCTGGCCAGCAGCAACAGTTTCAAGCCGCGCGGTCCTCGCCCTCGTCCGTGAGCGGGGGGTCGTACTCGTCCCTGTTGGGAGGCGCCGGAATGTCGAAGTCGTCGCCGACGATGTCGAACGCCAGGTCGGGCTCGCCGGGGGCGGCCTGCACGGCGTCGAAGCTGTCATCCGCACCACGCTCGCCGGGGCCTTCCCAGCGATCGCGCAGGTACAGGTTCAGCGCCGCCAGGTCGCGGCGCGCGGGCCGGTGCCCGGGGTGCAGCCACAGCGTGTGGCGCAGCAGGCGCACGGCGTCCTCGACCGCACCGAACTCGAAGCAGGCCGAGGCGGCCATGTAATACAGACCGGGGTCGTGCGGGGACAACGACAGGCCGCGGATCGAGCGGGCCAGCGCCTCGCGCGCGTTGCCGTCTTCCAACGCGGCATGCGCGGCGCGCGACATGAAGCGCGCGGCTTCGGCATCCGGCGGCGTGTCGAGGCCTGGGATGAACCGGCGCAGTTCCTCGCAGGCTCGACGCATCGACAACGACACGAATCCATCGAGCCGCGCGCTGGAACCCGTCGCGACCCGATCCGCCAGACGCTCGAGCGCGTCGAGGATCTCTTCCATGGAAGGATGCGTGGAGTCCGACACAGGAGCCTCATCGTGAGGGGCTGAACGGGCGCGGGCGGTTGCCGCGACCCGGGGGGTGCCCCGCTTGCACAGGGGTTATCGGCAGACACGCCAGCATGCTGAACGAATCCTTGTCCCTAACGAAGGCGTAGCCCGTGCAAGCTGCACGTTCTCGCCGACGGCACCGGCGTTCGCGCGCCCGGCAAGCGGCCCACACTCGCCGGGCCGCTCTGATATGTTCCGGGCGTGAAGCTCGCGATCGTGTCCATCCTCGTCATCGCGTGCGCCTGTTCATGCTCGCCGGGTGCGGGTGGTTCGCACGCCGCACCCGAAGTGAACGGCCGCCGCTACTTCGGCTCGCTCGTGCCTCCGAAGGGGCAGGTGCTGCGCTTCAATCTCGGCACCGAGCCGGAACTGCGCGACCCCAGTGCCATGAGCGGACAGCCGGACGGCCGCTTTGCGCGCATGGTGTTCGAGGGACTCACCACATCGGATCCGCGCACACTCGAACCGCGCCCCGGCCAGGCGTATCGCTGGGACGTCAGCGCCGACGGTCTCACCTACACGTTCCACCTGCGCGACGGCCTCGCGTGGTCGGACGGCGTGCCGCTCACCGCGCGCGACTTCCTGTGGTCGTGGACACGTGTGCTCACGCCCGCGACCGCCTCGCGCAACGCCAGCCTGCTCTACCCCATCCGCGGCGCCGAGGACTACAGCAAGGGGCGCGCCGCCGACGCCCGCGCGCTCGGGCTGGCAGCACCCGACGACAGCACGTTCGTGGTCACACTCGCGAGCCCCACCGCCTACTTCCTGTCGCTCACCTCTTACTACACGTTCATGCCCGTGCCGCGTCATGTGGCCGAGGCGTGGGGCGTGCGCTGGACGCTGCTCGAGCACCTCGTGGGCAACGGCGCGTTCCGCTGGACGTGGTGGCGGCAGAACGACCACTACGAGTTCGTGCCGTCGGAACGCTACTGGGACCGCGCCAATGTCCGGCTCGAGAAGGTCATGGCGTACACGATCGACGACATGAACACGTGCACGAACCTGTACAAGTCGGGTGCGATCGACTGGAACCCGAGCGGTTACATCCCGTCGCAGTACCTGCCCTACATGACCCCGTACGCCGACTACCGCACCGGGCGTTACCAGGGCACGTACTTCTATAGCGCCAACGTCACGCGGCCGCCGTTCGACAACGTCTGGCTGCGCCGCGCTCTGATGTACGCCATCGATCGCGAGGCGATCGCGCGCGACCTCTTGAAGGGCAGCCGCGAGCCGTGGGGGCGCATCGCGCCGGCCGGCTACCCGGGCTACGTGGGCGCGACGCCCGTGCGCTACGACCCCGCGTACGCACGCGAGTGCCTGGCGAAGGCCGGCTATCCCGGCGGCAAGGGCCTGCGCAAGCTGTCGTTCATGTTCAACACCAGTGAAGACAGCCGGCGGATCGGCGAGGCCGTACAGGCCATGTGGAAACGCGACCTGGGCATCGACCTCGAGCTCTCGAGCCAGGAGTGGGGCTCGTACCTGCAGGCCACCACCACGTTGTCGTATGATCTGGCACGGAGGTCGTGGATCGGCGACTATCTGGACCCCAACTCGTTCCTGCAGATGCTCGCCGGGGGCGATGGCAACAACCGCACGGGCTTCCACGACGAGCGCTACGACGCACTGCTCGCCCGGGCTGCGCGCACGCTGGATCCGGCGCAACGTTTTGCCACGCTCGCCGAGGCCGAGTCGCTGGCGCTCGACCGGGCGGTATACATGCCCATCTACCACTACTCCACGACCGAACTCGTGAAGCCCTGGGTGCGCGGCCTGTACCAGACCGCGCTCGACGTGCACCCGTTGACGCACGTCTGGATCGATCACGACTGGCGCCAGCACGAGCCTCTGGCTGGCGAGCCTGGTGCGGCACCGGATAGCGGGGCCGCAGCGCTCGCGGAGCCCGCGCTCGCGCCCGCACATCCCGCCGCACGCAAGGCCGTCCGCCGCCCATGATCACGTTCATCCTGCGCCGCATCCTGCTCATGGTGCCCACGCTGGTCGTGATCGCGACGCTGACGTTCACGCTCGTGCGCCTTGCGCCAGGCGGGCCCTTCATGAGTGAGAAAGACATCCCCGCCCAGGCACGCCAGGAGCTGATGCATCGCTACGGGCTCGACCGGCCGCTCCACGAGCAGTACTTCACGTTCCTCGGCAATGCCGCGCGCCTCGACTTCGGTCCGTCGTACAAGTACCCCGACCGCGAGGTGCGCGACATCCTGTGGCAGGGGTTCACCGTGTCGGCCGAGTTGGGAGGCTGGGCACTGTTGCTGGCGCTCTTGATCGGCATCCCCGTCGGCATCTTCGCGGCGGTGAAACAGAACGAAACCGCAGACTTCGTGGCCATGACCGCCGCACTCGCGGGCGTGTCCATCCCCAACTTCGTGCTCGCACCCGTGCTCGTGCTGGTGTTCTCACTCACGCTTCTGTGGCTGCCCGCGGCACTCTGGACGGGGCCGGCCTCGCGCGTGCTGCCCGTGCTCGCGCTGTCCGTGAGCTACGTGGCGTACATCGCACGCCTGACACGCGCCGGTATGCTCGAGGTGCTGCGCCAGGACTACATCCGCACCGCGCGCGCCAAAGGGCTGTCCGAGCGAGTGGTCGTGCTGAAGCACGCCTTGAAGCTCGGCATCCTGCCGGTGGTGTCGTACCTCGGGCCTGCTGCGGCCCGCATCATCATGGGCTCGATCGTCATCGAGCAGGTGTTCGCGATCCCGGGGCTCGGACGCTATCTGGTGGTGGGCGCGGTCAACCGCGACTACACGCTGGTGCTGGGCGTGGTGCTGTTCTACGCGTCGTTCCTGCTCGTGTTGAACCTGCTCGTCGACCTGGGCTATCACGCGCTCGATCCGCGTGTGGAGCTGGCATGAGCATCGGCCTGCACCCTCCCGCCAGCGTGCTGGCACCCCCTGCCAAGTCGCGCAGCCTGTGGTCCGACGCGTGGCGCCGCCTGCGCCGCAACCGCCTTGCGGTGTTCGCGGCCGTGTTCCTGCTGGTGATGAGCACGCTCGCGGCACTCGCGCCATGGCTGCCCGGACTCGCGAACCCGGCGCTGCAGGATCTCGCCAAGGGCGCGGCCGGCCCGTCGTGGCAGCACTGGTTCGGCACCGACGAGCTGGGCCGCGACCTGTTCGCGCGCGTGCTCTACGGCGGCCGCATCTCGCTCATGGTCGGACTTGTCGGCACGCTGGTGTCGTTGATCATCGGCGTCACGTGGGGCGCGATCGCCGGCTACGTGGGCGGACGCACCGACGAGATCATGATGCGCATCGTCGATGTGCTGTACGCACTGCCCTACATCTTCCTGGTCATCCTGCTGCTGGTGTTCTTCTCCAAGTCGCTGCTCATGCTGTTCGTGGCGCTGGGCCTCGTCCAATGGCTGACCATGGCGCGCATCGTGCGCGGGCAGGTGCTGTCGCTCAAGAACCAGCCATTCGTGGAAGCCGCACGCGCGCTGGGTGCCAGCGATGCGGCGATCGTGTTCCGCCACATCGTGCCCAACACCTTGGGTCCGGTGATCATCTACACCACGCTGACCGTGCCCGCGGTCATCCTGCAGGAGGCGTTCCTGAGCTTCCTGGGCCTGGGTGTGCAGCCCCCGGGTGCGTCGTGGGGCACGCTCGTGTCCGACGGCGCCAAACTGCTGGCGCTGTTCCCATGGCTGGTGGTGTTCCCCGGCCTCGCGATGTCGCTGACTCTGCTGGCGTTCAACTTCGTGGGTGATGGGCTGAGGGACGCGCTCGACCCTCAGGGCCGGCGGGACGCTTCGGCCTAGGCCCTCCCGGCTGACCCATCGACTCCAGCCATTGGGCGAATGTCAGGGGACTGCTTTGGTATAGGAGTTGCAATAAGTCTACCCCAGTTCACCCGACCTACGGGCCACTTGGCCCCGAGGCCCAGCGCCGTTCACCTGGGAGCTGACTGTGGAACCCAAGTACCCCGTTTCGCCCGACCCGGCTAACCCCAACGGCCACAATGGCCGCGGCACGCCGATCCGCGTCGTGGTCGCCGATGATGTCACTCTGGACCGCGTCGCACTGACTCACCTG
>JANNWR010000375.1:0-3247 GCA_031408715.1 bacterium
CTGGGTCAGGGTCGCGAGAACGCCCGCATGTTCCTCAAGGAACACGCGGATGTCCGCGCCAAGATCGAAGCCAAGCTGCTGCCGCAGCTGGGCCTGCGCACGCCGATGCCGAACGGTTCGCACGCTCCGGTGAGCGGTAGCGCCAACGGCAGCGCCAATGGCGACGCGGCCAAGGCCACGGTCGCTGCGGGCATCACGCCGGCCAAGCCGGTGGTTGCCGCCGCCATGGCGGATCGCCGCAAGTAGGGTTGCAGCAAGTCGCGGTGGGGCGGTCATGGGACCGCCCCACTTCGAACCCGCTCCCCACGCCGGCCCCGTGCTCGAGGTCCCACCATGCGACGTCGAAGCGATCCAGAGCTGGCCGAGACGGCTGATCCCGCCGCCTGCCGTGAAGCGGCGCTCAAGTTGCTCGAGCGCACGCGCCGCACGCGTTCGGACCTCGAGAAGCGGCTGAAAGAGAAGGGCTTCGCGGCCACCACCGTGCAGCCGGTGCTCGACCGGCTCTGCGAAGTCGGGCTGATCGACGACGCGGAGTATGCCCGGGCATGGCTCGCCGGGCGCTGGGGGCGCAAGCCCTCGGGCTGGCGCCGGTTGCAGCAGGAGCTGCGCTCCAAAGGGGTGTCCGACGACGACGTCGAGCGCGCGCGTGAACTGCTGACCGAGCGGGGGAGCGCGCCCGACGAGGTCGAGAGCGCGCGCAAGGTGGTCGACAAAGCACGCGGCCGGCTGTCCCGGCTGGACGACCACAAGCAGCGCCAGCGGCTTTATGCCCTGCTCGCCAGGCGGGGTTTCAGCGCCGACGTGATCCGTCGCGCACTGGAGATGCGCGAGCCGCTCGAGAGTGGCATCGAGGCCTGATCGGCCCCCGGCAGCGCGGGCTCCGGGCGCGGCCAGCGCGGCTGGAAGCGCTTTCGGCACCCCGTCTCGCGATTGCGGCGGGCACTGCTCGATTGTCCCGGAGTGAACAGGAATCACGGGCGCGGGGCACAATTCTTTCATCCGGCGCCCCGCTCGAGGCCGTTCCGGGTTATCCTGCACGCGACCGCACCCCCCAGTCGCGTCTCGAGTGCGCCCGTTCGGGCTTGGACGTGGACCCCGCGTTAATAGGATCACGAGCCGTCCCGGAGGACGATGATGGTGGCATTCCGAGCAGCGCTGCGCGACTACAGCACCAAGAAGCGCCCGAGCTCCAAGCCGGCCGCTTCCAAGTCGACGGGCGCGGCCTCCGCCGCCAGCACGGCCGGTGCGGCACCGGCGCGCAAGAAGGCTTCGGGTGCGCGCAGCACGAGCGTGCGTTCTTCATCGATGGCCGGCGACCGGATGCCAGCGGCCCCGGTGCGCGGGGCGCAGGATGTCGATGACTTCATGCGCGTGTTGAAGCATCCGTTCAAGGCCGAAGTCCAGACCGTGCGTGAGATCATCCTCGCCGCCAACAAGAAGCTCGCCGAGCGCGTGAAGTGGAACGCCCCGAGCTTCTATTATGGTGCCGACCTGGGCGCATTCAATCTGCACCAGACGGCATATCTGCAGCTGATCCTCGTCTTCCCGAACGGCCTCATCGACGACGGTGGCTCCGGCCTGCTCCTCGGCACATGGAAGGACCGCCGTGAAGTGCGCTTCGCCGACATGAAGGACGTGCTCGAGAAGAAGGCCGCACTCCGCCGCGTCGTGAACGCGTGGGTCGAACGGATGGACGGGAAGCGCTAGGGGGAAACGCCCGCCGGGCCGCCGCCTGACGAGTCGGCCGGCTTTCCGCTATCTTGGGTCGGCTTGCATCGTGTCGCCGCCACGGCCGCCCATTCGGCGGGCCGGGAGCGCAGCCCCCAAGCAACGGAGCATGGATGTCCCCGACCCATTCGCTCAAGACCGGCGCCGAGTTGCGCCGCGCCTTCCTGGATTTCTTCGTGAAGCACGGCCACGCCGAGGTGCCGTCGTCGCCCCTGGTGCCGCACGGCGATGCCACGCTCATGTTCACGACCGCCGGGATGGTGCAGTTCAAGCCCTACTACTCGGCGACCGGCGACGTGCCTTACACGCGGGCGACCTCCGTGCAGAAATGCCTGCGCCTCACCGACCTCGACAACGTCGGGCTGACGCCGCGGCATGACACGTTCTTCGAGATGCTGGGCAACTTCTCGTTCGGTCCGCGCGCCAAGGGCGCCTACTTCAAGGAAGAGGCGATCGCCTTCGCGTGGGAGTTCGTGACCGGTGTGCTGGGGCTGCCCAAGTCGAGGCTCTATGTCTCGATCTTCGGTGGTGAGCCGGGCGTGCCGCGCGACGACGAGGCGGCCGAACTCTGGAAGAAGCTGGGGTTGCCGGCGGATCATCTGGTCGCACTCGGGCGCAAGGACAACTTCTGGGGTCCCGCCGGAGGAGCCGGCGCGTGCGGTCCCTGTAGCGAGATCTACTTCGACCTGGGTGAGAAGCGCCCGGACTACCTGCCCAAGGACGCCTTCTGGGGCGAAGTCGCGGGCGACTCGGGCGACCGCTTCATGGAGTTCTGGAACCTGGTGTTCCCGCAGTTCGACGCGCAGCCGGACGGCACGCTGCAGCCGCTCGCGAACCCGGGCATCGACACCGGCATGGGTATCGAGCGGCTGGCGCTCATCCTGCAGGGCAAGAACACCATCTTCGAGACCGACCTGTTCGCGCCCTTGGTCGATGCGGTGCTGTCGCGCGCCAAGATCACCCAGACGAACCGCCAGTCCGCGACGCGCGATGCGCGCATCATCGCCGACCACATCCGCGCGCTGTCGTTCGCGGTCGCCGAGGGCGCGCTGCCGAGCAACGAGGGTGCGGGCTATGTGCTGCGCCGGCTGCTGCGCCGCGCGGTGACGCGCGGACGGTCGGATCAGGGCCTGGCGCTCGATGACGGTTTCCTGGTCGACGTCGCGGCGCGCGCGATCGACCAGTTCGGCGGGCACTACACCGAACTCGTGACGCACCGTGACCGCATCCTGCGACTGATCGAGCAGGAGGAGGCCAGCTTCAGCCAGACCTACGAGGCCGGTATGGAGAAGCTCGAGAAGCTGCTCGCACATGGGCTGACCGAGATCCACGGTCACGCTGCATTCGTGCTGCACGAGACTTCTGGCTTCCCGATCGAACTCACCGAGGAGATCGCCTCGGCGCGCGGCGTGACGGTGGACCACGACTCGTTCCGCGAGCAGATGGAGACCCAGCGCGCGCTGTCGCGTGCCTCGAGCCGGTTCGCCAAGGACGCCGGCAGCGAGAAGCGCGCATGGAC
>JANNWR010000376.1:0-16249 GCA_031408715.1 bacterium
GCCCTGCTGGTCATCGGCCTCGGCCGTGGCGCCGATCGGCACGGCGAGCCGTAGCGAGACACGCGCCTCGGGCTTGGCATTCTTCTTCACGAACCAGCGCACGCCGTTCGGCAGCACGCCACGGCGCACGCTCGGGTCCCACGTCAGCGAGTCGGTGAGTGTCGGCGCGGCCTTCGCTGCGGCCGGGGCTTCAGCGTGTGACGACGCGACCGGCGTGAACAGCGCGAGCGCCAGCAGCAGTGCGGCGGCGGTGCGCTGCACACTGCGGGAGACGAGCGAATGGGACAGCATCGAGACCTCCGAGTATCGAGAACGAATGAGCGGGCGTCCGAGTGTGCGCCCGCCCAAGGGATGCGTGATTCGGGCCATGGCTGCGGCGTTGCAGAGCGCGCGGCACGGCGACTACATGTGCTTGATCACCGCGTCACCGAACGCGCTGCACTTCACTTCGGTCGCACCCTGCATGAGGCGCGCGAAGTCGTACGTCACGGAACGCGCGGCGATCGCCCCGTCCATCCCCTTGATGATGAGATCCGCGGCCTCGTTCCAGCCGAGGTAGCGCAGCATCATCTCGCCCGACAGGATGACCGAGCCCGGGTTCACGCGGTCGAGACCCGCGTACTTGGGCGCGGTGCCATGCGTGGCTTCGAACACCGCGTGGCCCGTCATGTAGTTGACGTTGCCACCGGGGGCGATGCCGATGCCGCCGACCTGGGCTGCGAGCGCGTCACTCAGGTAGTCGCCGTTCAGGTTGAGCGTGGCGATGACGTCGAACTCGTCGGGGCGCGTCAGAACCTGCTGCAACGTGATGTCGGCGATGGCGTCCTTCACCAGCACCTTGCCGGCCGCCAGTGCCGCCTTCTGCTCGGTGTTCGCGGCCTCTTCGCCCTTGGCTGCCTTGGTGCGCTCCCACTGCTCCCACGTGTAGACCTGGGCGCCGAACTCGCGCTCGGCGAGCGCGTAGGCCCAGTTGCGGAATGCGCCCTCGGTGAACTTCATGATGTTGCCCTTGTGCACGATGGTGACGCTCTTGCGCTTCTGCGCGATGGCGTACTCGATCGCCGAACGCATCAGGCGCTCGGTGCCCTCGCGGGACACCGGCTTGATGCCGATGCCGGTGCTGCCCGGGAAGCGGATCTTCTTGTAGCTGCTGGGGAACTCCTTCTCGAGGAACGCCAGCACCTTGGCGGCCTCGGGCGAACCCTCGGCGAACTCGATGCCGGCATAGATGTCTTCCGTGTTCTCACGGAAGATCACCATGTTCACCTTCTCCGGCGTCTTGACCGGCGAGGGCACGCCCTGGAACCAGCGCACCGGGCGCAGGCAGACGTACAGGTCGAGGATCTGGCGCATCGCGACATTCAGAGAGCGGATGCCGCCACCGATCGGCGTGGTGAGCGGGCCCTTGATGCCGACGAGGTACTTGCGGAACGCGTCGAGCGTCTCGTCCGGCAGCCAGTTGCCGGTCTGGTCGAACGCCTTCTGCCCGGCGAGCACTTCCTGCCACACGATCTTGCGCTCGCCGCGGTAAGCCTTCTCGACTGCGGCATCGAACACGCGCACCGAGGCGCGCCAGATGTCGGCACCGGTGCCGTCGCCTTCGATGAACGGCAGGATCGGGTGCGACGGGACGGTCATGCGGCCGTCCTTCAGGATGATCGGTTCGCCTTGCGTGACGTTCATGGCAGCTCACTCCTGTCTTGGGAGTCCACTTCGGGAGTCCACTTCGGGATTCGCTTCTGGTTCAGCGTCGCGATCGTGCTGCGATGCCGGAGACCGGCGCAGACGGCGCGACGAACGATAAGGATCGACGTCGAGGACCTCACCGCGGGTGTGGATGTCCTGCATGCCATGCCAGAACGCCACGCCGAGCAGCGCTTCATGATGGGCGAGGAACGTGTCGAGCAGTTCCCCGCGAAGCCCGAGGAAGGTCCGGAATTCCTCGGGGAAGATATCCTTCTCGCCGACGTAGTACCAAGGCTCCCCGGCCGTGTCGTCGCCGTCCCCCGACGACTGCGGCAGTTCCCGGAACCGGCACTCGGTGAGCGGGGCCAGCTCGTCGTAGTCGTAGAAGATGAGCCGGCCATGGCGGGAGACCCCGAAGTTCTTCAGCAGCATGTCGCCCGGGAAGATGTTCGTGGCGGCCAGATCGCGCAGGGCCTGCCCGTAGTCGACCACGGCGTCTCGCGCCGCACGCGGCTCGGCTTCGCGCAGGTACAGGTCGAGCGGCCGGAGCCGGCGCTCGGTGTAGAGGTGCCGGATGACCACCGTTTCGCCCTCGACCCGCACGGTGTCGTGCGCTTTGGCGAGCAGCATGTCGAGCAACTCGGGGTCGAACCGCTCGCGCGCGAACTCCAGATGCTCGAACTCCTGGGCGTCGACCAGCCGGCCGGCACGGTCGTGCCGGAACACGTAGCGGTACTTCTGGCGGACTTCATCGTGCGTCACGGTCTTGGGCGGGTCGAAGCGATCGCGGATGATCTTGAACACCACGTCGAAGCCGGGCAGCGTGAACACGCACATCACCATGCCGCGCTGCCCTGGCGCGATCTCGAAGCGGTCGTCCGACGTGGCCAGATGGCGCAGCAGCGATCGGTAGAGCTCGGTCTTGCCGTGACGATGCAGGCCCACCGCGGTGTACAGTTCGGCCAGTGGCTTGCGGGGCATGATCGCGCGCAGATAGTCGACCAGTTCGCGTGGGTGATCGTAGCCCACCATGAAGTACGAACGCGCGAAGCTGAAGACGATGCTGACTTCGTCCTCGGTGAGCAACACCGCATCGACCTCGATGCGCCCTTCCGGATTGTGCAGCGCCAGCAGGAACGGGATGGCGCGCCCATCGGTGAGCACCCGGCCGACCCGATAGGCGCTCTTACCACGGTAGAACACGATGCGGGCCAGCTCGAACGTATGAATGCGGCGCACACCGGCGGCCTGCACGATGGCGTCGGCGACGAGGCGTGCGTCCGTCTCGAGATCATCCCAATGTACGTCGAAAGGCTGTTCCTCGAGCGCACGACGGACGAGCTGGTCGAGCCGGTCTTCGCGCGGGTACTGGACGATGAGAGCAGGTCCCGGAGACATGGGTGCGTCCGAGATGGCGATGGCCACGAACTCGACGTCGGGGTCGACGCCCACCGTGTGGAATGTGCGCCGCACGCACGAGTTGAAGAACGTCTCGGTGAGCTCTTGATCCTGCCGCCCGGCCGCCAGCCGCCCGAACGCGTCGCGCATGGTGTTCCACGTGGCACGGTCGTGCGCGAGGGCGCCGATGCGCGACTCGAGCTTGCCCAGGCTCTCCGCCACGCACTCGCCATAGAGGTCGAGCCGGCGCGAGGAGTCGCGCTGCGCGGCCAGCCAGTCGCGGCGCTCGAAATGCCGGCGCGCGCGCACGGTGATGCCCGCGAAGCGCGCGCGCCACACTTCGTAGCCCGCGAGCAATGCTGCCGCGCCGGCCTCGGGCCAGTGGGCGGCGGCTTCGGGGGCCACGCGCCGCTCAGTCCGTGTGCATGCTGGACAGCATCGCGTCGAAGTCCTTGGCAGCGGCCTTCACGGTCGTGGCGGGACCTGTGAACTTGAAGAACACCTGCCCCTGCGGACCCTGCACGATCGCACTGAGCATCCTGTGCCCGGCCTTGGAACCCGTCGGCTTCATGTCGGCGCCGGGGGACAGGTAGGCGCCGTCGATCTCGACGCGTGTGATCTTCATGCCCGCGACCGTTCGCACTTCGCGCTTGGGATTCGGGCGGCCCTCGAACTGGCTCGCCCACATGTCGATGTTCTCATCGACCGTGCCGCCCTGGTCGGGGCCGAAGTAGAACACCGCGCACTCGGCGTCCTTCACGACGTACGTGGCCAGCCGCATGCTCTTGGGCGGACCCTCGCTCCATGACTTGGGCACGTCCCAGTGCACACCCAGGTCGGGCGCGGCCGCGGACTCAGCGCCCGGGTGACCCTCGGGCATCCCACCCGGCATCCCGCCCGGCGGCATCGCTGACGCATCCGCGGACTCCGCCGCAGGCGGCGGGGTGGCGTACTTCTTCCATGCGACGAAACCGAGTGCTGCCACGACGACGAGCATCGCGCCTGCGATCCAGCGAACCATATGGAGACCTCACCATGAGGGGGTAAGTGCGGTGAAACGTTCGGGCAGAGCCTAATGGACTTGGCGTGATCCTGCACCGTGGCCGAAGGGAGCTGCCCGGACCATCTTTAAGGAGCCGGTGGCCTGCGAGGACCCGCTGCCCATGGACCGTCCCGGCTAGATCTCCAGCGCCATCTCGAACTGGACCACGGAGCACGCTGCCCCGCGCGAGCGCAAAGCCGCGGCGGCCAGATCGTCGGAAGGTACGTTGAGGAAGCGCACGCTCTGCACCCCCGCGCGCGTGCGGATGGTGTCCAGGAGCACGCCTGCCGACGTCTCGCTGGTGGCGTGCAGTTGCAGCACGCTGGCCCGGCCGTCGGTGATCCGGTACACGGCGTCCCCGCCCGGCGTGCTGAGTGCGCGCAGCGCGGGGGTCGAGACATCGAGCCGGTCGAGCGTCTCGTCGGCTCGCTGCCACGGCTCACTCGCGCGCCGGGCTGCCATGATCCGCGCGTGCGCCTCGCGCGGGGCGCATGCCGTGGCGGCACCCGCGCGAGGCGATGGCGCTCCTTCCCACACCAGCACCTCGAGTCGCCGGAAGGTGCGGAAGCCCAGCTTCTCGTACAGGAGCCGGGCGCCATCGTTGCCTTCGAGCACTTCCAGCCCCAGCCGCTTCACGCCGGCCTCCCGGGCGGAGGCGATCAGGGCGCGCATCAGCAGTTCGCCGGTTCCGGTGCGCCGCGCATCCGGAACCACGCCCATGCCACCCACCCAGCCGCGCTCACCGCGCAGACCGAGCATCGCCACGCCGATGCTGAGCGTTTCGCGCCAGGCGACGCGCGAGCGCCCGGGCGACAGGTCGAAACTGTCCTCCATGAACGCCATCGTGCCGGCGTCGATATGCATCGGCACGGGATAACCTTGGTAAGCACGCGTGAACAGGTCGGCGAGGTCCCCGAGTGTGATCTCGGCTGCGGTCGTGAGCGTGGTCGGGAATGTGCTCGGGGGCGTCAAGGAACCTCCAATTCTGCAGCGCGGACGATGCAGGCTGCCGCATCCGCGGGCCCGGCCGTGATTCGGTGTGGCGTCGACGGGCCAGCATGGACGACAATACCCCCAGACCCCGCTGGCCGACACTTGGCCGACACTGAGGAGATTCCATGCGCAACCGCCTGCTCTGCATGCTGCTGATGTTGTCGCTCTCGGCCACGATGTCCTTCGCCTCGGGTGGCGAGCGCCCGTCGATGCCCGCGACGCCGGCGCCCGGATCCACGCCGCAGGCGGGAGAGGGCAAGACCGCACGGCAGGAGGCGGAAGCCTGGTACACGGATGCCTACGACGATGTGGCCAAGGCCAAGGAAGTCCTCGCCGCCGAGACGCCCGATCCCAAGAAGGCCGAGAAGTTGTTCAAGCGCGCGATCGACCGCGCCGGCCGCGCACTGGAATACGACAAGGCCTACTACGAGGCCTTGAATCTGCAGGGCTTCTCGTGGCGGAAGCTCGGGAACTACACCAAGTCGATCGATGCCTACGCGGCCTGTCTGCGCATCGAGCCGGACTACGCTCCGGCCCGCGAGTATTACGGCGAGGCGCTGCTCGAGAACGGCGATCTCGAGGGTGCGCAGGCCCAGCTCGTGTGGCTCAAGCGGCTCCGCGCCGAGGACCTGGCCAAGCAGCTCGAGACCGCGATCGCGGCTGCACCCGAAGCGCTGAAGAACGCCAAGGCTGGTGCAGCCAAGTCCAAGGCGGACCCCAAGGCCGAGCCCAAGACCGAGCCCAAGACTGAAGCGAAGACCGAAGCGAAGGGCGCGGGCGGCCAGCGCTAGCGTTCACGCTGCACCCCGATAACGGTATGGCCGCGCGAGCTTGAGCTCACGCGGCCATACCGTTTCGACGATGCGCGAGGCCTGGATCGCTCAGTGAATGAGCGAGATGGCTCTCGATTCCCGGACGTCGCCCGCAGCGAGGCGCAGGAAGTAGCGTCCGCTCGCCGCGACACGGCCGTCGCGCACGCGGCCGTTCCAAGACAGCGAGTGTTCCCCGGCGGCCAGGACATCATCCTGGATTGTCGCGACCGTGCGGCCCGTGACATCGTGCACGGTGAGCAGGACGCGCTCGGCGCGCGGCAGGGCGACCGCGAACCGCACTTCGCCGCGCATCGGATTCGGCGTCGGTGGGCGCGAGAACATCGCACGGCGGATGACGCTGGGCGGAGCATCGACCGCGGCCGGCAGCACGAAGATAGTGCCCAACATGACGGGCTCGTGGATGAAGCAGAAGAAGTCGTGCTGGCCGGTCGTGTTGAAGGTCCAGTCAAACTGCGTGACCACGCCGTCGAGGATGGCATTGAACTCGGAGGCGGCGTTGAGGTCGCCGGAGTCGGTACCATTGGTGACCGTGTGGAAGTCAGGCTGGTACTGGGTCCAGCGGACCGTCGCCCCCTGAGTCACCACGATCGTGTCACGGATCGTCGTGGTCGTATCGTGATCGTAGTCGAAGAAATTTCGGTAGACGGCGAATGCGGCGGTCGGCGCGCGGTCCGGGCCAATCGGCGCGTACCGCCGAGCCACCGTCGTCCCGCGGGCGGTCTGGATCCGCACCGAGAACGGATCGCCGGCGACTGGCGTGACCGTGTAGGGAGCGCAATGGCCCGTCGGCGCTGCGGAAGCAGGCCCATATTCCAGCAATGCGAGGGCGAGTAGCGGGGCGAGTAGCCGACGGTTCATGGGTCTACCTCAGGCTGGGGGACGAAGCCAGGACAGGGCTCGATTATGTGCGCATACGGGCTTCGGCGCAGCATGAAAAGTGTGTGAACAGACGCTGGCCTCGCAGTTCTCCAGCGAGCGACACCAGTCAGCGTGTTTAGCAGGGGCGATTCCGTCCGCGATCACACAGAAAGTGGTCCCATGGAGCAAGGTTTCCTCTGGACTGGTTCGAAATAAGCATGTTTGGCCTTGAGTCGCCGGTATCGGGCAGAGCACACTGCGTGACAGGTTGGGGCCAATCGGCTTCGACCCCGGTGCCGCTTCGTCCATTCTGCGCGCCGTCCTTGAGTCTCATCCTTCTGGAGGCCCCCATGCATCTTCGCGACTCCTTCATCGCCTTGCTCTGCACCGTTGCCCTTGCATCCACGGCGGCGGCCCAGACGACCTACATCGGTGTCCTCTCCGGTGGTACCGAGGTCCCGCCGGTCGCCACCCCGGCGACCGGTAACGCCTCCGTCGTGCTGAATGCGGCGCAGACGCAGCTCAGCATCTCGGTTCAGTTCCAGAACCTCATCGGCACCTACTCGGCTTCTCATATCCATGGCCCCGCCGCAGCTGGCACGAACGCCGGCGTCAAGTGGGGTTTCAGCGGCGCGGTCTCGGGTTGGATCTTCTCGAACGCCAACCACGACGGGACGATCACGAACTTCATCGCGACGGGTATCACGCCGACGGACGTGGCGAACCTCAACACCGGGCAGTTCTATGTGAACATCCACTCGACCAGCTTCCCGGGTGGCGAGCTGCGCGCGCAGTTGGGTCAGGCTCCGGTCCCGACGGCCAAGAGCACGTGGTCGCGCGTGAAGTCCCTGTACCGGTAGTCGCTGTCACGGCGTCTCGAACGCCGAGTCATAGGAAAACACAGACGGCCCGGAGCATTCGCTCCGGGCCGTTTTGCATGATCGCCCGGCTTTGAAGTGCGCTGCGAAGGCCGAAACTCGACTGACTCCGCAGGATGCACGAAGCCCCGGACGGCGCTGCTCGTCCGGGGCTTCACCTGTTTCAGAGCGATCGGGTGATGGATGCGATCACTGAGCCTGCGCCTTGTCGGCCTCGATGTTCAGTTCGATCTTGACCATGTCGTCGACCATCACGCCGCCATTGTCGAGCGCCTTGTTCCAGTTGATGCCGAAGTCCTTGCGGTTGACCGTGGTCGTCGCCGCGAAACCAGCCTTCGCGCCCCATGACTGCCCGCCGACGCTGACGTCCGACGAGCCCAGGAAGTCGGCGTCGAACACGACCGACTTGGTGACGCCACGCATGGTGAGGTCGCCCGTGATCTTGTACTTGCCCTTGCTGACCTTCGCGACCTTCGTGCTCTTGAACGACAGGGTCGAATCCTTCTCGGCGTTGAAGAAGTCCGCGCTCTGCAGATGGCCATCGCGCTTCTGGTTGCCCGTGTCGACGCTGGCGACCTTCACCGTGGCTTGGATCTTGATTGCGGCCGGGTCGGCCTCATCGAACACGATCGAACCCTCGACGTCATGGAACACGCCATGGACCATGGAGAAGAAGTGACGCACTTCAAAGCCGACGGTCGTGTGCGAGCCGTCGATCTTCCAGGTCGCCGGGGCGGCCACCGCGAACGAGGCCGTGGCGGCGAGAGCGAGGGCAGCGAGCAGCGAGCGAGTCGCGAGCTTCATGAGGATCTCCTTGATGAACGAGAGGCGGGGAGGTCCGGAGCGGGGGCTCTGGATTCCGTCAGACTGCTTCGTGGTCGAAAGTCCTGAATACCAGCACCGCGAACATGCGCCTTGGATGGGAACGGTCCGGAACGGGCTCAGACTCTTGACCCGCGGCTAACATGTGTTGAAACACGCAACGACCATGGACACAGGATAGCACCGGTGGGTCCGGGCACCAGTCAAGGTTCTCGCAAGAACCTCCCGGGCACGCTCAGTGAAGCCTCCAATGAGCCAACTTGTTGTCGGGTGAACTCTTAGCGTATACGGACAGTCCGCGGTCCAGCCCGCGAGCCGAGCCTTCACTGCACCGCGAACGTCGCGCTCGCGTCCTCGAACTCGGGCACGCTGGTGCGTCCGTGGACCGCCAGTTCCGCCAGGATCCGGCCCATGAGCGGCCCGAACTTGAAGCCATGCCCCGAACACGCCGACCCCACGATGACGCGCGGATATCCGGGGAGCGCCCCGATGATGAAGTGCTCGTCCGGCGTGTTCGTGTACAGGCACGTCTCGGCATACAGCGTCTCGAGGATCGGCACCGCGAGTTGTTCGGAGAGCCACGCGCGTACGCGCGCGATCGCGGCCGGATCGGGCCCCGGGTGCTGCGCGGGATCGTCGCTGCCTGAGCCGACGCCATGCAGTGCGGCCTTGATACCGGGCCGGCCGAACTCGGGAAGTCCGTAATAGAGCCCGGTGGCGGGTGAGCCCAGATAGACCCAGACCGGGAAGCGGCCGGGGCGTGTCTCGGCTGAGGGCAGGTCGAGCGAGAAGTAGCCGACGTGCTGGCGCTGCACCGAAAGTCGTGGTGCCACGCGCGGCAGCAGTTCGCGCACCCACGCTCCCGCGGTGACGACGACGCGCTCGGCCAGCAGCCGGCCGCGATCGGTGTCGACCACGATCGGGTCGGTGGAAGGATCGAGTCCGAGCACGCGCGTGTCCTCGAGCACATGCACGCCCTCGACCCGGCAGCGCCGGTCGAGTGCCAGCAGTGTGTCGGCGGCCGCGATCACGCCGCCGGTGCGGTCGTGCAGCACGGCGTGGGCGTCCGGGAACGCGAACGCAGGGAAGCGGCGGCGCGCTTCGGCGGGCGTGATGCGCTCGACACCGCGTTCGACGCCGGTCGCACCGGCGCTGGCGACCGCCGCCGCCCATTGCTCGAGGTCGCCATTCGGCGGACCGAAGAAGATGCCGTCCGCCGGGTGGATCAGCTGCATGCCGCTGTCGCGTTCGAGCTGTGGCCAGTCGTGTTCATGCGCCACTCGCACGAGCCGCACGTAGCGTGCATCCGAGTAAGTGCTGCGCGTGATGCGCGCAACACCGTGCGAACTGCCGCGGTCATGGTGCAGCCGGAACTGCTCGACCAGGCCCACCCGCGGCACGCCCATGCGTGCCAGCTGCCACGCGGTCGACAGCCCGTTGAGGCCGGCGCCAAGGACGAGCGCGCCGAACGCCGCAGGCGGCGTCATGCGCGCCCGTTGTGGGTGAACGAACGCATCGCGCGTGGCACGCGGTCAGCCCCGCCCGGCATGTCGCTCAGCCCTCGAGCGGAGTGGGTGTGGACTCGCCGCGCGAGACGACCACGGCCGCGGCCAGATCGCCGGTCACGTTGAGCGTGGTGCGGCACATGTCGAGCAGCCGGTCGACGCCGAGGATCATGCCGATGCCCTCGACCGGAATGCCGACCATGCCGAGGATCATCGCCACCACGGGCAGGGAGCCCGCGGGCACGCCGGCGGTGCCGATGCCGCCCAGGATGCAGATGAACACCACCGTGAACTGTTGCGACAGCGACAGCACGACGCCGTAGAACTGGGCCAGGAACAGCACCGTGACGCCTTCGAACAGCGCAGTGCCGTTCTGGTTTGCAGTGGATCCGATGGTGAGCACGAAGCGGCTGACGTGGCTCGGGAGCTTCAGTTCGCGTTCGGCCACCGCCAGCGACGTCGGCAGCGTGGCGTTGCTCGACGCCGTGGAGAACGCCGTGAGCATGGCCTCGCGGATGCCACGGAAGAACGTCATCGGGTGCATGCCGCCGAACCATGACACGCTCGCCGAATACACCACGAACTGCTGGATGGCGAGTGCGGCGATGACGGTGAACACATAGGCACCCAGCTGCTTCAAGACGTCGTAACCCAATCGCGCCGTGAGTGTGAACGTCAGGCAGGCGACGCCCAGTGGTGCGAGCTTGATGACCATCTCGAGCAGCTTCATGGCGATCTCGTACAGGCCCTGCAGCCCTTCCTCGAAGCGCCGCGCGTACTCGGTGCGCGTGGAGGCGATGCCCGCGCCGAGAAGCAGCGCGAACACCATGACCGCGAGCATGTCGCCCTCGGACATGGCTTTGACGATGTTGTTGGGGACGAGATTGACCACGAAATCCATGCCGGTGGCACTGGCGTTGGGCGCCGGCGGAGGCGCTGCCGTGGCCTGCGCGAGCAAGCGCGACTTGAGTTCAGGCGACAGCCCCGCGCCGGGCTTGATCAGGTTCACCATGCCGACGCCGATCAGGACCGCGATCGTACTGACCACGACCGTGTAGACCAGCGTCTTGAGCCCGATGCGACCCAGTGCCTTCAAGTCGCCGAGCCCGGACACGCCGAGCGCCAGTGCCGAGACGATGAGCGGCAACACGAGCACGAACAACAGGCGCAGGAAGATCTTGCCCACGGGCTCCGTGACCAGCTTCACGAACTGCTGCAGCGCGGCTGCGTCGCCCCACAGGATGTGAGCGGTGACGCCCAGCAACATGCCGGCGGCGAGGCCAATCAACATGCGATAGCTCTGGTGGAATCTCATGGCGCGGGAGTATCGGGGGGCCGGCCCTGCGCGCGCAATGGAGAAAGCGCGCCGGGAACCCATAGGATGCTTGGTGGGTAGTGGGGGAGTACCCTTTGAGAAGGAGGCCGCCCGCCATGGTCCGACGCCCGTTCATCCTGCTCATGCTCGCCGCTGCCCTGCTCTCGCCGGATCCGGCGATGGCGCAGGTGGTGCCACCCGGCTATCACGTCGAGACGCTCGCGAGTGGGCTCGCAGCGCCGTGCGCGTTCGATTTCATGCCCGACGGCGGCGTGGTGTTCACCGAGCAGAACACCGGAAGCGTGCGGCTCCTGCGTGCCGGCGGTGGTGTGCAGGCCGTACCCGTGATCACGATTCCGGACGTGGTCGGAGGGGGCGAGCGCGGGTTGCTCGGTATCGCAGTCGACCGGCTGTATCCGAGCCGGCCCTTTCTGTTCGTGCTCCATAGCGCAGGCTCGCCGTCGCGCACGCGCATCTCGCGCTACACGCTCAACGCCGGCGCGTTTGCCGGCGGAGCCGATCTCATCGCCGACCCCGCGAGCCGGCTGGACCTGCTCGATGCGATCCCGGATGCCGCCTCGAATCATAACGGTGGCACGCTGCGTTTCGCCTCCGACGGCACGCTGATCGCCTCACTCGGTGACGACGCGTTCCCATGCGGCGCACAGGACAGCACCGGACTGCGCGGTGTGATCCTGCGCATGTCGGTCAACCGGCTGGGACCTGGGCCGGGTGTCGCCTCGATCGGGCAACTGACACCGCTCGACAACCCGTACGCGAGCTCGCCCGATTCCAATGCCCGGCTCGTACTCGCGCGCGGCCTGCGCAATCCGTTCCGAGTGCAGTGTGATGAGGCGCTGCCGTGGCTGATGATCGGCGATGTCGGCAACTCCCAGCGCGAGGAGTTCGACCTGCTGGCGTTACCCACGGCCGGCACGCTGCCGCCGGGCATGGTGCGGTCGGGTGCCAACTTCGGCTGGCCCTACCGCGAGGGCACCGTCGCGGGTTCGCTTGGCGGTGGCTGCGCGGCGGCGCCGGCGACGCTGGCCGAGCCCGCGTTCGACTACGACCGCACGTCGTTCTCGTCCGGCGCCTCGATCATCGCGGCGGGCTTCATGCCGGCGATCATCACAACACGAGCGCCCGGGATCCTGCCTGCGCAGACGCTGCCTCCGGGGATGTACTTCAGCGACTACTACACCGGGGCGATCACGCGGCTGGACGTCCCCCCGGGCGGCACGAACTGGCAGGTGGCACCTGCCGTGCCCGGACAGCCCACCGCCGATCACTTCGCGGAAGGGTTCAAGGCGGTCTCCGACTGGCGCGTGCGTGGTGGCACGCTGTGGTTCGTGCGGCAGTCCATCAACTTCGCCGCGAACACGGGCTCGATCGGCCGGATCGTCGCCGACGAGGTGCCGCCGCCTCCGCCCCCGCCTCCCGCAGGCGAGCTCCGCTTCATGGCGCTCGGCACACCTGCCCAGGGCAGCGTCGAGTTCCTCGTGACGGGCGGTACACTCACCCTGCGCCGCCTGGCGATCCACGACGAGCGGGGCCGGATGCTGAGGGAGTACCAGGGAGGCGCGCTCCGCCGCGCGCCCGATGGGCTGCGGCTCATCTGGGACGGACTCGACGATCAGGGTGGCAAGGTGCGCCCCGGTGTCTATTGGGCGCGTCTCGATGGTGCGGACGGCACGCGGACGACGCGCATCGTGTTCCTGCGCTGAGTTGGAACAACCTCAAGGTCGGGGCCGTGGTTCCCCCTGCGCGCGGCAGCGTCGTGCCGCCTGCGCTACACTGGCAGGCATCCACTGAACTGTCCCGCACGCCGCCGTCCGGGCGCGTGCGCTCGCCTTCCGGAGGCCATTCATGAGCACGACCATCGCCGGCCGCATCGCGCCCGTGAGTGCGGCGGCCTTGCCGCAGTACTCGCC
This sequence comes from bacterium, assembly GCA_031408715.1. Lineage (GTDB taxonomy): Bacteria > Eisenbacteria > RBG-16-71-46 > RBG-16-71-46 > RBG-16-71-46 > JAIOPA01. Next base: position 13,262 of record JANNWR010000376.1, read on the forward strand.
GACCACTTACCTCGACTACAGCCAGCCCGCGCACCGCGCGTCGTATGAAGCGGCGATCGCCAAGGTGCGCGCCACGGCCGGCACCGAATATCCGATCGTCATCGGTGGCCAGCGCCTCAAGGGCTCCAAGACGTTCGACTCCACCAACCCGTCGAAGCCGTCGGAAGTGCTCGGGAAGTTCCAGTCCGGCACCAAGGAGCAGGCCGCGCAGGCGGTCGAGGTGGCGTACGAGACGTTCAAGAGCTGGTCGCGTGTGCCCGCGAGCGAGCGAGCTGCCTACCTGATCGAAGCCGCCAAGCGCATGAAGGAACGGCGCAACGAGTTCTCAGCGTGGATGACGCTCGAGATCGGCAAGAGCTGGAATGAGGCCGACGCCGACACCGCCGAGGCCATCGACTTCATGGAGTATTACGCGCGCGAGATGCTGCGCTACAACGAGCCGCAGCCGCTGGTGCAGATGCCGGGCGAGAAGGACACCATGGTGTATCTGCCGCTGGGTGTGGGCGCGGTCATCCCGCCGTGGAACTTCCCGCTCGCGATCTGCGTCGGCATGGCGACGGCCGCGATCGTCACGGGCAACACTGTCGTGCTCAAGCCGGCCAGTGACACGCCCGGCATCGCGTGGCAGTTTTTTGCCCTCATGGAGGAAGTCGGGTTGCCGGCAGGCGTGCTCAACTTCATCTCGGGCGATGGCAGCGTGGTGGGTGACCAGATCGTGCGCCATGCCAAGACGCGCTTCGTGTCGTTCACCGGCTCCAAGGAAGTCGGCATCGGCATCAACAAGCTCGCCGCCGACGTGCAGCCGGGCCAGAAGTGGCTGAAGCGCGTGGTCGCCGAGATGGGCGGCAAGGACGGCATCGTCATCGACGATGAAGCCGATCTGGATGCGGCCGCCCTGGGCGTGGCGCAGGCGGCGTTCGGCTTCGGTGGCCAGAAGTGTTCGGCGTGTTCGCGCGCCATCGTGGTCGACTCGGTGCACGACACGTTCGTGGCCAAGCTCATGCCGGCGATCGCCAAGCTCATCACGCAGGGCGACCCGGCCACTTACGGCATGTACCTGGGGCCGGTCGCGAGTGAGCGCGCCATGAACACGATCTTGAAATACATCGAGGTGGGGAAATCAGAAGGCAAGCTGCTGCTGGGCGGCGGCCGGGTGGCGGGCGAAGCCGGCTGGTTCGTGCAGCCGACCGTGTTCGACGACATCGCCCCGACCGCTCGCTTGGCGCAGGAAGAGATCTTCGGCCCCGTGCTGGCGATCATCCGGGCCAGGGACTACGACGACGCGCTCGCGATCGCGAACAACACCGAGTTCGGGCTCACCGGTGCCGTGTATTCCAAGAACCCCGCCAAGATCGCGCGCGCCCGCGAGGAGTTCTTCGTCGGCAACCTGTACCTGAACCGCAAGTGCACCGGTGCCATGGTGGGCTGCCACCCGTTCGGCGGCTTCAACATGAGCGGCACGGACAGCAAGGCCGGCGGTCGGGATTACCTGCTGCTGTTCCTGCAGGCGAAGAGCATCGCGGAGAAGATCTCCTAGGATCGCTCCGCTCGAACGCACGAACGGCCGGTGGCATCCGCCATCGGCCGTTCGCTTCCTCCGCGGGCGCGCAATGTGCCCGCAACGCCCCCGATGGATCATGGGGGGCAAGACGGTGTGTCAGCGATAGTGCAGCTTGACCGCACCCCACGTGCTGCGCCGGACGGGATCGACGTACGAGTTGCAGGACTGCGAGTGGTGCGCATAGAAGAACTGTTCGTCCATGAAGTCGACCAGGCCAGAGCAATCGAAGTCCGCCGTGGGATTCGTGGTTCCGAGCTTGGCCGCGAAGATCGCATCGTCCGGGCCGATGATGCTGACAACGAAGCCATCCCCGTCCTGGTCCGGAGAGGCGAGAGCGTAGCTCTGCAGCAATACTCCGTCGGCGAACACACGCACACTGCCCGCGGGTCCGGTGCCGCCGACGTGGGCGTGGAGGGTCGCATTCCCGGACACGTTCGTGATTCCGCGAACGGTTCTGGACGGGAGGTCGACGATCGCGTCGGGTTCCCCGCCGATCGTGCACAGGTAGGCGCCCGGACAACTCGAGAAGTCCAGCACGACCGAGGAGCCCGCGACCGGGTTGTTCGCGATGTCGCGGACTACGACAGAGAACGGCGCGTCACCGAACGGGCACAGCGCCATGCACGCGGGCAGCGAACTGTTGGCGCTCGACGGTACGCCCGCGCGCGCGGGCACGGCGAACAGCATCACGGTCAGGATCGCCGACGTCGAGGCGAGAGCGCGGATGGAGTGGCAAGGGTTCATGTGCACCTCCCGAGGATCGCGCGCCTGCGTGGCTCGATTCGAGTGCGAGGCGAGCGCACGGCAAGTCTACCTCCGAGCGGGCGGAGTTCCAACAGGAGAAATTCCCGGATTCAGCTCTTCTCGTGGCGCTCGGCTGGCAGCCCGCGTCGAGCGGCCCCGCCGGCGGCGGACTTCGCCTTCGGGACCGTGGCGCCGGGCTTGCCCTCCGTTTTCCCAGTCGGCGGCGCGGTCGAGCGGGTGGCGATTTCTGCGACTGCACCCCAGGCCGGACGAGGTACCGGCTTCGAGCCGGCGGCCGCGAGGGCCTCCCCAAGGAAGACATCCCCACGGATGACATCGCGACGGCTGACATCGCGCCACACGCCGCCGCTCACGCCGCGCCCCACAACGCGGGATCACGTCGCAACAGGCTCGCGGCTGCTCGGCGTCTCCTTCCTCGCGATCCGGCGCGACAACGCCGCGAGTGCCGCGACGACGCGTGCCTCCGCACTCGCTTCGGCCGGCAGCATGGCCGCCGCCGAGAGCCCGATGCTGACCTCGGGGCGTTTGTAGCCCAGCGTCGTGAGCGCGGCGCGCACGTCGTCCTCGTGCGGGGCCTTGAGCTTCTCCTTCTGCTCGCGCGAATGCAGCCGGCCGGACGTGGACGCCGCACGCTGCTGCTCGATGAAGCCCTTGCCGAAGCG
>JANNWR010000377.1:0-3479 GCA_031408715.1 bacterium
GGGCACTCCTGCTCGTGCCCGCGGTCCTTGGAGTGGCCTGGTTCGTGGTCACGCGCCAGGCGCCTGACGCTTCGGCCGACCTGCTGGCGGCACCGGGTTCGATCTCGTTGGTGAGCGAGCAGGATGCCCCGCTCGCGGCGGTCACCGACGAGACGCCATCGGCAGCCGTGCTGACGCCGGACGATCCCGGGGCGGCGATCCTCGCCGATTCGGCAAGCGACACGCCGAGCGACGTGCCGAACCTCGCCGAACCGGTCGTCGAACCCGATCCCGCGCTCGATACGGCGGACTTCTCGGAGTGGACGACCTACGATGACGCCGTGAAGCAGTCGCGGGCCCAGGGCAAGCCCGTGATGGTCGCGTTCCATGCCGATTGGAGCGAGGGCAGTGAGCAACTCAAGGCCCGCGTGTTCGACGATGTCGCGGCCGGGGTCACGCTGCGCGCGGCGGTCATCCCGGTGCTGCTGGTCGATCGCACGCAGGTGGACGGTGCCAATAGTGCACAGTGGGAGGCTCTGCAGCAGCGCTTCCACGTGACGCACATGCCGGCGCTGGTGGTGTTCTCGCCCGTCACTGGACGGGTCCGGCGTCAGCAGGGCTGGCATGGGGCGGCACCGACCCTGAACTGGATCGTCGAGGCAGCCACCGCGGTGAAATAGCGCTCCGACGCACCGCGTGGCACACCTCCGTCGTGGACCGCTCTCGCGCCCGCCGCTATCCTCGCGCGCTCACGCCCGCGTCGTGCGCGATGCGGGCGCGCGAGCATCCACCGCCGAGGGGATCCCATGCGGTTGTCCGAGCAGACGCAGTGTCGTCGCGGTGCGCTACTGGCATTTGCGAGTTTGTGTGTCGCTGTAGTGGTGAGTGCCGCACCCGTCCCGGGCCGCGCGGCGGCACCCGCTGACGTGTGGAAAGCACGCACGAGCGGACTCCAGCGCCATGACGGACTGCTCGTGACATGGACGGACACGCGTGCTGGCAAGCTGCTGCTCGAGCTGCCGGCGCCCGTCGGAGTGCGGCAGGAGTGCGGGCGCTTCCTCGCTCTCGAGGGCATCGAGACCGGGCTCGGTTCGAATCCCGTCGGGCTTGACCGCGGTCAACTCGGGGACACGCGGCTGGTGGTGTTCCGGCGTATCGGTGCGCGCGTCCTGATCGAGCAGCCGAACCTGCGCTATCGCGCCTTGTCCACCGACAGCAACGAGACGCGTGCCGTGCGCCAGTCATTCGCCACGTCGGTGCTGTGGGCGGGGGAAGTCGCGGCCGAGGCCCGCGACGGCCGGCTGCTCGTGGACCTGACGTCGTTCCTCGTCCGCGATGCGCACGGCGTGAGCCGCACACTCAAGGCAACCGGGCAGGGCAGCTTCACGCTCGACAAGGAGCGCAGCGTGCTCGACGTGCCGTCGTGCCGGAGCTTTCCCGACAATCTGGAGTTCGAGGCCGTGCTGACATTCGCCAGCGACGAGCCCGGGCCCGAGGTGCGCGCCACGTCGCCAACGCCGCACGCGGTCACGCTGACGCAGCATCAGTCACTCGTGCGGCTGCCGGACGCGGGTTACGCGCCGCGCCCCTGGGATCCGCGTTCGGGCTCGTTCGACGTATTGTTCGCGGACTACGCGTCGCCGGTCGGGGCCGATCTCGACAAGCGCTGGCTGGTGCGCCACCGGCTCGAGAAGCTCGATCCCACGGCCGCGCGCTCACGTGTGAAGAAGCCGATCGTGTACTACGTCGATCCGGGCGCGCCCGAACCCATCCGCACGGCGTTGCTCGAGGGCGCGTTGTGGTGGGCACAGGCATTCGAGGCCGCGGGCTTCATCGACGCTTTCCAGGTGAAGCTGTTGCCTGCGGACGCCGACCCGCTCGACGTGCGCTACAACGTCATCCAATGGGTGCACCGCGCGACCCGCGGCTGGTCCTACGGCGGCGGGATCATCGATCCGCGCACGGGCGAGATGCTCAAAGGCCACGTCACGCTGGGCTCGCTGCGGATCCGGCAGGACCGCATGATCTTCGAAGCACTGGCCGGGACCGAACAGACCGGTACCGGACGCGCGGACGATCCCGTACAGCTGTCACTGGCGCGCATCCGCCAACTCGCGGCGCACGAAGTGGGTCACACGCTCGGCTTCAACCACAACTTCGCCGCGAGCACGTACGGTGGTCGCGCCTCGGTCATGGACTATCCCGCGCCGCTGATCGGCATCGCCGCGGACCACACGCTCGATTTCTCGCAGGCCTACGCCACCGGCATCGGCGCGTGGGATGTGCAGACCGTGCGCTACGCGTATTCGCAGTTCGGCTCGGGTGGCGACGAACAGGCCGGCCTGCAAGCCATCCTGCGCGAGAATCGCGAGCGCGGATATCGCTACCTCTCGGATGCCGACACGCGTCCCGCCGGCGCGGCACACCCTTACGCTGCGATGTGGGACAACGGCGCCGACCCGGTCGCGGGGCTCGCGCACGATCTCGAGGTGCGCCGCATCGCGCTTGCCCACTTCGGCGAACACAACGTGGCGCCCGGGGCGGCTCTCGGTACGCTGGCCGAAGTGCTGGTGCCGCTCTACTTCCATCATCGTTACGCGCTCGAGGCCGCCGCCAAGAGCATCGGCGGGCTCGACTACGCGTACGGCGTGCGTGGCGACGGTGGCGGGCCCACCGTGATCGTGTCCCCGGCGCGGCAGCGAGCGGCACTGGCCGCCGTGTTGTCGACGCTCGAGCCTGCGAAGCTCGACCTGCCCGATAGTGTGCTCGCGGTACTCGCGCCCACCTCGGCCGAGGACCCGGCACATCGCGAGTTCATGGGTTCGCGCACGAGCCCGGTGTTCGACGCGCTGGGTGCCGCGGCGACCGCGGCGGACTTCACGCTCTCGGCACTGCTGCCGCCGGAGCGGTTGGCGCGGCTCGCGGACTTCCACCGGCGCGATGCCGCGCAACCCGGCGTCGCGGAGTTGTTGGCAGCACTCATCGAGCGTGCTTTCACGCCGCAGGCGCGTGGCGCGCGTCAGGACGAGATCGCGCACACGGTGCAGGCTGTGGTCGTGCGGCGACTGCTGGGCTCGGCGCTGCAACCCACGCAGACACCGGCGGTGCGGGCGGCGCTCGAAGACGCCCTGCGCTTGCTGGCTGCGCGCCTCGATCGTGAAGCCCGCGCCGGGACGCCTGCCGATCGTGCACTCCGCTCGATGCTGGCGGGTGACATCACGCGCGCGCTGGCTCGCGTCGGCCCGTCACCCGGTGTGCTTCCCGGCGCACCGGCGGAGATCCCGCCCGGCGCGCCGATCGGCAGCACCGATGCTGCGGACGAGTGCGAGTGGATGGCGCGTTGAAGAGGCCCTGAGGGCCACGGGCCCGCATGATGATGCGGCTTCGACGAGCCCCGGACGTCCGACCTGAAAACACCGAAGGCCACCCGTAAGGGTGGCCTTCGTGCCTGCTTCCGGGATGAACTCTCACGCATCCGCCGTGAAAGCTCATCCCGTCCA
>JANNWR010000378.1:0-6926 GCA_031408715.1 bacterium
GCGCCAGGGCTCGGGGATCACATCGGCCTGGCGCTCGTCATCGGTGTCGGTCACCACCGCACGCACCGCTTCGGCCGGCCGGCCGAGCGCCACCAGCGCGTTGGCGCGATACAAGCGGCGCACCCATTCGACCGAGCCGTACTCGAACGGCTGCGTCAGCAGCGAATCCGCGCGCGCCAACTCGCGCCGATCGTAGGCGGCGATGCCCGCGTCGAGCCGCGCCAGGTCATCATCGGAGCCTCCACGCCGGACACCTCCCGGGGTCGGCGCGCTCGGCAGCCACGCGATCTGCGCGCGCGGCGCGATCGATGTGCGTGTCGTCGTGTGATCGGACACGAACCACACCCCCACCGCCACCACGGCCGCCGCTGCGGCCCAGCGCAACACGGTCGCTCGGCGCCGTTGCGCGACCGGTAGCACGCTCACCACCGTCTGGCTGGCCGCACGCGTGGCGCGCACCGGCGCCGCAGCGGCGCCTCGCTCGTGCACCGCCACGGCCTCGCGCAGCCGCGACTCACAGACCGCGCACTGCGCGGCATGGGCAAGCAGGCGCGCTCGGGCTTCGTCCTCGAGGTACCCGTTCACCAGGTCGACGAGGGCGTCTTTCGAGATGTGCTGCGCGTCTGGCGGTGGCATGGACATGGCGTTCAATCCTCGCTCGCTTCCGGGCCCGCGGCCGGGGTCGTGTGCCTCATGCGCTCCCAGATCAGGCTGAAGCTCCCGACCGGCAACGGCTCGGGCTCGAAGCCCTGCCGTGCGAGACAAGTCCGCAGGTGGGCGCGCGCGCGCATCAGCATGACGTCGACGTTGGCGATGCTGGCCCCGACCGATGGGTGCGCCCCGATGTCGCGACTGCCGAGGTCGTACACGGCGCGCAGCATCCACACCAGTCGGGCGCGCGGCTGCAGCTCGCCCACACAGGCGAGCAGACAGCGCGCGAACTCGTGCGACTCGGCGATATGTTCGGGCGTGAGCATGGTGGACTCCCCGCTCAGGCGCTCCACGCGATGGTCGTCGGAGGCTTGCGATGGGTGCGCGATGCGCGCGTGGGCACGAGCGAGATGCCCCAGAGCGTGGCGAGCCGTGGAGCGGAGAAACTCGACCACCTCGCCCGGCGAGCGTCCCGTGGGGTCCCACTCCCCTCGTTCCGCGCGGGCCAGCAATTCTAACGCTTTGTTGCTCGCCAGGTCCTCGAGATCCTCACGCGAGGCGGTGTGGAACCGCGCCGCCTCCTGCCGCAGGTTGGCGAACAGGACGTCACGCAGCAGGTTCCAGAGCAGCGCCCAGACCCTTGCCCGCGCCTCGGGAGCGGCGTCAGACCGAATCGCCGCGCACAGCGCGATCGCATGGTGCGGCCAGCGCGGTTCGGCCGGGGGAACGAACGAGGAGTGCACGCGTGGATTGTATCGGCACGCGTGCGGTCGGGTGAAGTGATATCCGCCGAGGCAGGGCTCCACCGCTCCCCGACCAGACCGGCGTGTGGAATGAGCCTGTCAGAAACCTCACCCGGACGGCAATGCGCACCATCACGGCACGTCCGACACCCGGGCGCCGCCATCCATCCGGCCGGCCCCTTGCCGCCCGAGCACACGATTCCATGCCTCCGGGGGATGCTCATGCTCCTGTCGAACAGCCGTCGAGTCGCTCGGAACTGCCGCACACTCGGGTACGCGTTGCTGGGCGCACTCGTGCTGGCCACCACGCCGGCCCGCGCACAGACCACCTACACGTGGATCGGGATCCCCGGTTCGGCCTACAGCCTCGCCACCAACTGGTCGCCGGTGCGCATCTCCCCGGCCACGAACGATGTGCTCGTGTTCGACGGCGCGATCACCCCGAGCATCACGGTGAATGGCTTCGTGTCCCAGCAGATCGGCCAGTTGAAACTCCAGAACTCTGCGATCGTGGCCATGAACTGGCCCGGCCCGGGCGGCATCACACTCGGTATCGGTGGCGGTGTGGGCGACGATCTCGTCGTGCCCGCCGGATGCCAGTTGGTCGTGCAACCCAATGGGACCCTGTCCCTGACGGTGCAACTGCTGGCCGGGTCCACCGGTCGCATCGATGGCAAGATCGTGATCTTCGGGGATGCCGGTAGCGTACGCGCGTTCGATGCCAGCTCGCTCGTGTTCAAGAGCGGCGGCGAGGCGCGATACGCCAGCAATGGCACGCCGTTCGGCGGCGCTGCCAATCTCAACACTGTCGTGTTCGAGCCTGGCTCGACCTACGTCTGCGAGCAGGGTAGCGGCGACGTCTTCGGCGCCCCGGCTCCGGCCTCGGTCGTCACCTTCCAGCCGGGCAGCACGTTCAAGGTCACGGGCGGCACGATGCCGCCCATGAACGGCCGCACGTTCGCCGACGTCGTCGTGAACTCGGCGAGCCTCTCGCCCGCCGCGGTGACCGGCAACAGCGCCGTGACGATCGACAGCCTCATCGTGCTCAACGGCACGCCCCATCTACGACTCACCGCGTTGCACATCCGTGGCAACATCTCCATCTCGGGCGGCGGCGGACTGACCTTCGACCCGACGGCCTCGCAGACGGTCTTCCTCGATGGCACCGCAGCGCAGACGGTTCAGCGCTCCCCACAGTTCAACAACAACTCGCTGCTCCAGATCACGAACCCCGCAGGCGTCACGTTCCGGCAAGGGTTGTTCAACCTGTCGACGTGCACTCTCGCCCCGAGCTCCAAGCTCACGCTCCAGTGTCCCACGCTCCAGAACACCGGCAGCTTCACGGTCAACGGCACGTTGCGGCTCGATCCAGGGTTCCTCTCCACATCCGGCCCCGCGTACGTTTACGGCCCGTCGTCGCGGCTGGAAGTCGCCCAGACCGCCTCGTTGACGCTCACGAACCAGCCGCATTGGCCCGCGGTCAGCGGGCCTCCGAACCTCTCGATGCTCGGAGGTGGCAGCCTCACGTTCGGGGCCGGCGTGTCGCGCTCGATCAGCGGGAACCTGACGCTGTCGAACGGCGTGCTCGATGTGTCGGCCGGCTCGCTCGCATTGCTGGCCGGGGCGACTCTGACCGGAGGCAGTAGCGCGAGCCACGTGAAAGGCCTGCTCTCGCGAGGGATCAGTGCCAGCGCAGGCAGCTCGGCCTACGCGTTTCCCATCGGTGACGCGGGCGGCTACGCCCCGATGTCGATCCAGTTCCCGGCCGTGAGCGCCGGCGGCACGTTGGGCGTTCGGACCAGTGCAGGCGATCACGTGAGCCTATCGGGCTCCGGGCTCGCGCCTGCCAAGACCGTCAATCGCACGTGGTCGGTGGCCAACGCAGGTCTGATCTTCTCGCCCGCGACCGCCGATTTCGGATTCCCGAGCGCCGATGTCGATGCCGGCGTGACGCCCGCGGATCTCGTCGGGCGGAAGTTCGACTCCCCCGCCACCTGGTCGCAGCTGCCGACCGGGAGCGCCAGCCTCACCGGCATCTCCGCCAGCGGCATCACATCGTTCAGTGACTTCCAGTTCGGGGAATCTCTCCCCGGCTGCGTGGCGGGTGTGAGCTTCGCACGCACGGACCATCCCGTGGGGAACGGCCCTTGGGCGATCGGCAGCGCCGATCTCGACGGCAACGGCACCGCGGACATCGCCGTTTCCGACTACGGCAGCAACGCCCTCTCGGTGCTGTCCGGCGACGGCGCGGGCGGCTTCGCTGCAAGTGTGCAGTACCCGGCCGGCCTGAACCCGGTCTCCATGGCGATCGGTGACGTGACCGGAGACACCAAGCTGGACCTGGTGGTGACGAACTGGAGCGGAGCCGAGGTCTCGATCTTCGCCGGCGACGGCGCGGGCGCTTTCGCGCCGCGAACCGACATCGCGCTACCGGGTTCGCGCCCGATCTCGGCCGTACTCGGCCGGATCGATGCGAATGTGAGTCTCGACCTGTTCGTACCGCGCTGGAGCGACAGCGAGGCGAGCGTCTTGTTGGCGAATGGGGCGGGCGGCTTCGGCGCGGGCGCGTCAGTGGCGGCCGGAGACGGCCCGTATGATGCAGCACTTGGTGACCTGAACGGCGATGGGGTGCTCGATGCCGTGGTCGCGCTCCGCGGGCGGCTCGCGGCTGGCAACTCGATCGCGGTGATGCTGGGTGACGGTCTGGGCGGCTTTGCCGCTGCGACCTTCGTGACCGTGGGCGGCCTGCCGAATGCGGTCGCCATCGGCGACGTGAACGTCGACGGCCGGCCGGACGTCGTGGTCGCGAACTTCGGCAGCAACTCGATCTCCATCCTGCCTGGGGATGGTCATGGCGGATTCGGCACGCGAATCGATCAAGGCGTGGGCCTGGGTCCGATCGACGTCGCGATCGGCGACATGAACGGCGATGCCCGGGCCGATATCGTCGTCTCCAACAGTGGCTCGAACGACATCACCGTGCTGTATGCCGACTGCTTTGGAGGGCTCGGCGGCGGCCCCAACTTCGATGTCGGCGCCGCGCCTCGCCAACTCGTGCTGGTCGACCTCGACCAGGATGGCGACTTGGACGTCGTGGTGGCGAACGCCACCGGCAACAGCGTCTCGGTCATGCGCAACACCACGTCGGAGCCGGTGACTTCACTGAGCTTCCGGGGCGTGCTCAACACCGCTCGCGGCGGCAGCCAGCTCAGTAATGCCGGCGACGTCATGCTGACCGTGCTCGGCATCGGCTCGAGCGGCAACGATGGCGTCGAGTTCGCGAGTGCCGATAGCTCGACCACGCGCACGGTCGAGTTCGCGCTCGGTGGACTCGATCTGGACCCGGCGGTCGACGCAGGCGGGCACCTCCAGTTCACCATCGAGGGCAGCGCGGCCGGCACGACCACCACCCTGGCCGGCATCCGGGTGGACGTGAGTGCGACCGGGCTCGACGTCACACCGGACTTCGCGGGCGGTGGCGCCACACTGCAGACGATGGAGTTGTTCAACGGCAGCGAGAAGGTGCACTCCTGTCTGGTCGCAGCGGGCACTCCCGTCCATCGCGCCGCGATCGCCGGACCGGCGAAGAGCGAGACGACGCCAGGCGCAACGACGACAGCGGGCGATGGCATCAAGCAGGTCGAGGTCGGAAGGATCGGACTCAGGAACTGGCCAGGGCTCCTGCGCAGCGCCGTGACTTTCAACAGCGTCCAGCCGACGACCCTCGGCGGCACGACGGTGCTGGCGAACCGCATGCAGGTCAGCGCCTACAATCCCAAGCTGCCGCTGGTCATGGCCAAGTCCGTGCTCACCGCCGCCAGCCCGTCTGGAGCGAGCCATCTGGCCCAGGTCCAGGTGGCGAATCAGGCCGCAATGGTCAGCGATACGACGGGTCGGCAAGCAGGCCTGACGCTCGCGCCTCGTGGGGCGGCGAGTATCTGGGAGGACGGAGCGGAAGACATCATTATTGACGACTTCGGCTGGGGGGTCGCCGGCATCGGCTCCTCGGGCCAGGACGGTGTCGAGGTCGATCTCACCAACGCGACCGGAGGCGAGAACCGGTTCGCGCCGGGCGTTGGATTCCAGACCGCACGTGACGCCGGCGCGGAACTCCGGCACACGCTGCGCGCCGCTCTCGGTTGCGCGCCGGACTCGCTCGTCGGGACACTCACCGAGAAGGCCTACGCCGACTCCATCACGGTCCACTCGGACTTCGCTTACCTGGGCGCATCACAGATCAAGATCGAGCTGCTCTCGCAGGGCAGCGTGGTGCACAGCGGGCTCTATGGCGTCGGGCAGGGCGTGCAACTGGTGGCACCGCTGCCCGGCCCCGGCTTCGCCGCACAGGCGGCTTCGATCAACACCACGCGCTCGAACATCAAGGACAAGGCGACCATCTCGACCTCGGGCAAGATCCGTCCCAGCATCGAACTTGGCTGGGTGCCGAGCCCGGCCGCCTACCAAGTGGCGATCGGTGCAGCCCGATTCAGCGCCGATGCCGTCCGGTTCGAGCCGGTCGACGGCGTCTCGCTCACGTTCACCGGTAACCCGCACGTCCCGGTGCTCCCAGCGCTCACGAGTGCCGGGTTCTACCTGAAGAACCCGGGCGTCGCGGCACTGGACTCGCTCAAGTTCCTGCGCCCGGGCCTCGTGATCGGAACCGGCGGCTACTCGGTCACTGCCCTACGAAACACCGCGGTGATGAGTGCCGATGGTCGAAGCGCCGTGGCGTCCAGCAGCTACCTCCTGGGGACGATGCAGGACGGCGTCCTCAGGGTCTCGCCGCCAGCACCCAAGCCCGCGCTCTCGGTGGCGGTGACGGGCGTGACGGCAACCGCGGCGACTCCCCCGACGGCCACGCTGACCGCGGCGGTCATCGGCAAGACCTCCACCGGGAGCGCAGTCACGAGCCCCGCCATCGCCATCGCCCGCAACATCGGGGGCTTCTCGATCGGCCCGCTGCTCGCCGGCCCGATACCGGCGGCGCTGACGTCGTACTCGCCGTCGGCCACCATGGTCACGAGCTATCGCCTGCGGGTCTTCTCGGGGAACTCCACCACACTCGATGTGACCCAGGCAGCACCCGAGGTGACGGTGGCGAACTTCCCCGACCGGCTGGCGGGAACTGCTCTCGAGCAGGGCTTCGAGGTCGTCTGGGCCACCCTCCAGTCGATCGCACTTACCGGTGGCGGGGCGGTGGCGGGAGATCGCGTGCGGATCACGCCGGTCGCCCCCGCCGAGGTGTTCTCGTCGCTCACGGCCATGCGAATCGCAGCGACGGACGTCCCGCATCTCGAGATCTCGGATCCGCTGGAAGTCGTGGTCGCCGCCAGCGATGCCGGCGTTGCGCCCTCGGGAGTGTCGCTCGGCATCGTAGGCAATCCGGCTCGGGTTTCGAGTGGCGTCACCTTCGCGATCGGGGTGCCGGCCGTGGAGGACGCCCGGCTCGAACTGTTCGATGTCGCGGGGCGGCGAATCGTGACCTTGCATGCCGGCGCGCTCCAGGCCGGCATCACCCGTATGTCGTGGAAC
>JANNWR010000379.1:0-1755 GCA_031408715.1 bacterium
CGGCAGGTCACCACCACCGAGCTCATTGTCGTCAGCCCGGCCGATTCCGTGCTGGATTGCATGGCCGTGATGACGCAGCGCCGGATTCGCCATCTGCCGGTGCTGGACGGTGAGCGGCTCTGCGGCATGATCTCGATCGGAGACCTGGTGCAGCACCTGTCGGCCGAGCAGGAGGTCGAGATCCAGCACATGCGTGAGTACATCGCGGGCGGGACGTTCTGATCCAGAGCGCAGGCGATCGGTGAATCCCGACGACGGGTACGGAATGGCGGTCCGGTGTGCGGTCTCGAAAGCGGGCTTCGCTTCGCGCGATGCGCTCAGGTGGCACTGGACGCCCGCCGAGGTTCGCAGGCATGCTGGTGGTCACGGCGAGGCTGGACAGCCCCCACAGCCCGCCTGACCTCTGCCCGAGTGCCCCGATGACACACGCACCCAAGAGATTCGCGCCGCCGACGCCCGAGCAGATCCAGCGCCTGAACGACATCGGCTGGCTCGAGTCCGGGGAAGTCATCCTGTCCGAGATCGCACTGCTGCCCGAGGATGCGGCATCGACGCCGGTCGCACGGCAGATGCTCCTGATCCACGTGCTCAACTATCAGGGCGAGTACGACACGGCGGTGCGCGTGGCGTTGCGCGCCATCCGCAGCGCGCCGCGCTCGCACGAGATCGGTGCCTCGTTGCGGCAGCTGCTGGCGCACTCGATGTCGCGGCTCGGCAACCTGGACCGCGCCAAGCACATCCTGTCGCGGCTGTTGGATCGCTCCACGACGATGGAGCTGTCGCCGAAGCGCGTGCTTGCCGTGCGCGACGAGTTGGGCCGCGTCGCGCGCCGGCTCGGCGAGTTGGCCAAGGCGCGCAAGTGCCACGAGCAGTCACTGGCCGGTGTCGAGCCGGGCTCGCTCAGCTGGTGTGCGATGATCTGCAACTTGGCGCACACCGAACTGCGCGCGGGCGAGCTCGAGCTGGCGCGCAAGCTGCTCGTGAGTGTCGATGAGCACATCGAATCGCTGCCGCCCGGGCGCATCGTGTTCGTGCAGGACGCCAGCTGGCTGTCGTATTGGATCGAGATGGCGGACAAGCGCGAGTCCCAGCGTCAGCTTCAGGATCTCAAGGCGCACACCGCCCGGCAGGTGGGCCCGCGAGACCGGTTGTTGATCCGCAACTACGAAGCCGAGGTGCTGCTGCTGAGCGGCCGCAATGAAGAGGCGGCCCGGGCGTTCGAGTCCGGGCTCGAGGATGCGCTGGCGGCCGTGGGACACGCCGACCTGGTGGCGTCGCTGGCGCGCGGACTCGCCGAGGCCCTGCACGCGCTCGGGGACCACGAGCGCGCCGAGGACCGCGCCTCGCTCGCCGTGCGAACCGGGCACCGCGTCGACCGGCTGGAAGAACTGATCGGACTGCGGCTCCAGGGGCAGTGCAGCTGGGCGATGGGCCGGCACGCGCATGCGATCGATACATTCGCTCGCGCACAGGCCATGCACGTGGGGCTCGAGTTCACGCGCGAGCGCAAGCTGCTGGCAGCGAAGCTCGAAGAGCTGGGCGTCACCGGCCTGACAACGCCCGAGCGCGTCGGGTCTGCAGCTGTCCCCGTCGTTGCGGGCCGCGCGCGCCGCAGTCCCGACGTCATCCAGCTCGCACTCGCCGATGGCCGCCAGTTCCTCACCACCGATCACGAACTGCATCGCCAGCTCGTGCGTGCGGCGAACTCGGACCTGCCGGTGCTGATCGAAGGCGAGACCGGGACGGGCAAGGAGC
>JANNWR010000380.1:0-5191 GCA_031408715.1 bacterium
TCCGAGAATCGCGCGCAGGTGGTTCTCGAACTGGCTCGTGTAGGCGCCCTCGACGGTCCAGTGCCCGGAGTTGTGCACGCGCGGCGCCAGCTCGTTGATGAGCAATCGCCCATCGGCCTGGAAGCACTCGATGGCGAGCACCCCGACGTGGTCGAGAGTACCGAGCAGGGTCTGCGCGATCAGGTTCGCTTGACGCCGCAGCCGGATACCGACCGCCGGCGCGGGTGCGACCGCCTGCGCCAGTTGATGCCCGGAATGCCGCGTCTCGATGAGCGGGTAGTGACGAACCACGCCGCTCATGCCCCGGACCGCGAGCAGCGCGATCTCGCGCTCGAAAGGCACCCAGCGTTCGAGAACGGCAGGCGCGTGCCCGAGTTGCGCCCATGCCGCTTCGGCTTCACGGGGATCGTCGATGCGCACCTGACCACGACCGTCGTAGCCACCGGTCCGCGTCTTGAGCACGGCCGGCAGGCCGACTTCAACCAGGGCTGCCGTCAGACTGGTCGTGTCCTCGACCGCCGCGAAGGGCGTAAGCGGCAAACCCAACTCGCGTACGAACATCTTCTCGGCCAGCCGGTCCTGCGTGATGCGCAGCACCTCCGGCGAAGGCCGCACGGGCACGTGCTCGGCGATCAGGCGCGCCGCCTCGAACGGCACCGCCTCGGACTCGAACGTGACCACATCGCAGCCGTGCGCGAACGCGCGCAGCGCGTCGTGGTCGGTGAAGCTCGCGCACAGGTGTGTTCCCAGGGCTGCGGCCGGCGGCGAGGGGTCGGGGTCCAGGAACCGAAAACGCAACCCCAGCGGCAAACCGGCCAGCGCGAGCATGCGGCCGAGCTGCCCCGCTCCCAGCACTCCGACCGTGCTCATGCCACCGCCGTCGGTACGGGTTCGAGCGGCACCGCTGCGGTGATCGCGTCACGGTGCCGGCGAAGTGCGGCGCGGGCCCAATCGTGGCGCGTGCCGACCACGGCGGCGGCGAGCAGCGCGGCATTGACCGCGCCGGCGCGCCCGATGGCAAGCGTGCCGACGGGCACGCCGGCTGGCATCTGCACGATCGACAGCAGCGCGTCCATTCCCTGAAGCGCCCCACCGGGCATGGGCACACCGAACACCGGCACATACGTCTTGGCGGCGAGCATGCCGGGAAGGTGCGCGGCACCGCCGGCACCCGCGATCACCGCCAGGAAGCCGCGCGACTCCGCACTCTCCGCCCAGCGGAACAGCCGGTCGGGCGTGCGGTGCGCCGACAGCACACGAACTTCGTGCGGCACGCCCAGTTCACGCAGTGTGGCGGCGGCGTGCTGGAGCACGTCCCAGTCCGAGGACGACCCCATGACCACGCCAACCAAAGGTGATTCCGGCGCGGCGCCCGGCTTGCTCGCGATGGTGTCGATGGTGTCCAAGTTCCCTCCTCTGGAGCGCCGACTGGCGTCCCGCTGGTCGAGGCGCTATAATACGAAGCCAGAAACACGAACGCAAGTTCGTGTATCGTGAGTCCGGACTTCTGAGAGGTATACCCATGGCAGCCCGCAAACCGGCAACGCCCGCCACCCGCGCCAAGGCGGCCCCGTGGACGTTCCTGACGAACCACACGCACGTCCTGTTCTGCATCTCGCGCGACCCGGAGGTCCGCATGCGGGACGTGGCCGTGGCCGTGGGCATCACCGAACGCGCGGTTCAGCGCATCGTGACGGAACTCGAGGAGGCTGGTTATCTCGGGCGCGAACGGGACGGCCGTCGCAATCGCTATGAGGTACGCGCGTCACACCCTCTGCGCCACCCGATGGAACAGCACTGCGAAGTCGCGGCACTGCTGGCCGTGCTCGCGAAGCCGCGCGCTGCACGCGGTCGCTGATCGGCGGGCGCAAGACACCGGAGGGAGCGAGCGGCGCGATGCCGTCCGCGCGCTCGCCGCGGACATGACGCTCAGTGACCGCCGCTCACCATGGCGCCACCCTTGCGCCCACGCCCGGTGATCGCCTGCACCGCGCCCTGCAGCACGAGCAACGCGGTGAGCGTCACGAGGATGCTGGGCGCGGCGGGCAGGTCGAGCGTCACGGACGCCAGCAGACCCAACACGCTCGCCACGAACGCGAACACCCAGCCGATGATCATGGCCAACCCGGGCCGGCTCGTCGCCATGACACCCGCGACTGCGGGAATCACCAGGAAGCCGAACACCAGCAGCACACCGGCGATCTGCACGGCACTCGTCACCACCACACCGAACGTGGCGTAGAACAGGAAGTCCCACCAGAACACTTTCCGGCCGCGGGCTTTCGCGCCTTCGGGATCGTTGGTGATCTCAAGAAACGGCTTGCGCAGCAGGACGTGCACCACGCCCACCGCGGCGTACAACCCGGCCACAATGGCAATATGATGTGGTGCCACCGTGAACAACGAACCCACGAGCGCTTCCTTGATGTGCTCCGCCCCACTGGGCGTCTTCTCCAGCAGCAGGAACGCCAGCGCCTGTGCGGTGGCGAACACGATGCCGATGAAGGCCTCGAGCGGAGCGTGCTTGGCGCGACCACGCAGCCACGCAAACAGTGCGGCGCCGACCAGCGTCATGCCGAGCGCCAGCAGGTAGGAACCGACCTCGTCGTGCTCCTTTCCCAACACCACCGCCACGGCGACACCCAGTGCCGCCATCTGTGCCAGCGCCAGGTCCACGAACAGCACGCCACGGCGCACGATGTGAAACCCCAGATACGCATGAATCCCGGCCAGCACCAGTGCAGCCAGTGCTGCCGTCTGGAAGAACGGTAACGACAGCGCGTCGAACATCACTGGCCTCCGGCTGG
This sequence comes from bacterium, assembly GCA_031408715.1. Taxonomy (GTDB): domain Bacteria; phylum Eisenbacteria; class RBG-16-71-46; order RBG-16-71-46; family RBG-16-71-46; genus JAIOPA01. The sequence continues at coordinate 2,808 of JANNWR010000380.1, forward strand.
AGCGGCCAATGCCGCCATGATCGTGTCGAAGTTCCTGAGGTAGCTGCCCGCCACCGGCGCATCGCACGAGGCGGCCTGCACGATCAGTCTCACGCCCGCCTGCCGCGTCAGGAACTTGCCGCCGTCCGCCGAGAAGTAGGGTTCCTGGATGAGCACGGCCACCTTTCGCGCCTTGGCCTGGTCGACCAGTTCCTGCAGGTGCCGCGCTGTTGGCGGGATACCGGGAACGGGTTCGACCGTGTTCACCACCTCGAACCCGAACGCGTCGGCGAAATAGCTCCACGAACGGTGGTAGGTGAAGATCGCGCGCGAGCCGACCTTCTTGGCGGCCTCGGCGTTGCGCTGCCAGCACGCCTGCGCGTCCTTGCCGAAGGCCTCGGCGCGCTGCTGATAGGCGGCGGCGTTCTTGGGGTCGACCTTCGCCAGCGCTGTGGCGATGTTGTTGGCCACGGCCGCGGCGTTGCGTGGGTCCATCCAGTAGTGCGGGTTGCCATCGGGATGCACGTCGCCCATCGAAGCATCGACCTTGCCCGTGGGCTTTTCCAGCACACGCACACCCACCGAGCAATCCACGATCTGAAGTTTGGAGTTGCGCGAGCCGTCGACGATGGCGTCGGCCCATTGATCGAGTCCGAGCCCTACTCTCAGGTACAGCGCCGCGCGCGAGACTTTCACCATGTAGCTCGGCAGCGCTTCGATACGATGCGGGTCCGAACCGGGGCGCGCGATGGCAAATACGTCGACCTGATCGCCACCAACACTGGCGGCGATCGAGGCGATGTCATTGGTGGACGCGGCGATGTTGAGCTTGGCCTGCACGGGCGAAGTAAGCGCGGCCAGCGTCAGCAGTACGGCGAGAAGCTTGCGATACATGACCGCCTCCTAGAACTGATGGGCTTTGTGCGGCCCCATCGAGAAGATGACGCGCAGGGTAAGTGACTGGGTGGGATCGGACGCCGGCAGCGCCGGGAACGGGCCGAGTGCAACCGTCCCATCGTCGCTTCGGTCGCTGCGCTTCCAGTCCAGCCGGAACGCGGTCGTCTCTTCCATGAGGGCGAGGCCCACGAATGCTCCGAAGCTCGTGGTGTGGGCGCCGAGAACGGAAGTGTCCCCGTAACGCTCGGCCGACACTCCCGCGTTGTAACGCTGCTTCCAGTTGTAGTCCGCGAACAGGTAGCCGCCGTTCGCATGGACCGTGAATCGGTTGTAGGACGCCGTGCTCCCGACCCAGCTTGCGATGTCCCGTTCGAGTTGCAGGTACTCACCCTGCACCAACAGATAGGCGCTCGGAGACGTCCACAGCTTGAGCTTGGCGTCACCGCCATACACAAGCGTTCGCGTGGATGCCGCCACATTGTTCGTGCCTTCCGTGGCCGACAGCCCCAACTCGAGCCCGGAGCGGTCGCCGATCGGCGCGAACGCGTCGAGCCGCCCGAGCCACGCCGATCGCGGCTCGCTCGTGCGATCGCCTTCGTCAGGATCGATCAGTAGCGGATCGTTCGCGGCCACGCCCGGGGTGCGTTCGATCCGAAAACTGTCGCCCTGCAGGACGTCGGCGTAGGCCGTGATCGACCATGAGCCGGGCACGGGCACGCGCCAGCCTACGCTCAGGCCGGTCTCATTGAACGACTCCGCGCCCGGCAGGAACGCCGCCAGCACGCCGGGGCGCTCGGCGAACGGATAGGTGTGCGGATGCGTTGCGTTCAGCTTGCCGAAGCCGGCGCGGTACTTGCCGCCCTTCAACGTGATGTCGCCAGGCAATCCGCGCAGCAATGTGAAGTAGCCTTCTTCGACGCCGACGTCGCCCTCAGCCATGGATACGGCAAAGAAGCCGCGCGCGTACGGATTGAGCGCGGCATCGAACACGAACTCGGTCTCGCCCACGTCGAACACGGGGCGCTTGCTTGCAAACGAGTTCGCATCGTCGGTCCAGCGGATAAGCGGCTGGCCGATGACGGAGATGTCGGGGTTCGTGACACCGGCACGGACGACCGGTGCAGCCAACAATGCAAGCGCAACACTGGCAAGCAACTGCTTGCGCATGGGATGAACCTCCCGGAATGACGGATGAACGCGAAAGGTCGCGTTCGAATGATCGCGCTCGCCGGATCCCGGCGCGCAGCGCGATGTGTGTTCGGGGCACTCGAGCGCCCACGCAACCGTCAGCCGCGGGGAGGTGCTCGCGGCGAAGCGTGGCCGGTCGCGCGAACGCGCGGCGCGGCCACCACAGCGAGCGGCGTGAACTCGCGCTCGTGTTCCAGCGGTGCAACCGCCACCGGCACAGGGTCGACGAAAGACACCGCATGCAGGTTGGCGCACGTGCAGTTGTCGTCGCGGCCGCCGGCGTCGGCGGCGCAACCGTGCTCCGACAGATGATGGCGTGC
>JANNWR010000381.1:0-6037 GCA_031408715.1 bacterium
ACCGACGGAGCGGGCGTCGGACGATCGCGCCACTCGCGCGCGAGCAGTCCCATGAGCACGCTGTCGGAGATCTCGTCCGCGACCACCCAGCGCTCGCGGAGCGGGCCCTCGCGTGCGAACCCGAGCCGCTCGGTGATGAGACCGGGGAAGCTGTCGGGGTAGCGCATGCTCGTGCTCGCTTTCTAGGCGCGCCGCACGCTGCCGGGCGTGGTGCCCGTCCAGCGCCGGAACGCGCGTGCGAACGCGCTGGGCTCCGAGAAGCCCAACAGGAATGCGACTTCCGCAGCCGTGGTGCCGGGTTTGCTCAGGTGCTGCGTCGCCATACGGCTGCGCACATCGTCGACGATCTGCTGGTACGTGATGCCTTCCTCGCGCAGCTTGCGCTGCAGGCTGCGCGTGCTCATGGCCAGCGCCATGGCGGCCTCCTCGAGCGTCGGCACGATGCCCCTGATGCGATGTTCCAGCATGCGCACGACCTGCCGCGAGACCGTGCCTGCACCGTCGCTCGCAGCGAGTGACTCCTGGGCCAGCGGCTCGAAGGCCGCGAGCAACGCGGGATTCGCCGAGAGCAGGGGCGTCGCGAGGTCGACGGTGCGGTAGACCACCGAATCGGCTTCCGCTCGAAAGCTCACTTGCGGGCCCAGGATGCGCGCGTGCTCGGTGGCAGAGGCCGGCGCAGGGTGGCGGAACGTGGTCGCGACCGGCTCCACGTGCGGCACGGTGAGCCGCCGAATCGTGGTCACGAGCCCTGCCGCCATGGCCTCCATGGGCTGGCGTGGCGTGCGCAGCAGGTAGTTGTCGAGCGTCGTGACGGCATCGAAGCGACAGACGGACTCGTCGCCACGCGGCTCGAGCCGCACGCGCAGGCCCTCGTTGAGCAGACCGGCGTAGCGCGCGAGCCGGTCGATGGCGTCGGCCGCAGACTCACAGCTCAGGATCACGTAACCAAGGATGTCGAGTGCGCCGGGATTGAACGCCTCGGCCGTGTGCAGGCCGAGATGGGGATCCCCCGTGAGCCGCTCGGCCACGGCCCACACGCGCTCGACGAGCGAACCGGGCAGGCGCGTGTTGGGCGCATCGAGCAGGCTGGGTTCGATCGCGAGCGCCTCGCACAGCGCCGCACGCGGCACGCCGTGGCGCTCGAGGTAGCCGGACATATCGATGAGCAGCGGGGTGGCGACTGTGGTTTCGCGCAACGGGGTGGCTCCCTCGGGAACAGGTGCGCTCGCGGATGACCTCGCGAAGCTAGCACAGCCCCCGAGGGGCACATCCCGGTCACGAACCCGGGTGCGAGGCACTCCGGATCAGGCCAACGCCGGTCGCGATGAGCCATGCGCTCAGGCCCAGGAACCCGACGATGGTCGCGATGCTGAACAGCTCGCCCGGCTGGCCGATCGCGAGCGCCAGTCCTTCACCGGTGCCGACCGCGAGCAACAGCGCGGTGCCGATGCCAAGGGCAGACGCGACGCGCGACCGCTCGCCCTGCTGCAGGCTGGCCAGTAACAGCACGAAGATCGCGAGCAACATCTGTCCCAGGTGTTCGCCAACGGCCACGCCACCATACTGATTGAGAACGGCGAACGCCGCCTCGCTTGCCGAACGGGCTGCCGGGGAAGCGTCGCTCGCCGCATGCGCACGCGCCAACTCGGGCACCACGAACACCCAACGCCACAGCCCGATCGCCTGCGCGAGTCCCGAGAGTGCGCCGGTCATGGCGGCGGTGATCGTGCGCGCGGGGTGGGCCGCGATGCGCGTGGGCGTGATCGCGAGTGCGATCGCCATGGGGATCAACGCGAACGCGGTGAGGCCGAACGCGTACCACGTGAGCACGAGCATTGTGCCGCCGGCCGCGAACCGGTCGAGGGCGTGCGCGGCCCCCATGCGCAGGACCTGCGGGTACTCGTAGGTCGCGGCGAGGATCGCGTACGGGACGTTGAACGCGATCGCCAGCACAATGGCGCTGTAACCCAGGCGTTTGTTCATCAGAAGCCTCTTTCCCAACCGAGGTGCACCGATTCGCTCACCCCGAGCGACGGCACGTGATAGCGAACGCCTCCGACGGCGTTCGTGCCGTCGAGGATACTGTCATAGGTTACTGATACTACCGGGTACACGTAGATGCCGACGCCCAGATGCAGGTAGTAGCCGCCCGATACGCCGAGCCCGAGTTGCTTGAAGCGCGAGACACCCGCGAGCTTCTCGGAGCTGATCCGGAAGCGCTGGTGCATGGCGATCGCATGCACCGCGAAGCCATTCGCGAGCGGCGGAGCGAACCGATAACCCATGCGAAGCACTTGAATCGATTCGGAGGTGGCATCCCAGCCGGCTTCGTCGAACGTGGCTTGGGTCTTGGTGACGAACTCGGGCAGGGTGTAGCGGCCGCTCCCGAGCGCGAGCTCGAAGCGGTTGGGGGCCGCGACCCGGATGATCCCGGAGTAGCCGCCGAGCCCGTATGCGATGCCATCACCTTCGAGCGCCACAGACCATCCGGCAGGGCTGGCGGCTGCGGCGTGGGCGGGGTTCACAGCGACCAGCAAAAGCAACAGGACAGCACTGAGTTGGCGCATGGATTCCTCCGTTGGGTGCATCGACCACCGATGCAACACCAGCGTAGGGGGCCGGACCTCGTGCCGAAATGACCGCAGCCGCCAGAGGATTGACGGTTCGCGCCAGTTTCGCGTCCCCGTTCGCGCATGACGGCACGGCGCTGGCCGAGGCCTTGCGGCGTGCGGTTGCGCTCGTCGCCAGTGCTCGCCACAATCCAGCCGCCGGCCAAGCCCCCGTGGGAATGCCCCCGCGAGGTGCCGAGGATGGGGATCGCGAACTTGCACCCTGGTGAGCTCCGGAAGCTGTTCCATGCCCTCGAGGCGCAACACGTCGAGTACGTCGTGGTGGGTGCAATCGCCATGGCATTGCATGGCATCACCCGTGCAACCGAGGATGTGGACCTGTTCGTGCTCCCGACCGAAGGCAATATCCGGAGCCTGCGTGCCGCGCTGCGCACCGTGTGGCAGGACTCCTCGATCGAGGAGATCCGCGCCGAGGACCTGTCCGGGGAGATCGGCGTGGTGAGCTACATGCCGCCGGAGGGGGAGTGGCACTTGGATGTGATCTCCCATCTGGGTGAGGCCTTCCGGTATGCCGACATCGAGTCCATGCGCATCGAGCTGGGAGAGGGTCTCGAGGTCTCGGTGGCCACACCCCGCATGTTGCACCGCATGAAACGCGACACCTTGCGTCCCAAGGACCGACTCGACGCGGCGTGGTTGCGCGAGCGCTTCGGACTGGAGGACGCCTGATGCCGGTGACCAAGTACAAGAGCATCGCCGAGCAACCCGCGCAGCGCTGGCACGAACCCGGCGATCCCGCCAATCTGGAGCGTGTCGAGCAGCTGATGGCGCTGGCCGCGTGGCTCTGCCCCCGCACACGCCCGCGCGGCGTGCACCGATTCCGCAGTATTGAAGAGGCCGCAGCGTGGCGCGCGGCGTGGGGCTCACCGTCCCGCATCGCGACGCGCGAACCGGGGCACACCTTCCCGCCACCCGAGGGCGACTGAGCGCCGACTCGCAGGACTCGCTGGCATTCCGCGAGTGGGCGACCCATTGCGGGCCCAGGTTGGCGTGTCCGACCAGTTCGACGACATCGAGTGGGAGACGCTCGATGCCGGCGGTGTGCCGGTGCGCGTGGCGACCCCCACGATGCTTCATCGCATGCAGTGCGACACGGTCCGGCCGCAGGGTGCGGTGGACGCCCAGGCCCTGCGTGCCAAGTTCGGGCTTGAGCCCTGATGCCGATCCGCCGCTACCGGACATTCGACGAAGCGCAGCGCGCGCAATGGCTGCCGAGCGATGACCCGCGCATCGCGAAGCGGCTGCGTCAGGTCCTGGACTTGTGGGCCCGGCTTCGACCGGTCGCGCGCCCTCCGGGGTTGCATCGTTTCCATTCGGGCGAGGAATGGCAGGAATGGCGCGAGTCGTGCGTGCCGCGGAATGGCGGCGCCGCCGCGGCCAGACCCCGGAGCATGATCGAGAGCCCCGCCCGAATACCCGGGCAGGGCTCCCGCTCATCGTCAGACGGTCTCGGTGTGCGTCAGTGCATCAGCGCCAGAAGGCTGGCTCGAGCAGGACATCGCAAGCTGCGTGTCGCCCCGAAGCGTGACGTCCGCGAGCCGGTGCGGGGCGTCAGAGCAGACCCGGTAAGGACTCCAGCCGTCGCGACGCGCGCGGTGGTTGCGTCGCGGCGGCCCCGACGCTCGTGGCGAACCACAGCGCGAGGACGAGCGTCCAGTGGCGCGCGGCGCGCGCGTGAGAGGTGGAAGGGACAAGCAGTGACTAGGATCGCCCGGGGCCCGCGTCTCCGCGTTCGCCAGCGACAGGCTGGGGCGGAAACGACTGGACCGGCAATCCGCGAGCCCGCCGTCGCTCCGCGAAGAAAGCCGCGACCTCGCCCAACTGCTCGATGACCACGAGCTTGTCGCGGAGCGGCAGCGCCCGGAAGTCCTGGTGCTGGCGTCGGCGGTGGCCCTCCCAGTTCGTGACTCCCCAGTCGATCGGGTCAGCCATTCGGGTCCTGCCCGTGCAAGAGGCCCAGTTCGGCGATGTCCGCGAGATCCTGCGGGCGCCCGGCCTCTCGCTTGAGACGCAGCAGCGTCGCCAGGCGCAGGATGTGCACCGGAACTCCCGGGGCGATGTCCTCGACCATCGCGAGGCGATACTCCTCGGTGAAATCGAACGGCTCGGTCACGAACACATCCACCGGAGTCGCAGCGTGCTGGTGGCTGTGGAAGTTGAGCACGGTCATGCCCTTGTGCTCGATCCAGCGCGCGCGCTGTTCGGGGTCGGCGAACCCCTCCGCGGTCACGGGAACGCGAGGCCGATATCCCAGTGCCGCCAGCGCCCCGAACGCGCCCTTCACGGCATCGGGTTGCAGCCGGATGACGATGTCGAGGTCCTGCGTCTGGCGCCCGTAGCCATGTGCGACCACCGCAAGGCCACCGACGACGATGAAGGGAACGCCTGCCTCGTCGAGCGCCCGTGTGATCGCCTCAAGGCTGGTGAGTTTCACATGCCCTCCATCGTCGCCCCTGCCGCTTGCAGGTAGGTCGAAGCGTGCATCACCATGCTAGCATGGAGGCAACTGGACTGTCGGACTGAACGAACTGGAGTTCCCAGGGCGGCTTCAAGGTGTCCCTGCACCATGCACGGCGCACCATGCACGGTGATTCGTCCATGGTGTTCACGCCCTCGTCGGGAGTGAACCGCATGGGTCGGGGATCCGGTCAGCCTCATCGTTTGGTGCCTGTGGGATGAGCCTCAACGACATGCTGCCGTAGCCGGTGCGGGGCGTCAGAGCAGTCCCGGCACGGACTCCAGCCGCCTCGACGTTGCGAAGAGCCAGTTGCGATCGCGATAGGTGGAGTCGCCCACGATGCGCGGGCGCTCTTGTAGCCCGCGGGCGGTGATCAGGAAATAGCGGTAGCCGAGACGGTCCAGTTCCGCGTGCAGGCCGGCCTCGGTGAGGCCGTGCAGCACCTCGCACACGATCCACGGCTCGTCACGCTTGAGCAGTTCGCGCGCTCCCGCCAGCACGGACGGCTCGGTGCCCTCCGTGTCGATCTTGATCAGGTCGACGCGCTCCACGTGGTGCTGTCGCACGAACGTGTCGAGGCGCAACGCGGCCACCGCGAGGCGAGCACCCCGAGCGCGAAACGTAGCCAGGGTCGAGGCGCCCAGGGGCAGGGATTCGCCCGGTGGCACGAACAGGTCGATCGTTCCGTCGTGATCGCCGACTGCAGTCTCCAAGTGTGTGACGTTCTGCGCATCGTTCGCCGCGATGTTGCGCTCCAGCCCCGCCGAGGAAATCGGCGTCGGCTCGAAGGCGAACACCCTGCATCGCGGCTGTTCCAACGCGGCGTAGAGCGCGAACAGACCGCTGTTCGCGCCCCCGACCAGCACCACGTTCGCGGTGGTAAGCAGCGCAACGAAGATGCGAAACGTCTCGGGTTCCCACGCCTGCAGTCCGCGCCAGTACAAAGCGG
>JANNWR010000382.1:0-8984 GCA_031408715.1 bacterium
GTCGACCAGCGCGATGGTCGGGTGCCAGTCGCCCTGGTAGGCGCGCAGGTAGGCGAGCAGCGCGTCGATGATGCCTTCCGTGTCCCCGGCGGCCGACAGGTGATCGCAGACGTCGCGCAGATGGATCTTCGCCATGATGTAATCCCCCGTTGCGTGGCTTCGAGCGAGCGAGAAAGTCCGCTGAAGCATGGCAATGCTCGTGCCGCGCCTCGTGTGGCACGTTGCACGTCCGTTGCGTGCCGCCCGCCCGATGCCGGGTGCCACTCGGACGCCGCGCGAAAACCCTGAATTTTCCGAACTCGTACCGGGGCAACGCACCCAACGATCCAGTGCCAAGCCCGGAATCGACTGCGGCCTATGGAACTCCGGGCCGACTGACGGACGGTCAGGCGGCGGAAACGTGCGGTGGTCATTGCCGAGTGCGAGGCTCGCGCATGCGCGCTGCAACGCGCGGCGGCCTCTATCGCCGGCGCGCTGGGCATGATCGTGCCGTTACGGGCCCCTGCCCAGAGCGCCGCCGAGGGCGTAGTCTGGCGGCACATCCGTTGCCACCGTTCGAGCCATCCGGAGGACCGGGAGCCCGCCGATAAGACCCGCGATGGCCGGGCCGGCGCTGCTCGAATGTTCGTGGACGATCACGTGCTGAACCGGTACGCCGTAGTCCGTGCCCTTGTAGCGGCGCGAGCCGCCGTGGTCAGCGAAGGCCGTCGTGGCGGACGCGAGCACCGTGGTGGTGGCGAGGCCGGCGGTGATCCAGCAAGTCATGAGCTCGCGGGTGGTCATGGCGTCCTCCGGGTGCTAAGCGGGCGCTTGGCCCCGGACAAAGAGCCGGGGCCGTGCCAGTGATGGGCACGGCCCCGGTGACGCTGTGATGCGTGGGGATTAACGGCTTCAGGCGCAGCTGCGGCGAGCGTGAGCGCAGCGCCTGCGGCGGTGCGGTGCGCGGCTCGGTGCGGTTGGTTACGGCCGTGTCACCGTGTGGTTCGTGAGCCCACTGACGTTCACCCAGCGCACGTAACCCCCGACGTGGATGGTCACGGTGTCCGGGTCGAAGCCAAAGCCGCCGAACGGGCCCACGCTAACGAGGGCTGAATCCGGTGAACCACCTGTAATCACTTTGACGCCGCCGACCATGCCGCCGCCCTCGTGCGGGAGGCACCTGTAGCCCCAGACGCCAACGTCGGTAAATGTCTGCTGGTGCGAAACACCCGTGACCGGGAACGTAAAACTGAACGTCGGGCCGGTGACGGCCGGAGGCGCAGTGGTCTTCTTGTCGTTGGAGGAGCAACCGCTCGTGAGCAAGGCAAAGCAGGCAAGGGCCGCCACCGTCAGCGTGATGCGGGCTAGGAATGGCAGGCGCGACATGAAACCTCCGGGAGGGGTGCAACAGCGGCGCAGGAAATACACCGCGAACAGTCTGTCGCAGCGCTGGCGACGAAGTCAAGCCCCCCAAATCGATTCCAGTGACTTCATGACGTGCGAACACATTCACTGCTGAACTTCGTTTGCTTGTGGAGGTGTGCTCCACGTCCGAGCTGACGTGAATCCAGTCACGGACTGAGCTCGTGGCATCGGGTCGTGGTGCTGCGATGACTTCGAACGACCCCGAGCGCTACTCCTCGCCGTTGTCCGCTTCTTCCTCGACCTCGACGATCTCGCCCTCGCCCTCGAGCCCGGTGAGCTGTTCCAGCGTGAACGCGCCGGTCATGAATCGCCGATGTGCGGGGCAGGTCGGTGACCGAGCGTCCCCTGCCCAGATCGCCGCCGAGGAGGTAGTCTGGCGGCTCATCCGCAGCCACCGTTCGAGCCATCCGGAGGACCGGGAGCCCGCCATGCCGCGCTTGATCGCCGATCGTCCCGTGCTGCACACATCGTCCGACCTGGGCCGTGTCATGGAGGCCGCCCGGGCGCGCGAGAAGTCCGGCGAGCGCGTGCTGCACCTGGAGCGCGGTGAGCCCGACTTCGACACGCCGCCGCATATCGTCGAAGCGCTGGCCGCTGCCGCACGCGATGGCCACACGCACTACCCGCATGAGCGCGGCGAGCTGGCTCTGCGCGAAGCGCTGGCCGTGAAGCTGGCGCGCGAGAATCGCATCGAGGCGCACCCGGACGACATCACCATCACCGCGGGTGGCACGCATGCGCTGTATCTGGCGATTCAATGCGTGCTCGGCGCCGGCGACGAGTTGCTGGTGTGTTCGCCCCATTGGATGGCGGTGCCCAAGATGGTCGGACTGGCCGCGGGAGCGGTCTATCGCTCGTTCCCGCTGTACCTGGAGCTGCAGTCGGGCGCGTGGAGTACCGCCGAGCTGGCCGACCGCCTGCGCGCGGCGGTGCGCCCGAACACGCGTGCGATCTACCTGAACACGCCCAACAACCCGACCGGCGTGGTGCTGAGCCGCGAGCAGTTGCAGGCCATCGCCACGGTCGCCATCGAGCGCGATCTTGTGGTGCTGTCGGACGAAGCCTACGAACACCTGACTTACGACGGTGCCACGCATGTCTCGATCGCGTCACTGCCCGGAATGGCCGAACGCACTTTGAGTGTGTTCAGCTTCTCGAAGTCGTACGCCATGACCGGCTGGCGCGTGGGTTACGTGCTGTCACCGCCGGCGTTGCGCAAGGTCATGGCCCCTCTGCTGGCGTTCTACACCACGCACGGCGTGTTCCCGTCCGTGCAGCGCGCGGCACTCGTCGCAGTCACGGGTCCGCAGGACGCCGTCGCACACATGCGCGCGGCTTATGACGAGCGCCGTCGATCGCTGATCGACGGCTTGGCGGGCAGCACGCATGTGCGCGCGGCTGTGCCCACCGGGGCGTTCTACGCGTTCGCGAATGTGGCTGTCGCACGCGGCTCACGCGACTTGTGGGCGTTGGTCGACGACTGGATGGCTTTCGGCGTGGCGGTGCTGCCCGGCACGGCGTTCGGGCCCGAGTACGGTGACTGGGTGCGGCTGGCGCTGTGCACGCGCGCAGACGACGTGGCCGAGGCGGCGCGGCGAATCGCGCAATACGCAGGAACGGGGGTGCGCTCATGAACGCGAAGAACGGCGGCTGGTGCCCGGAGTGCGGCAAGCACTGGGACGCGCCCACGGTGGCGTGCCCGGAATGTCGCGACGTGCTGGTCGATGCCCCGCCAATCGAGAGCGGACCGCCGGTGGTGGTGCATCGCGTGCCCGACGCGACCGCGGGTGCGCTGCTCGCGGGCCTGCTCGAGAACAACGACATCCCCGTGCACTTGCGAAACGCCACACTGCCGGGCTACGGCGATGTGCGCCGCGACTGGGGCACGAGTGCCTGGGGCGAGCTCATGGTGCAGCCCGAACACGCCGAAGAAGCGCGACAACTGATCGCCGACTACCTCGCCGCACTGGAACGCGGCGGGAGGGTGAACGATGCGGACGTGGAAGGCACGAGCAGCGATTAGGGTCGGTCGGGGCTCGCGTCTCAGCGCACCACGCACGCCGTGCACGCCACGCGCACCACACGGCGGCAAGGAGTAACCACAGACTCCGGTCGGCCAAGGGGCGCACTTCAGCGTCTCGTTCGAAGCGGCTCCGGCGTGTACAATGGGGATATGGCACCGACACGCAAAGGATTGACGACGCGCATCCTTCGCCGTGGCCCCGCAGCCCCGGAGAGATCGGACTGGGAGGGCTCCACGCCCGAGGGAAGACTCGACGCGGTCTGGATGCTGACCAGGCTGTGTCTCGAATGGAGCGGGACCGGTGAACCAAGACTTCAGAGATCTGTTTGCCGAATTCAACGCCGCGCGCGTTGAGTTCCTGATTGTCGGGGCTCACGCTCTGGCGGTGCACGGGCACGTACGAGCCACTCGCGATCTCGATATCTGGACCCGCCCCGATTCCGCGAACGCAAAGCGTGTGCTGCTGGCCCTCGAGTCATTTGGAGCTCCGACGCAGGGATTGACGGTCGACGACCTCGCTCACGCCGATCTCATCTTTCAGATCGGGGTTCCGCCGATTCGGATCGATGTGCTCACGTCTATCTCGGGGGTTGCGTTTGACGAGGCGTGGGAGGCTCGGGTTCAGACCCGGTTCGGGGACCAAGCGGTGGGAGTGATCTCGCGAGAGCACCTCATACGCAACAAGCGCGCCTCCGGCCGGACCCAGGACCTCGCCGATCTGGAGTCGCTCGAGGGCTGATCGCCAACTACCTGACCGCTTCGAACGCGGCGGGCGGGTGAACGACGGGGATGTGGAAGGCACGAGTAGCGACCAGGGCTCCTCGTGCCCCGGCGCGTAGGCCACTTCGAGCGGTAGTGCCCAAGGTAGCGCTGGGTTTCCTCGACTGCGGGCCCACGATTTCGCTACCCGCTTCGGGTCAGGGCGTGTCACGCTACCGGCCCCCCGGGCGGATTCGTTCCCCAGCGGGTTCTCGATGAAACGCCCACTCCCATGCCGGCTCCGCGCCCTCCTCACCACGCTCACCTCCGTGGCGCTGGTGCTCTGCATGCCGCGCGCGACTCGTGCCGCCAGCATCGTCGAGTTCGCTACGCGCTGCTTCGACGGCGATACGCTCGGCAGCTTCATCGAGCTCACGGGCAACGCGGGTGAATCGACTCGCAATGGCATGCGACTGCGCGTGCTGGACCGCAACGGCGCCATCGTGTTCGACATCGACGCCTATGGGGCGCGCGGGAGCCAAGTATTCAATTTCCAGGAGGGTGACCGGCACTTCCTGCTGGCGACGCGAGCGCTCATCGACGAGGTCGGCTTCGACTGGGGCCCAGCCCCACTCGGCTACGCGGACAACATCCTGCCGTTCGCACTCGATCCGGTCGCGGGCCGCATCCAGCTCTACCTGCTCGTGAGCGGCCGCGAGCAGATCGTCTCGCAGGTTCCGTATGGCGCCGGGCGCTTGGCGCTGCCGCCGCTTCCCGGGCTGAGCTCCGCGCTGGGGACGGGCGGCTGGGTACTCGAGCCGCATCCGGTGTTGCAATCGTTCTTCCATTCCACAATTCCCATCGGCCAGGGTCCTGCTCCCGCGTGCCTCGCTTCGCCCGAGTACCACCTGAGCGCCGTGCGGCTGCAATGCGAGGACGGTGACACGCGTGGGCAGTACGTCGAGGTCGATGCGCGGGGGCCCACCGGCAATCTCGGCGAACGGGTGCAGTTGTTCGCGTTCGGCCACACGGGCGTCCAGATCGGCAACACGCTGGACGCGTTCTCACGCGACCCGAACTCGGCCGCATTCGGCAGCCGGCACTGGCTCATGACCGGGCCGGGGTTCGTGCCCGGGGGGCCGGACACGGCGGATGCGCGGCTGCCGTTCACACTGGATCCGGCTGGAGGGACCCTGCAGTTGGTGGTGACGACGGGCGCCCTGCTGTGGTCGACCGATCGCTTTGCATACGGCACACCATCCGTGCCACTGCCTGCCACCGGCAAGTCCTACGTCCGCCTGCTCGGCTCGTCCCTCAGGACGCTCGTCGTGGTTCCGCACAACTCCAACCTGGCGGCCGTGGAGGTCCCACATTGCGCTGCGGGTTCCGGTATCGGGCACCCGATCGTCCAGGAGCTTGCGCTCGCGTGTACCGATGGCCTGGCTCAGGGACAGTTCATCGAACTGAGCACGCGCGGGTCTTCACTGTCGATGACGGACACCTACCGCCTGATCCACTATCGGCGGGACGGCTCGCTCGCATTCGAAGTCGCGGACGTCTTCGCCGGCATCCCGGACCCGACGCTCGAACGCGATCGTTCGTGGCTGTTGATCCCGGCGGGTGATCCGCGCGCGGTGTTCGCGGATCGTGTGCTCCCGGACACGCTCGATCGTGAGGCGGGTGCGATCGAGTTGTGGCGGCCGGCACTCGCGGGCGATTCGCTGGCGGTGCGCTTCGATTGGGGGGCACCCCCGCTCGCGCTGCCCCTGAGCGGCGGCAGCCTCGAAGCTACGACACTCGTGCCGCAGCTCATCGCGTATCCGTCGCCGACACCCTACTCACGTTCCGTGCTGCCCCATGACGATTGCACCGCGGACCGTGACATCGTTCCGCTTTCTGTGCTGCGGTTGGCGCTCGATTGCTCGGACCGCTCGCGCGCGGCGGCGTTCGTGGAGCTCGATGGACTCACCCTCGCACAGGTGCGCGACACGCGACTGGGCCTGCGCTGGCTCTCGAGCAACGGCGCCGAAGTACTCCGAGTCGAGCCGTTGTTCCCCCCGCGTCCGTCATGGGATCTCTCGGGTTCCCCGCACTGGCTGGCGGCGGTCCCGGGCTTCGAGTCTCGCACCGGACTCGCACCCGACGTCACCTCGGCGGATCCGCTCACCGAGACACCCGCGACGCTTCAGCTTTACCGGCGCGACCCGGTGACGAACGCAGCCACCACGATGGGCGTGCATCCGCTTCAACTGACGCTGCTGGCTCCCGGACGCGGCGAAGTGCGCACTTCGGCCGGCCAGTACGAGTTCGATGCGCAGGTCGCACCGCAACGCTTTGATGGTATGCGAGCGCCCGCGGGCGCCTGTTGGACGCTGCCGCATCCCGAGGCGGTGCGACTCGCTTCGATGCTGTTGCGATGTCGCACAGGTGGGACCGGCGCACAGTACATCCAGCTTGCTGCCGCCGGGACCGAGACCATGTACTCGCGCGATCTGCTCTTGCGTGTGCGCGACCGGGCCGGCCTCGAGATCGCGGCGATCCGCGCGCCATTCCCGGCCGCGTACGCCGATCGCATCTGGCCAGCCGATCGCGCCCTGATCGTCGGCGGCCCCGACTTCGCAGCGACGTTCGGGGTGGCGCCTGATGCGACGCAGCCAGCCGCGCTCGACACGGTCGGCGGGCGCATCGAACTGGTGCTCGCACGCGTGGGCGGGGCGGAAATCCCGCTGGATGCCTTGGACTACGGCCCCAACGGTATCGCCACTCCGCCGCCCGGAGCGGCACTGGTCGCGGCCAACGGATCGTGGCGCCCGGAGTCGTTGCCACGAGCGAGCGGGATCTCGTTCGAGATCGCCGCACCGACTGCCTGTCTCGGGGAGTGCCCCGGGCGGACGGTGCGCTTTGCGGTCGGCGGTGAACAACCGCTCGTCTCGGTGAGCGGTCACCGATCCGAAGTCGGCGCGGACCTCGGATTCGACGGCCCTCGTGGCACGTTCGAGTTGTCGTCCAGTTTCGGTGATCTCGCCCTGCGCTGGGACGATCGGTATGTGGTCGAGGGCTTGCCGCCCGGAACACCGGTCTCACTCACCGTGCGCGTCCGGAACGCGCTGACTTTCAGGGACACCTGCCTCACGCGGCCGCCGATCTGCCTCGCGAGCCTCGCGAGTGTCGCGGTCTACCACGGCAGTGAATACGACTCGACCGCCGCGCAGCAGGCCGTTCGGAACGTCGAACTGCCGCTCGCGGTCCGAGCGGGCGAGGCCTTCGATCTGCTGCTGTCGCTGCGCGCGAACGCGGCTCCAGCGGTGAACCTGCCTGCGTCCACCCGTGCGCGTCTCGAGTTCGTGGGCCTCGCCGACGGCGTTCGCGTGCGCTCGTGCAACGGCTTCGACTCGCGCATGCAGCGCGGCATCGGCGCGCCCGTGGTGGACGCCGCGCCGCGCCGGATCGAGGTGCGCTGGCCGGTGACGGGCGATGCGAGCGAAGTGTGGACGGTCGAGCGACGCTTCGACGACGGCGAGTGGCATCCACTCGAGACGCGTACGGCGGACGCCGATCGCGTCCTGCGCATCGTCGACACGCGCGTCGCAGCCGGGCATGTCTACGCTTATCGCACGATCTGGAGCGACGAGTACGGCTCGTACGCGAGCGCGATCGCGACGTCGACCATGCTGCGGCCACCCGGATTCGCATTCGAGGGCGTGGCACCGAACCCAAGCACCGGCGCGTTCAGCGTGCGCTTCGAGATCCCCGCGGCCGGAGGGGTGAGCCTGGACGTGCTCGATATCGCGGGGCGTGTGATCACTTCGCGGACTCGCTCGTTCGAGGCGGGCCGCTACACCGAGCTCCTGGCCCGGGACGGCACGGTCGCACCTGGCGTCTACACGGTGCGCATGCGCTACCGCGGACTGACCTCTTGGCACCGGGTCGCGGTGCTGCGATAGTTCGTGGCACGGATCGCTTCTCCTGAAGCGTCCCGGGAAGCGGGCGCAGGGCTACTCCTCGTCGTCGCCCGCTTCGTCCTCGACCTCGACGATCTCACCCTCGCCCTCGAGCCCGGTGAGTTGTTCCAGCGTGAACGCGCCGTTCATGTTCTGCGGCAGGATCACGCGGCTCAATGCGCACGCGAACACCTCGTCCATCGTTTCCACCGCCACGAGTTCGAGTTTGTCGCACACATCAAGCGGGATGTCGTCGACGTCCTTCAGGTTGCCGGCTGGGAACATCAGCGCGCGAAAGCCGGCGCGATACGCCGCGAGCGCTTTCTCGCGCAGGCCGCCCACGGGCAGCACCTTGCCACGCAAGCTGACTTCGCCCGTCATGGCGATGTCGTGATGAATGGCGCGGTCGCTCAAGACCGATGCGATCACCAGGCCCACGGTGATGCCGGCGGACGGACCGTCCTTGGGCACACCGGCGGCGGGGAAGTGCACGTGGATGTCGAAGCGCCCGAACGCGTCGCTCGGGATGTCGAGTGCAGCGGCGCGTGAACGCACGTACGAGTGCGCGGCCTGCACGCTCTCCTTCATGACGTCGCCGAGCTGCCCGGTCAGCACCACGCGCCCGGAGCCCGGCATCTTGATGGCTTCCACGACCAGCACCTCGCCGCCGGCGGCGGTGCAAGCGAGGCCCATCGCGACGCCGACTTCGTCCTCCTTGCCGGCCATCTCGGGCTGGTAGACGCGATGGCCCAGGTACTCCTCGAGCTGTGTCGGAAGCACGGCGTGCCGCTTGGGGTCGCCGGTGGCGCGCGCCCGTGCGACCTTGCGGCAGATGGTGGCGATCTGGCGTGACAGCGATCGCACGCCGGCCTCGAGCGTGTAGTGGCGTACCACGGCGCGCACGGTGTCGTCGCCCA
>JANNWR010000383.1:0-4609 GCA_031408715.1 bacterium
CGTGGTCATCCGCTGGAAGCATCAGCTCGCCAAGTTCGAGAACGAGCAGTACAAGAGCGGCCTGGCCTCAGGCGAGTTCCTGCTGTCGCACGGCTACAGCGGCGACTTCCTGCAGGCACGCGCCGAGAACCCCGACATCACGTTCCTGGCGCCGCGCGAGGGCCTGTCGATCTCGTGCGACGATCTGGTGATACTCAAGGATTCCAAGCAGGCTGCACTCGCGTACCAGTTCATCGACTTCCTGCACACACCGGAGGTGGCCGCCGAGAACAGCCAGTTCATCAGCTACCTGTGCCCGAACAGCGACTCGTATGCCAGCCTGCCGCCGGAGTTCCTGAACGACCCGGCTGTGCGCCTGGCGCCCGAAGTGCGCGCCAAGTGCGAGGTCATTCGCGATCTGGGCGCCGACAACGCGAAGTACACGCGTGTGTGGGACCTGATCAAGGCGGCACCCTGACCCTGGCTAATCATGGGCAGACGGCACTCGCAGGCCACCGGCTCATGAAAAGTCCCGGTCACCCCTTCAAGGAGGATCCCTGAACCGTTCCGTGCGCGGCACGTTCCCCGTCACGCTCGCCATGCTCTTGGCTGTCATGCTCTCGGCGCCGGCTCTCGCAGAGGAGGAGGCGGCTGCCGACAGCACGCCACCCGGCGCTTCCTACACGCTCGAGACCACGTCGGGGTACTTCAGCACCGATCGCGCGTTCTTCGCTCCCGGCGCCGCACATTGGGGTGAGGGTTTCTCGCGCGCTCGCTTGCAGTACGTGTTCCCCTCCGGAGTGCAGTTCACGGCGGGTGGCGTGCTGATGACGACCGTCGGTACGGATTACTACGGCGTCGCGGACCAGAACGACGGGTTGCTCGACCAGTTGTCGATCTCCGCCCCGGACCTCGGTGGCACCGGACTCGGGATCACGCTCGGCCGGCAGAACATCCAGTTCGGTGACGGGTTCTTGATCAGCGATGGCTATGTGGATCACCGATCCGCGCTGTGGAGTATCCCGCTGTCTTTCTACGATGGCGTGAAGCTCGACTGGGCCCGGGGTACTGCACACGCCACCGCGTTCGCGGCGGACTATTCCCCCTCGTTCGAGGGTGCGCTCGGCGCACGGCCGGACGGCTACGTGTTTGGTGCCGAGGCGGGCTGGACGCGCTCCGAGGGCAGCGAGCTCGCGCTGGCGTACCTGCGCCGGCATGACACGAGTGTCATCGAGGACCGCGCGCAGGCGATCTCGCTGCGTGGCGGTTGGCTGAGTGGGCCGTTCGTGCTTGCGGGCGAAGCCGTGCTGGAGAGTGGCACGCGCACGGGCACCGACCTTGCGGGCCGGGGAGGTCATGTCGCCGCCACATGGAAGAGCGAAGGGCGCTGGAAGCCCATGCTCAAGGCGGAGTACCTGTTGTTCAGCGGGGACGACCAGACGACGAGCAAGGACGAAAGCTACGACCCGTGGCAGTTCGGGTGGGTCGATTGGTCCACCTACTATGTCGGTGATCTGCTTTCTTCGACGGTGGGAACGTCGACCAACATGCGGATGGCCCTGCTCCAGCTTGGACTGACGCCACGCGAAGGCACCGGTGTGCGTCTGCTCGCGCACCGGATGGACCGCGACCTAGCCGACATCCGGCCATTCGCATACGAGTTCGATGCCGTCGTCGAGCAGGCCATCGGGGAACAGTGGAGCGCCTGGGTCATGGGAGGGCTCGTCACCGGGCTCTCCGCGGCCGAACTCGAGTTCGGCTCCCGCGAGCATTCGGCCCAGTTGTTCGCCAGCCTGACATACAATTTCGGGGGCCGGCTCGGGAACTGAGCTGACCCGTGTGGACCGGGGCCCGGCGTTCGCAACCCAACGCCGGGCCGCGGCGTCCTTGGGGCGGGGGGTGTATGCTCCCGGCATCGAATCCCGGTCCCATCATCACCTTCGGAGGTGCGTCATGAACCCGCCCCAGGAGCAGGCCACGCTCGCCGGTACGAGCGGCACCGGTGCTGCCACCACACTCAAGATCTTCGTCGGCGGCCGCTGGCTCGACTCGAGCGCCAAGACCACCGCTGAGGTGCGGAACCCCGCCACCAACGGGCTGCTCGCGCGCGTCCCCATGGGCGGCGCGGAAGATGTCGACCGTGCCGTGCAGGCCGCGCTCAAGGCCTACCCGGCGTGGCGTGCGACGCCCCCGGTGAACCGTGTGCGTCCGATGTTCAAGTTCCGCGAGCTGCTCGAGAAGCACTTCGAGGAGATCGCGCGCATCTGCACCCTCGAGCACGGCAAGACCATCGAGGAGTCGCGCTCCAGTGTGCGCCGTGCCGTCGACAACGTCGAGGTGGCGTGCGGCATCCCGTCGCTCATGCAGGGCGCCTCGCTCGAGGATGTCGCCACGGGCATCGACAGCCAGTACTTCCGCCAGCCCATGGGCGTGTTCGCGGCGATCACGCCGTTCAACTTCCCGGCCATGGTGCCGATGTGGTTCCTGCCGCATGCCATCGCCTGCGGCAACACGTTCATCCTCAAGCCCAGCGAGCGCGTGCCGTTGTCGCAGATGCGCATGTTCGAACTGCTGCACGAAGCCGGCTTCCCGGACGGCGTCGTGAACCTGGTGCATGGTGGCAAGGAAGCGGTCGACGGCATCCTCGATCATCCAGGCATCCAAGGTGTGTCGTTCGTCGGCAGCTCGCCGGTGGCGCGCTACATCTACAAGCGTGGCGCCGAGAACGGCAAGCGGGTGCAGGCGCTGGGCGGTGCCAAGAACTTCGTCCTGGTGATGCCGGATGCCGACATCGCGCGGGCCGCGGCCGTGTCCACGGAGTCATGTTTCGGCTGCGCCGGCGAACGCTGCCTTGCCAACAGCGTGGTGCTGGCGGTGGGCGAGGCGTACGAAGCCATCCGCGCGCGTCTGGTGGACGAGGCCAGGAAGATCGTGGTCGGTGATGGTGTCGAAGGCGGCGTCACGATGGGGCCGGTCATCAGCGCGGCGCACCGCGAGAAGGTGCTGAGCTACATCGAGAAGGGCATCGCCGAGGGCGCCACGCTGGCATTGGACGGCCGCGCGTTCAAGCACCCGAAGCACCCCGACGGCTACTACCTGGGCCCGACGATCTTCACCGACGTGAAGCCCGACATGGTGATCGCGCGCGAGGAGATCTTCGGCCCGGTGCTGTGCGTGATGAAGGCCGACACGTTCGACCAGGCGGTCGAGATCGTGAAGCGTCACGATCTCGGCAACGCCTCGAGCATCTTCACCTCGAGCGGCAAGTACGCGCGCGAGTACCGCTGGCGCGTCGAGCCGAGCATGCTGGGCGTGAACATCGGCGTGGCCGCACCCATGGCGTTCTTCCCGTTCGGCGGGGCCAAGGGCAGCTTCTTCGGCGATCTCAAGGCGCACGGCCGCGACTCGATCGAGTTCTACACCGACAAGAAGGTCACCATCACGCGCTGGTTCTAGGTTCTGTCGTCACACCGTTCAGGACCGTCACGCGCCATTGCGTGGCGGTCCTGAACGCTTTTGCGCTCGCTCCAGCGCCCGGATCAAGTGTCCTGCGGACCCAGCTCGTTCGCCAGTGCTCCGCCAGCGAACGTCAGCAGGCCCATGACGAGCCGATCGACATCGAACGCGATCCGCAAGCTCTCGGCTGGAGCGGTCTCGCCGAGCAGGAACTGGAACGTGCCGGATTGCCACAGCAGTGCATCGCACAGGATCTGTCGTTGGAACGCAGTCAGGGCCTCGCGTACCTGTGACTCGGTCACGGAGCCGCTCTCGACCAGGATGTGGCCGATGCGCTTCCCGGGCATGTCCGACTGCACGGCGAGCGCGAGTTCGACGACCTCGGGGCGCAAGTTCCCCTGGCGCACGAGGATCTCACCCAGATGCAGTCGCGTGCCGGTGCTGGAGCAGGTCACGCTGAGTCCATCCTCGATGAACAGATTCACACACGCGTCGCGGCGCACGAACTCGAGTCGTCCAGTCACACGCGTGTTCTGCAACAAGCGCAGCACGTGGATCGGGCTGAAGATCTCGAGATGTCCTGCCAGTCGCGGTCCGTTCATGAGTCTCTCGGGGTGGGCGTGTGCCGGTGCTCCACTTCCACGCATCGGCAAACAGGCCCAGAACCTTCACCGAGAAACGACAGCTCCCGAGGGGGGCTCAGGATATGTGGCTGCCCCACAAGGGCTTCACCGCGGTCCGAGCGATGGCGGGTGCACGCGATCGACCAAGGCACGAAGGGCCGTGGGTCCCAGAAGGGTCGAAGCGATCCCTTGGCGCCCTGCGTGCCCGACGAACAGGCTCAGCGCGCGGACTGAGCCTCGAGCGCTCGCATGACCTCGTTGCGCCGCATGAACCAGGGCGTCCATGGCGGGTCGTAGCGCGCGAGAAGTGGCGATCCACTGGCCCGCAACTGGTGCTTGGTGATGAATGCATCGAGCTGCACGGTCTTCTCTGCGACGTCCTTCTCGGACGCGACTCCCGAGAACCGCACCACGGCGTAGCGTGTGGCGGCGAGAGTCTTGAGTTGGACCCGTGCATCGTTCGGCGTGGGCATCTCGTTCTCCACCGAGCCGGCCGGCATCACGAAACGCACCACCCAGGCGTCACCCGCCGCGGACTGCGTCACCGGAGC
>JANNWR010000384.1:0-4384 GCA_031408715.1 bacterium
TGTTCGGGGCTCAGGTGGGTCACGTCGCGCCTCCGGTGCGTTCGGCCAGCCGCCGCTTGAGTTCGACCCGGGCGCGCGACAGCCGCGACATCACCGTGCCCACCGGGACTTCGAGCACCTTGGCGATCTCGTCGTACGACAGGTCCTGCACCGAGCGCAGTGCGAGTACGGCCTGATGCTCGGGTGCCAGCGTGGCGAAACATTCGCGCAGTTGCGCGTCCCGTTCGGAGCGTGCCGAGTGGTCGGCCGGGTCATCGTCGATTCCCCATTGCTGTCCTGCTTCCACGAGCGGCTCGATGGATGTCTCCGGCCGCCGCTTGCGGTGCCGGAACAACGAGAACGCCTGGTTGGTGACGATGCGCGCCAGCCAGGGGTACAAGGGTTGGCCGGTCTCGAACCGTCCGATCGCTCCCCATGCGCGCACGAAGGTCTCCTGCGCCAGGTCGTCGGCATCGCTGGCGTTGCGGGTCAGTGACCACGCCAGCCGATGCACCGCGCGCTGGTAGCGGCGCACGATCTCGCCGAACGCCGCCTGTTCCCCGCGCTGGCTGGCAGCCACGAGTGTCGCGTCGTCCGGCCCGGCATCAGAGGTACGCCCCGGGGAGGAATTCATTCCCGGCAGGGAAGCCCGCCGGGGTGGGTGCCGTCAAGCTGTTCGCGCGGAACAAGTTTCGCCCGCTCACCGAAGCAGGCATGGCGCGGGTACCACACTTGGCCGATACTGTAGGACCACTCTCATCCCCCGACCCTGACCCTTGCTGGAGGTGGCATGCGTTTCGCGGGCGAGCTTGCCGCCCTCGGTACCGCGGCATGCTTCGCAAGCGGTGCGAACCTGTTCGCGGCCGCCGGCAGGCGCATGGGCTCGCACGTGCTGAACCGTCTGCGTATCACCACCGCGCTCGCGTTCCTGATGATCGCGCTGCACATCAAACAGGACGCATGGTGGCCGGTGTGGGTGACGCCCACCGCACTGGTCGCGTTGTCGCTCTCGGGCATGGTCGGCTTCGTGTTCGGCGACGCGTGGAACTTCCGCGCCATGGTCATCCTCGGGCCGGGCCGCGCTTCGCTGCTCGCCGCCACCGCGCCGTTGTTCACCACCGCGCTGGCATGGCCCATCCTGCATCAGCAACCCGGGCCGATGTCGCTCGCCGGGATGGTGCTGGTGTTCATCGGAGTGGCGTTTGCGATCACATCGCGTTCACGCCGGCAGGCGGCACTCGCCGACCACGCCGAGGGTTCCGAGCGGATGGGCGTGATCGCGGGCTTGCTCGGCGCTTTCGGTCAGGCGGGCGGAATGGTGCTGTCCAAGATCGGCCTGCGCACCGGCATCGACCCGCTGCCCGCCACCGTGGTGCGCGTCACCGCGGCGGTCATCACCATCTGGCTCCTGACCATCGCCCAGCGGCAGTTCAAGAGCACGCTCGGGGCGATGCGCGACGGCAAGGCGACGGCGTTCATGGCGGCCGGCGCGGTCATGGGCCCGGTCATCGGCGTGACCCTAGCGCTCACGTCTTTGCATTACATCGAGGCGGGTGTGTCCGCGTCGATCACCGCGCTCGCCCCGCTGCTCGCCATGCTGATCGCGGCACGGTTCCACGGTGAGCGCCTGTCGTGGCGCGCGTTCGTGGGTGCGATCATCGCGGTCGCGGGCGTGATCCTGTTGTTTCGGCGCTAGCCCGGCGCTAGTTCGCGCTCGTGCTGTCCGCCGGCGACTCGTCCCCGGCCGCGTCATCGTAAGTCACGCTGTCGGCCGGGAACGGCTCGGCCTCGACCTTCGACTTCAGGCGCTGCATGTCGGCGACCATCTTGCGCATCGCCTCCGGCGTCACCACCGGCTCCATGAGCGCGGCGAAGCGGTCGAGATACTTGAAGCGCCCGTCCTGCTCGACTTTGGTATGGCCGTTCGGCAACTCGGTCAGCTTGTAGAGCACGTCGCCTTCGAACATGGCGGGCACTTCGATATGCACCCCCATCTGGTTCGGCGGCTCCCACAGCGTGATCGTGCCGGGCACGTGCAGCTTGTCCTTCATGCGCGGGTCGTCCATCACCCAGACCTCGCGATGCCCGATGCCTTCGGGGGGCGACGTGCTGTCGGGCTCCACGGCAGAGAGCCAGCCGACCCACTGCGTGAGCTTGGAGCCTTCGGTCATCCACGCCCACACCGTCTCGATCGGACGCTCGATCTCGATGTTGCCGCGCATGCGCCCGGCGTCACGGCGATGCGAGCCGATCCACAGCCCGAGCACGGACACCGCCAGCACGGCCAGCACTCCGATGACGATGCGAACGAGCCACTTCATGTGCGGCGTCCTCCGTGGATGGATCGGTGCGGCGTGTGAACGCGGGCTGGGCAGCCGACAGCATAGTGGAATGGGCGGGCAGGACTGTGGCCGGATGCACTTGCGGGCCCTGCGGCAGCCCGTGGGCTTCCGCGCGGGACCTTGCCGTACGGGTGCGGCCCACGCAAGGACGCGCTCGGAACCGCGATGCACCGCCGCGGCGGGAGGTTGTGCTGCGGCGTTCAGCCGGCTTCGCGGATCGTGCTCGGGGGGTGGAGATCGTTGTTGCGGCCGGCGCAACTGGCCGAGTCCGGCGGCGAGGAGGCTGCATCGCACACGAAGCTTTGCACGAACGTGATGCGATTTCGTTTGACGGCTCCAGACAGGTGCCTTCGTGCCGAGTGAGGCTCGCGTTGCAGTGGCGTCGTACCGCGCGTTGCATCGGCGTGCGCGGGCGAATGGGGCTCCAGGCTTGTTTGTCTCGTGCAGACCATGGTTTCGAGCTGCTGTCGCAACCCTGGCAGCCGCTAGGCGCGATGCTAAGCTTGCTCTGCCCCCGCGACGGTCCCTTCGCCGCGGAGTCCCGCCATGGAAAACGTGAAGTCGGCTGCATCGAAGCCTTGTGACCCGACGCCTAGCGCCTCGCAGGCATGCGATCTGCAGGCCTGTCTCATTCGATCCCGCCGGGCCTCGAAGCTCCCCGCTGATGTGCTGCTCTCGGAGTTCGCGCAGAGCGTGGCGCACGACCGAGCCAACACGGTCGAGCTGCTGATCCAGATGGGTGCGATCGAGACCCGCCAGCTGTATTCGCCATTGGCCTGCGGCTCGATGTATGCGTACTGCACCGAGGTCATGCGCATGTCCGAGAGCGCGGCCCTCAAACGCATTCGTGCCGCCCGCGCAGCACGTCGGTTCCCCGCCATCCTGCCGATGATCGCTCAGGGCCAACTCCACCTCTCCGCCGTGTCCCTCTTGGCGCGGCACCTGACGCACGAGAACGTGAACGCTTTGCTGGCGCAGGCCACGCACATGAGCAAGTCCGAGGTGGAACGGCTCGTGGCTCGACATTTCCCGAAGCCGGACGTCGCAACGATGGTGCGGCAGCTGACGGACACCAACGCCCCGGCCTCCACTGCCCTGCAAGTCATTGCGAGCATGGCACGCCAACCGTCCCCAGGAACGGTTGTCCCATCCGAATCGAGCGAGTTGGTGACATCCGTGGGACCACTTGCCTGGGGCGCGGAGGCCCGCGCACTGAACGAGGCTCTCACGCATGTGGTCGCGACGGCGGCGGCTGACGCCCCCGAGCCCGTGCCCGGGTCGGTGCTGCGCTCGATCACGGAAGCCGTGACGCAGAAGGTTGCTCAGGCAATCGAACAGGTAGCATCGCCGGCACAGTTCGAAGTTGAACCCTATGCCAGGGTCACCCCGCGCTCGCCCGGCCGATTCGCGTGGCAGCTGACGGCGGACCAGGACATGCAGGACCTGCTCGAGGAGGCCAGGCAACTACTCGGCCACGAAGCCCCCGGGGGCGACCTCAAGCTCGTGCTCAAGCGTGGCCTTGAAATACTGGTGCAGCAACTGCGCAAGTCGAAGCACGCCGAAACGTCTAACCCACGCGCACAGCGTGGCAACGCGAACAGCCGCCATGTGCCTCACGCGGTCGTGCGAGCGGTCACAGAACGCGATGGCCATCAGTGCACATTCGAAGGCCCCGCCGGCCGGCGCTGCAGCGAGCGCTCGGATCTGGAGCTCGACCACATCATCCCGTTCGCACGCGGCGGCAAGCCCACTGTCGACAACCTGCGGTGGCTCTGCCGTCGTCATAATCAACATGAAGCCGAGCGAGTGTTCGGCTCCGAGCACATACAGGAACAACGCAAGGCTTCACGCGCGAGGGCTGGGCAAGCGAGGGCAGCACGGAGATCACGAACGAATGAGACAGCCGCGAGCAGATCACTTTCCGGACCCTCGTGCGGCCCGGACAGCAGTCTTGACTGCGCGCCGTGAACTTCTGGAAGGAACGCTCGCGCATGCGATCATCCCGATGTTGCGGAGCCCAGCTGTGCTCAGGCGCGTGCAGTCACCACGCGATCGCGCTCCGC
>JANNWR010000385.1:0-11264 GCA_031408715.1 bacterium
GGAGTGCCCGCGCAGATGGTCGTGTTCAAGCGCGCGGACACGCTGCCCGAAGCGCTGCTCGGCATGTCCTCGCAGGACTACTCCGCTCCGGTCGGTGCGCCCTACACCGCCGAGGAGGTGCGCGTGAAGACGCGCGCCGGCTTCGAACTGGCCGGCACGCTCACGTGGCCCAAGCGCCCCGGGCTTCAGCCGTGCGTCGTGACCATCACCGGATCGGGAGCGCAGGATCGTGATGGCGAGATCGGGATCGTCAAGGGTTACCGGCCGTTCCGGCAGATCGCCGACACGCTGGCGCGCCGTGGGATCGCGACCCTGCGCCTCGACGACCGCGGCATCGGCGGTTCGCTCGGGTCGTTCGCGGGTGCGACCAGCGCCGACTTCGCCAACGACATCCAGGACGCGCTGCGCTGGTTGCGCGGTGTGAAGGACATCGACAGCACCCGCTTGGCACTGCTGGGACACTCGGAAGGCGGACTCATCGCGCCGTTGGTCGCGTCGCGCGGCGAGCGGTTGCGCGCCATGCTGCTGATGGCGGGTCCGTCCTGGGCCGGCCGGCGCGTGATGCAATCGCAGAACGCCTTTGCCTTGCGGCGTGCCGGACTGAACGGAACAGTACTGGACTCCGCGCTCGCGGCGGCCATGCACGCGGTCGACTCGCTCTCGGCTGTGGAGCCATGGATCGGGTTCTTCGCCCAGCACGACCCGATCGCAACCGCGAAGCATGTGAAGTCGCCAGCGGTGCTCGTGCTGCAGGGCGCGACCGATCAGCAGGTCTTGCAGGAGCAGGCCGCAGAACTCGCCGCAGCGTTCCGCTCCGCGGGCAATCGTGACGTCACGGTGCAGGTACTTCCCGCGACCGATCACCTGTTCCTGCCGGATCCGAGTGGCGACCCGGCGGGTTACGCGTTGCTGCCGGACAGCCAGCTCGCACCGGCCACGCTCGGGGCGATCGCCGACTGGCTGGCGGCGCGACTGGCGAGTGACATGCCGTCCGGTGCGAAGCGCGGCGGCAAGCACTGAGTTCACGTGTGTGGTCGGCTGCCGTGATCGCGTGATGCGGCCCTCGAGAACACGAAGCCCCGGTGGGAGCGCTCCCTCCGGGGCTTCGTCCTGCGTCCGAGTGAAGTCTGCGTCAGCTGCGTGTGGCCCACTCGCGCACGCGCCGCGCGACCGCTTCGCCGGTGAGTCCGAAGTGTTCCGCGAGCACTTCGGCCGGTGCGGATTCGCCGAAGCGGTCGATGCCGATGGCGAGGCCGCGGTCGCCGACCCAGCCGCGCCAGCCGTCCGTGACGCCTGCCTCCACCGAGACTCGGCGCCCGCCGGGTGGCAGGACGCGCGCTCGCCACGCCTCGTCCTGCTGCGCGAACAATTGCGGTGCGGGCATGCTGACCACGCGCGTGACGAAGCCCGCGGTGGCGAGTCGTTCCGCCGCATCGAGCGCGACGCCGACCTCGGAGCCCGTGGCGATGAACGTGATGGCGTCCTTCGCCGACTGGCTCGAATCGACGTCGCGCAGCACGTAGCCACCGCGGCGCAGCTCGCCGAACGTGAAGCTGGCCGGGCGGAGCAGCGGAGCGAGGTTCTGCCGCGACAGCGCCAGCACGGTCGGACCGTCACGACGCTCGAGTGCCAGCCCCCAGGCGGCCGCGGTCTCGAGTCCGTCGGCCGGGCGGATGACGAGCAGGTTGGGGATGGTGCGCAGTGAGGCAAGGTGCTCGACCGGCTGGTGCGTGGGGCCGTCCTCGCCGAGGAATATGCTGTCGTGCGTGTACACGAAGACGTGCCGCAGCTTCATGAGTGCTGCGAGCCGCATGCCCGGCCGCGCGTAATCCGTGAACGTCAGGAACGACGCGCTGTACGGGATGAACCCCGACAACCCGAGCCCGTTGGCCACGGCGGTCATGCCATGCTCGCGGATCCCGAAGTACAGGTTGCGCCCCGAGAAGTCCTGCGGCGTCACCGCGGGCGAGCCCTCGATTTTCGTTTTGTTGCTGCCTTCGAGGTCGGCACTGCCGCCGACCAGGCTGGGCACCAGGGCGGCGGCCTTCTGCAGCACGGCGCTGCCATGCGCACGCGTCGCCGCCTTCGTGGTCGGCGCCGACTCGCACAGCTTCTCGACCAGACCAGAAGGCACGCGTGCTTCGACGAACTGCTCCCACAAGGCCGCGCGCGCAGCATCGGCGGTGCGCCAGCGGTCGAACTTCGCGTTCCATGTCGCGCGCTCGCGTGCCAGTTCCGCGGCACGCGCCGCGAAGCGCGCACGCACCTCGGGAGGCACCAGGAACGCGGGCGACTCGGGCCAGCCGAGCTTGCGCTTGGCCGCGATCGTCTCTTCGGCACCGAGGGGTTCACCGTGCGCATGCTTGGTGTCCTGCTTCTTCGGTGAGCCGTAGCCGATGTGGCTGCGGCAGATGACGAGGCTCGGCCGTCCCGTCTCGGCGACGGCTGCTTCGAGCGCACGCGTCAGGCTGTCATGATCGTAGGGATCCGCCTTCACGACGTGCCAGCCGTAGGCCTCGAAGCGCTTGGGCGTGTCGTCGGTGAACGTGATCGCGGTGTCGCCGTCGATGGTGATGTGGTTGTCGTCGTAGATCATCACCAGGTTGCCGAGCTTCAGGTGCCCGGCGAGCGAGGCCGCCTCGTGCGAGATGCCTTCCATCATGCAGCCGTCTCCGGCGATGCCGAACACGCGGTAGTCCGCGGGCGAGAACTCGGGCGTGCCGAAGCGCGCCTGCGACATGCGCGAGGCGAGTGCCATCCCGACCGCGTTGCCGAGGCCCTGGCCCAGAGGGCCGGTCGTGGTCTCGACGCCGGGCGTGTGGCCGAACTCGGGATGCCCCGGCGTGCGGCTGCCGAGTTGGCGGAAGTTCTGGATCTCCTCCATCGACAGCGCGTAGCCCGACAAGTGCAGCAGCGAGTACAGCAGCATCGAGCCATGCCCGGCCGACAGGACGAAGCGGTCGCGTCCCGGCCAGTGCGGATCGGTGGGATCGTGGCGCAAGAAGCGCGTCCACACGATGTACCCGACGTCGGCCATGCCCATGGGCAGGCCCGGGTGGCCGGAGCCGGACTTCTCGATGGCATCCACCGCCAGGAAGCGGATGGCGTTGACGGCCAGCTGGTCGAGCTGCGGGTCGGCGCTGATCTCGGGCGTCACGGGAATCCTCCGGAGCCGGTGCGATGGGGCGTCGTGTCGGGAGCAGGAGCGCGATCGGTGTTGCGTTCCGCGCCCGCATCCTCAGCCGAGCATCCTAGCCGAATCCGATCCTCGCCGCTCACCGCACGGCCCCGCGGCATGCCGGAGGACTTGCCCGGACGTGCGTGTGCACCTACCTTTCACGTCGATGGTCACGCCCAGCGTGCGCGCAGCTCGTCAGGTTGCCGAGAGCATCGTGGCCGGACCCAAGGAGACAGACCCCGAATGGACTCCCGCACCGCGCCACCGACGCAGTTGTCCGCGCGCGAACTCGCGCGACGACTCTCGGCCGGCGAGGCTCTCACCGTGATCGACGTGCGCGAGGCGGACGAACTCGCGATCGCGCGCTTTCCCGTGGCGGTGCACATCGCGCTCGCCACGCTGCCACAGCGCTTCGCCGAACTGCCGCCCGGTCCGCTCGTGGTGGCGTGTCACCACGGCGCGCGCAGCATGCATGCGCTCAAGTTCCTGCGGGCGCAGGGTCGCACCGACGTGCAGAACCTCGAAGGCGGCATCGATTCGTGGGCCCGGGATGTGGACCCCAAGGTGGGCCGCTACTGAACGAAGTGGCGCGTCGGGGCGACCGCACGATCCACAACGGCGTCATTTTCATTTTCATTCGCAACGGTTGGTCACGGAGGACACCATGAGGAAGATTCCGGCCGGCTCCAAGGTGTGGAGCCATCTCACCTTGCTGGCGCTGTTAGCGCTCGCGGCGGTGTTGGCCGCCGGCTGTGCGGTGAATCCCGCCACCGGCAAGCGCGAGTTCACGCTGGTCACGCCCGCGCAGGAGGCCGCGATCGGCCGCGAGGGATTCAACGCCGTGGCCACCGAGTACGGTGTCTACGACGACGCGGCGCTGGCGGCTTATGTCGACAGTGTCGGGCGCAAGGTGGCGCGCGCCTCCGAACAACCCGAGCTGCCGTGGAAGTTCACGCTGCTCGACGACGCGGCGGTGAACGCGTTCGCCATGCCCGGTGGCTATATCTACGTGACGCGCGGGCTGCTGGCGCACATGCAGAGCGAAGCACAGCTGGCCGGCGTACTCGGGCACGAGATCGGGCACGTGACCGCACGGCACTCGGCCAAGCAGATCACGCAGCAGCAGCTGGCCGGGCTCGGACTCGGCATCGCGGCCGCCGTGTCGCCGACGTTCCGGCGCTACGGCAGCGCGGCCGAGCAAGGTCTCGGGCTGCTGATGCTCAAGTACTCGCGCGACGACGAGTCGCAGGCCGACGAACTGGGGGTGCGCTATTCGAGCGTCTCCGGTTATGACCCGCGCGAGATCCCCGGCACCTATCGCACGCTGCAGCGCATCGCCGAGCGTGCCGGCCAGTCGCTGCCGCAGTACATGTCGACGCACCCCGATCCGGGCCAGCGTGCGGAGCGCACCACGGTGCTCGCCGCCAAGGCGGCGGCCGGGCGTGCGAACATGGTCATCAAGCAGCGCGGATTCCTGGAGCATGTGCGCGGCCTCGTGTATGGCGAGAACCCGCGTTATGGCTGGTTCGACGGCCGCAAGTTCTACCATCCCGTGCTCGGTCTCGAGATGACGTTCCCGGCCGGCTGGCAGACGCAGCACACGCACTCGGCACTGACCGCGGCGGCCGGCGACAAGGCCGGCGCTCCGACTGGCATCATGCAGATGACGCTGGCGCGCGACGCAGCTGGAAGGTCGCCTGGCGACTATCTGGTGGCGCTGACCACCGAGGGCAAGGTGGCGGGCTCCCGCGGTGCCGCCGAGACGCTCGGCAACTGGCCGGCATGGGTCGGCACGCTGACGGTGCCGAGCAGTTCGACCGCTCAGTCCACCATCGTGGCGGCGTGGATCCGCATCACTCCCGACCTCATGCTGCAGATTCTCGGCCGCGGCAGCGCGCCAGGGGACGCCAACGAGAAGGCCGTGCTCGCCGCCGTCCGCTCGATCACGACGCTCACCGACCCCGCCAAGGGCATGGTGCAGCCGTCCCGCATCCGGTTGCAGAACGCGCCGGCCGCGGGCGAGTTCCAGGCCCTGTGGTCGGGCTTCGGAGGCGCGCTGGTGCCGGCCGAGGAGGGCGCGATCGTGAATGGCCTCGAGTTGGGCGAGCAGGTCATGAAGGGGCAGTGGATCAAGCTCGTCGACAAGGTGAAGCAGCCATAGCCGGCACGCTCGAATGCCCGCGACGGGGTGTTCAGGAGATGGCCAACCGCTTGACCGCGCTCGGTTTCGGTGGGCGCTCGCAAATCCGTTCACAAGCGGGGTTGACATCCCGCTGATGTCCCACTAGCTTGCGCGGCGGCCATGACCAAGTTCATCGCGTCTGTCATCATCTTCGTTTCACTTGTCACCGCCAGCGTGGCGCTGTCGCAGTCGTTCAATGTGCGACTCGGCGCCACGAAGGGACCGGTGCAGCCCATCAATTTCAGCCACAAGATCCACGCTGGAACGAACCAGATGGACTGCAAGTATTGCCACTACGGGGCCGCCAACTCGGCGTGGGCCAACATCCCCGCGGTGAGCACGTGCATGGGTTGCCACAAGATCGTGGCCACCGACAAGCCCGAGATCCAGAAGCTCACCGGATTCTACGACCGTGGCGAGCAGGTGCCGTGGGTCAAGGTGCACTACGTGCCCGACCACGTGAAGTTCAACCATAAGCGCCATGTGCGCGCAGGGTTAGAGTGCCAGGAGTGCCATGGTCCGGTGCAGGAGATGGACCGGGTCTACCAGTACAGCTCGCTCAAGATGGGCTGGTGCGTGACCTGCCACCGCAAGAACGTGGACAACCCCAACTTCCCGGCCAGCATGGACTGCCTGGTCTGCCACCATTAGGAGCTAGGGGCCCATGTCCGACTCCGTGGTCTTCGATCGTCGCGACTTCCTGAAGCTGGTCGGTATCGGTGTCGCCGGTACCGCCGCGGGCTGTGCTGCTCCGCCCGCCGAGAAGTTGATCCCTTACCTGATCGCGCCCGAGGACATCCTCCCCGGCGTGCCCTACTACTACGCCAGCGCCTGCCGCGAGTGTCCCGCGGGCTGCGGCATGGTCGTGCGCACGCGCGAGGGCCGTGCGATCAAGCTCGAGGGCAACAGCGCCCATCCGCTGGGGCAGGGCGGGCTGTGCGCGCGCGGTCAGGCCGGGCTGCAGGGGCTCTACGACCCGGATCGTTTGAAGACGCCGCTGGTCAAGGACGGCACGGGCTGGAAGAGCGTGACGTGGGACGAGGCCATCGCACTTGTCAGCGAGAAGCTGAAGGCTGCGAAGGGCAAGGCCGTGCTGCTCTCTGGCCTCGAGACGGGCACGATGCGTACGCTCATGGGTGACTTCGCATCCGCGAATGGCGCCAAGCACGTCATGTTCGAGCCGTTCGGTTACGAGAACATCCGCGCGGCCAATCGCGCCACGCTGGGTATCGATGCGGTGCCGCGTTACGACGTCGCCGAAGCGCGCTGTGTGATCGCGTTCGGCGCCGACTTCCTGGAGACGTTCGTCGCGCCGGTCGCGCAAGCGCGCGGCTTCGCTGCGATGCGCGCCAAGCGCGACGACCGCGGCGGTCACTTCGTGACGGTCGAGCCGCGTCTGTCGACGACGGGTGCGAGCGCCGATGAGTGGGTCGCCGCCAGGCCGGGCTCCGAGTACGCGCTCGCACTGGGCATCGCGCACGTCATCGTCGCCGAGGGTCTGGGCACGGCCGCCGCCGAGCGCACGGCCTTGAAGGGTGCGCTCGAGGCGTGGACGCCGGACGCCGTGGCCGCACAGACCGAAGTGGCGCCTGAGAACATCACGCGCCTGGCGCGGCTGTTCACGAAGTACGGCGCCAGTCTGGCGCTCGCGGGGGGTGTGAGCACGCAGGGCACGCACGGCACCGCGCTCGCTGCAGCCGTGAACGTCCTGAATCATGTCGCGGGCAACCACGGCCGCACGGTGAAGTTCGATCGCGCGCTCGAGACCAGCGGGCTCGCCACGTTCGCGCAGTTCGCCGACGAGCTCAAGGCACTTGGCGCTGGCAGTGCGGACGTGCTGATCGTGCACGGCGCCAATCCGGTCTACTCCACGCCGGCGTGGGCGGGTGCCGTCGAGGCGTTCGCGAAGGTGCCGTTCAAGGTCGCGCTCGTCACATCGAAGGACGAGACGGCCGAGGCCTGTGACGTCCTCCTGCCGGTGTCGCACGCGCTCGAGAGCTTCGGCGATGCGTGGTCCGCGCGCGGTGTGTACTCCCTGCAGCAGCCGGCCATGAAGAAGCTGCCGATGTTCGACTCGCGCCCCGTGGGTGACGTGCTGATCGCACTCACCAAGGCGGGTGGCGGCGGGGCGAACTGGCCCGACACCTACCACGACTACCTGCGCGACCACTGGAAGGCCATGCACTCGCGCTTCGGTGCGGGCCGCGACTGGGAGACGTTCTGGAGCGAGTCGCTCAAGAACGGTGGCGTCTGGGAAGACGTGACTCCGGCCGCGGTGCGCTGGGCGGGCACGCCGGCGTTCGCGGCTTCCGAGCGCGCGGGCGAGGGCGAGTACGCGCTGTTGATCACGCCCTCGGCGAACTTCTATGACGGGCGCGGCGCCAACAAGCCGTGGCTTCAGGAACTGCCCGACATGACGAGCAAGACGGTGTGGGGCTCGTGGGCCGAGATCCACCCCGAGACCGCCGCCAAGCTGGGTGTGAAGAACGGTCAAGCGTTGAAGGTCGAGACCGCGGCCGGCAGTGTGGAAGTGCCCGCGTACGTGTACGCCGGCATCCGCAAGGACACGGTCGCGATCGCGCTGGGGCAGGGGCACACGAGCTACGGCCGCTATGCGCAGGGTCGCGGCGTGAATGCGCTGGCGCTGGTGCCACAGGGCACCGATGCCGCATCGGGTGCGCTCGCGTATCAGGGTGCGAACGCCAAGCTGTCGCGCGGCACGCAAGCGATGGAGTTGTTCGAGCAGCAGGCCGAGAAGAGCCAGCACGACCGGCAGATCGCACAGATCGTCCCGCTCGCCGCGCTGCTCGCGACCGGCAGTGGTGACGCGGCCGCCGACAGGGAAGCCGCGATGCACGCCTCGGGTGCGCCGCATGGCGATGTCGGCGAATCCGCGCCGCACGAGATCGAAGTGCCCGGGCACTATCCGGCGGGCGAGGGTGTGCACACGCAGCACGAAAGCCAGACGCGCCCCGGCAAGTACACCGAGCCGTTGCAGCGCCCGGAAGGCTGGAAGCCGCCCGCGCATGCGATCACTGCGTTCGAGCCCGAGTTGCCTGTGCGCCACGGCAAGAGCGATCCCGTCAACGTCGGCACGTACAAGCACGCCACGCATCGCTGGGCGATGGCCGTCGACCTGAACGCCTGCACCGGCTGCGGTGCGTGCGTCGTGGCCTGCTACGCCGAGAACAACATCCCGGTCGTCGGGCCGGACTTGATGCGCCGTGGCCGCGAGATGGCGTGGATCCGCATCGATCGCTTCGAGGAGACGGTCGCCCCGGGTGCGAGCGACGTCCGCTTCGTGCCGATGATGTGCCAGCACTGCGGCAGCGCGCCGTGCGAGATGGTGTGCCCGGTGTATGCCACCTATCACAACCCGGAAGGGTTGAATGCGCAGGTCTACAACCGCTGCGTCGGCACGCGCTACTGCTCGAACAACTGTCCGTACAAGGTGCGCGCCTTCAACTGGTTCGACTACTCAGCACCCGAGAAGACGACGTTCGCGTTCCCCGAGCCGATGAACTGGCAGCTGAACCCGGACGTCACGGTGCGCTCGAAGGGCGTCATGGAGAAGTGCACCATGTGCATCCAGCGCATCCTCGAGGGCAAGGGCAACGCCAAGGACGAGAAGCGCGCGGTGCGCGATGGTGAGATCCAGACCGCGTGCTCGCAGACCTGCCCGAGCCAGGCGATCACGTTCGGCGACCTTGCCGATCCCGAGACCGCCGTGCACCTGAAGAGCTTCGGCGAGCGCAAGTACTGGGTGTTCGAGGAACTCAACACCAAGCCCGGCGTGACGTATCTCCAGAAGGTCACCCGCGACACCATGAGTGAGGCGTAGGCGTGAGCCAGACGACGACGCACGCGGCCGCGCACGACGTGGCCGATCCCGAGAAGCGCCCCATCACGCAGGCGTCGCTGAACGACGACGTCATGAAGCTCATCAGCGTGCCCGGCAAGTGGTGGTGGATCGCGTTCATATTCGATCTCATCGTGCTGGTCGTGGCACTGGCCGCGGTCCGAAACCTGATCGTGCACGGCTGGGGTGTGTCCGGGTTCATGCGCCCGGTCATGTGGGCTGTCGACATCACGAACTTCGTCTTCTGGGTCGGTATCGCGCACTGCGGCACGCTGGTGTCCGCGGTGTTGTTCCTGTTCCGCTCGCACTTCCGGCGTGCCGTCTACCGCATCGCCGAGGCCATGACGGTGTTCGGCGTGCTCACCGCCGCGATGTTCCCGGCGATCCACACCGGCCGTCCGTGGTTCGACTACTGGCTGTTCCCGTACCCGAACCAGCGCCAGTTGTGGACCAACGTCCGCTCGCCGCTCGAGTGGGACGTGTTCGCGGTCAACACCTACCTGACCGTCTCGAGCATCTTCTTCCTGGTCGGGCTCATCCCCGACGTCGCCGCCGTGCGCGACCGGGCCAAGCACCCGATCATGAAGCTCATCTACACGCTCTTGAGCTTCGGCTGGACCGGTGCCAACTACCAGTGGAAGCACTTCTACGGCGCCTATCTGTTCTTCGCCGCGCTCGCGACCCCGCTGGTCTTCTCGGTGCACTCGGTCGTGTCGTGGGACTTCGCGATGTCGCAGACGCCGGGCTGGCACAGCACGCTGTTCGCGCCCTACTTCGTGGCCGGCGCGATCTTCTCGGGCGTGGCCATGGTCATCAACCTGCTCATCCCGATCCGCAAGATCTTCAAGCTCGAGCACATCGTCACCATGGACCACATGGAGAAGCTGGCGAAGCTCGTGCTCCTCACGTCCACGATGGTCGGCTACTCGTACCTGACCGAATTCTTCATGGCCTGGTACGGACCCAACAAGGCCGAGCGCGACCTGTTCTGGTTCCGCGCCACGGGGCATTACTGGTGGGCGTTCTGGATCATGTTCTCGTGCAACGTCATCTTCCCGCTGACGCTGTGGTTCAAGCCGATGCGCCGGAACATGCTGTTCATGTTCTTCCTGTGCATCTCCGTGAACGTCGGCATGTGGTTCGAGCGCTTCGTCATCATCGTCACGTCGCTCACCCGTTCGTTCAATCCTGCGACCTGGTTCTACTACAAGATGTCGATCACCGAGGTCGCTCTCATCGTGGGCTCGTTCGCATGGTTCTTCATGTTCTTCCTCGTGTTCGTCCGGGTGCTGCCGGCGTTCTCGATCGCGGAGATCAAGGAGACGCTGCCCATGCCGCGGCGGAGGGACCACTGATGCTGAAACTTCTGGACAAGCTCCTGAACCCGGCGCCGCCGAAGTTCAACGGCGTCATGGGCATCTTCTATTTTGTCGACGACGCCGCCGACGCCGTGACGGCGTTGCGCCAGGCGGGTCACAAGGATCTGCAAGTCTTCTCGCCCGTGCCGCACCACGAGATCGAGCACGCGTTGGAGCAGGGTCCTTCGCTGGTGCGCTTCATCACGCTCGGCGGCGGCATCCTGGGCGCCACCGGCGGCATCGCGCTGTGCTACTACTCGATCATCTCGTGGCCCATGGTCATCGGTGGCAAGGAGCTCGTCAGCCTCCCGCCGTTCACCATCCTCGGCTACGAGAGCATGATCCTGATCGCCGGTCTGTCGAACCTGCTGGGCATGCTCGCTCTCGCGCGGCTGCCTCAGCTGAAGGCGAGCGCGCCCTACGACCCGCGCTTCCAGGAGGACAAGATCGGCATCTGGGTGCCGTGCCGTCCGGATGCCGCGACCAAGGTCGAGCAGATGATGAAGGGCCAGCAGGCCGAGGAGGTCCAGGTCCATGCTTAAGCCCATCGCATTCCTGGCCCTGCTCGCGCTGTGGTCCGCGTCGTTCCAGAACGGTTGCCAGGACCTGAAGAAGTCCGTGACCCACTTGGCGTACTACCCGGTCCGCGACATGCGCCAGACCGTCGCGATCGGCACGCAGCGCACG
>JANNWR010000386.1:0-3495 GCA_031408715.1 bacterium
TCTGGAGGTTCCGCAGCACCGCGTCCTGTACAAGGTGCGAGGACGCAAGCGCCCCCGGGCTGCTCGCGGATGTACTCGTCGATTCTCGAGATGCAACGGAGAACATGGCCAAGGTAGACGCGGTCGTCTTTCACAGCGGGACTGCCTCCTTGAGAACACGATCCCGCAGGAGTTGATCCAACCCGCGCTCCGTCACGATCTGCACCGGCAGACCCAGAATCGACTCCAGCTCCGCCGCGAGTCCTCCGGGAAACCACGGGCTCGTGCTCGGTCCGACATCCACCAGAAGATCCAGGTCGCTCGCTGGCCCGGCATCGCCGCGCGCCATCGAACCAAAGACCCTGACCCGAGTAACGCCGTGTCGGCGAGCAACGGTCATGATCTCATCTCGCCGGGACCTCACCAGATCGACCATCACTTCCTCCAGAGACATTCCATGTGGACACTGCAGTACCGCACCCATTCTATCCGCATAACGCTCGCGCTCAGCGGGCGGCCGATGGCCGAGCCGCTGCGGCGGGAAGTTAGGCGCTCGTCGCTTTCACGCCGACCGTCGGAAGGGTCGGACCGACACCAAGTCGTTCTCAACCACAGGTCGAACGTCTGCGGAGGTAAGTGTGACGAGAGCCTCCGTTCGACCCGAGGCCGTGACGAACTCCACTTCGAGCCCG
Organism: bacterium; assembly: GCA_031408715.1. GTDB lineage: Bacteria > Eisenbacteria > RBG-16-71-46 > RBG-16-71-46 > RBG-16-71-46 > JAIOPA01. Next base: position 672 of record JANNWR010000386.1, read on the forward strand.
GCGGGTTTGTATGATTCAACCACAGCCCCGAGGTCGCCTCGTTCCAATCCGGAGGCCGGCAGGTCCCTCTCGAGAGCTACGACGTCAAGTCGGCGAAAGTTCACTGAGTGCCTCCTGGATACGCGGTCACGAATCGTGAGCCGTTTTCGTTCGCGAGGATGATCCACACGCTGACGACCCCGGCCGAGCGACCGCCACCCCGGTCAGGATAGCGCGGATCTCGTACTCCTGTCCGTACGTTGTAGCCGCCGCCAGTTGCGCCTCCTGCGAGAGGTGCTGGGCACGAAGGTCAATCTCAAACTGTTGCCACTGCTTCTGCGCGCAACCCAAAGCTGCGTAAAACGAGGCCTTGAACCGGCCTACCGGAGGACCGGGTGAACGCAGGTCGTCGCGGAGCGTCGCCGAAGCGCCATCTCAGGACTTGCAGCGCGCCGCTCCCGGAGCAGTTCGTTCATCGTCTGGCGGAAAACGCCCAAGGCCTTGGCGAGACCTGCGACCGTGAGGTCGTAGTCCGGGAGAAAGTCCTCTCGAAGCATCTCCCCTGGGTGGGTGGGCCGAGTCGCTCGCCGGCCTGCATTCGGAATGCTCATCTCGAACCTCGTCTCCAGTGGTAGTCGGCGATCTCGACATCGTATCAGGGCGTGCTTCGCGGCTTCGCGGTCCATGCCGATCAGGGATCGCACGAACAGGCCCAGGCCCTGCGATTCAATCTTGGCGCGATTGACCTCTTCGGGCGCACCGACGCCGCTCTCGACGAGCATGCGCTCCAGTTCGGAAGGATCCGCCGCGGTGAGTGCCTTGTTCGATCGCAGCTTGTGAATCGCAATGTGATCCTGGTGCGCACGCTGGAACGCCTGCGCCTTCGCCCTGAACTTGGTGTCGTCCGCGCCCTCCCCGAAGCCGGGCAGCGCCACGCTCGTCTCGCCGCCCATCTCGTCTTCGAAGTCTGTGTAGATCGGCTTGCGCTTCTGCTTCTCGATGAACTTCACGAGGCCGCGCAGGCGACGGCGGACGATCTCGAGCATCGCGACGGTGACGTCCTGCCACCACTCGTCGGTCTGCACCTCCTGGATCAAGGCCATCTGGTCCCGCACCAGGGGATCGCGGACTTCTCTTCCAGCAGGCTCGCGACTTCGTGCGCGAACTCGGACAGGGCCTCTGCGGAGAACACAGTCCATGCCTCCGGGCTGGTGTACCTTTCCACGACGCGTCGCCACGGCCGGACCACGAAGTTGTCCAGGTTCGTCGCGGCCACTTCGCTGTGCAGTAGCGCGCCGATCGAATGGCGGACCTGGGCATCGCTCCGTGGGTCGCCGTAGGTAGCCGCCGGTTCGCTAACCAGGATCCGCGACGCTTCGTTCTCGGGGGCCTTGTCCAACTCCCCGATCAACTCCAACCGTGCCGTGAACAGACGCTTGCCGAGTGAGGCGCCCAGCGCGTCGTCCGTGGCCTCCGGATTCTGGTTTTCGAAAAGTTGTTGATCAGGCTCTGCGCATATTCGGTCTTGAAGGTGATGGCGCGCGCGAACTCGCCCTCGAAGTGCGGGTAGTTGGCATTGAAGCGCTCGGCGATGAAGTCAGCGTGCGCCTGATTCTTGGCGAACAGGATCGTCTTGCCGAACCGGTCGCCACCGGCGACCGTCAGGCCGCGCGCCATCAGGTGCGCGATTCTTGGCGCGATACTGGCGTGATACCCCATAAACACTTGTCCTGCAGGTGATACCGGGCCGCCCTGATGGCTCCCATGACGACTGCGATGCCTCAGTCTACCAGGCACTGAAGCTCGCGTTGAACCGTGCGCCTGGGAACGCCGACGGCGAGGCCCACGAACTCCTCGATGCCAGGTTGGCCGCGCTCCGGCAGGGCCCCACAACCACGGCTTGCCGCAGGTTAGATCCGCTCGCGCGTGATCACGTCATAACCGATAACGAGTTCTCCGCGCTGCTTGCCTCGGCCATCTGGGTCGCAATCCCCGCAACAAAGCACGCCAGTCATCCGGTCAAGTCCAGGTCCCGTTCTCGCACGCCCAGAATGGCGCGGTTGAAGTCGCTGCGGTCACGGTCGTAGAGCTCGCTGAGCGTGAACAGCCGTTTGAAGTCGCAACCGGACCGGTAGAGGCACAAGGTCGAGAGCAGGCACGAGGTGCGGCCGTCGCCGTCTACGAACGGTTGGATGTGCACGAGTTGGAACTGTGCGGTTCCAGCCACGAGCACCGGGCGGGTCGCCGTCTCCGCGCTGAGCCACTCGACCATCTCGTGTATCAGCGGTGGCACCAGCTCGGGCGAAGGTGGCGTATAGATCACTTCGCGCGTGCGACTGCTGGCGACGAAGTTCTGAGCGGTCCGGTAGTGGAGTTGCCTTCTTTCGGTGGACGGGTGAGGACTGCGGTTGACCGGGCGCCGCGCGGGACGCTGTTTCGCCTCGCCTGCCCTCGATAGCGGGCGGAATCGAGGGTGGGGGTTTGGTGCTTGTCATGCCGTGCGAAATTGCTTCCAGGTTCGTCGCCAGTCAATGGTGGACATAGACCCACGTATCCGGTTTTCGCCTGCAGCGGCTTCCGATCGCGCGGTCAGCGCCGGAGATTCATCGCGGCTGGGGGGCATCGTGCCGCTCGCGGTCCCGTCTCGGGCAGGCGGGACGGCTGCAAGCAACCGGCTTGCGGCCTGGGCAAGTGCTGGGTGCTGCGGGGCTCGGCCCTACGCCTCGCGCACGTCTCCAGGCTCGTCGTCACCCGCATCCAGCGCTTCGCGCGCCATCTCGCGGGCGAACGGGTCGTCCGAGCGCACGGCGAGTTCGCACAGTGCGTCGCGGCCTTCTTCGCCGAT
>JANNWR010000387.1:0-3317 GCA_031408715.1 bacterium
TGACTGCGATGACGAGCCACCCTTGTCTACGATGACCTTGTCCGCACCCGACGCCGAGTAAGCATAGACCCACGCTTGAATAGTGAACGCCGTGCCGAGTTGGAGCTTGAGCCTGCTGGGTACCTGCACGTGGTCGTCGACACCATCGAAGCGGAGCCCTGTCCCGACCTTTCCGCCCGAGGTGATTGCCGCACCGCCTGTCAGAATGCCTCGAACCCTTGGCGCCACGGCATCCGGAGTCACATCCGGGATGGCCGGATCGAGACCTTGTTCCCCTGGCCACCACGCCACCATCCCCATCGGCGGCCGGACGCAGCACACGGGCGTGCAGGGTGGCGGCGGCTCGCGCAGCACGCATTCGTACGCATAGTCCCCGAGCACCTTGTTCTCCCAGCCCTCGGCATAGTGGTACAGGCGGTACCACAGCCACCACGGCCCCTTCTGCCAAGTGCGACCGAAGACGGTGATCTTGAAAGCGGGGATCTGCCTGCCGGTGATCCAACCGACCGTCCGGGGGACGTACGGCTCCAACAGAGGTGCAGAGTCGACGTAGTGCGGGTTGCGGGGATCCGTCGTCGGGGCCCCGTTGCCGTAGCGCGCGAACACGGCGTTGTCGGTGATCGCGAGGGTCTCCTCGTCGTTGATCTCGTTCTCGGGATGCGGGAACGGTGTCTTGGTCGGCGGAGTGTTCTCGTAGTCGTTGTCATTGAAGTACGTGTCCGAGCCCGGTGTGGCGCCGTAGTGATGCGACGCTCCCTCCATGAAGCTGAAGTGGTTCATCAGCCGGCTGTCCGGGTCGTGGCCCGGGGCCGGACTGTGTGCCACCTGCACCGCACCCCACGGTGAGACGTATTGGTTGGCGCCGATGGTCACGAGCTTGTGCGAGGTCTCGTCATGCAGGCGGTCACCGACGTCTTTCCATTGGTCGCGGAAGTAGCCCTTCATGCGCGTCTTCTCGTCACGCAGCTTGAGCCCCAGGTCCTTCACCTGCCGCTTGGATCCGGAGTACGAATACCCCGGTGGCCAGCCCTCGGAGTTCGCGGTCTGGCTGCCGAGAGGGTTCACGCCGTCGTCCAATCCGGTCAGGATGAGACGCTTGACGAGCCAAGAGGTGAACTTGCTCCACTTGGCCGGGGGATCGGTCCCGTCGGTGGACGGATGGCCGCCGCCCAGCGTGACGGTGTGCACCGTGAGCGGACTGTTGATGACCGGAGCCCACGTCTGCTTGGCGACGCTCGGGCAAAGATCGACCAACACACTCGTGGCGATCGCGGCCACGTTCGGGAATGCCGTCGAACAGTTCAGCGTGTAGCCGAGTGGCTGGAACAACAGTTGATCGACCATCTGACACTCCCACGTGAGTGTCGCGATCGCTTGCGCGGCCTTGCGGCCCACGCCCACGGCGGCCGCGGCGAACTGGGAACCCGCCGCCGCGCCGTTCAACGCCACTTGGGCTTTCGCCGACTGCGCGATGTACTGGGCGTTCAGCGCCGGGATGTCCTGAGCCATTCGCAGCGCGACAGGAGTGATCAGCCCACCCGTGGAGTGCGAGACCACGACGAAGCCGGGCGTGCCGAAGTTCGAGCAGTCGTGCTTGCCCGACAAGTCGACCACGCCGATGCCGTACTGCATGGCATCGGCGATCTGCGTGAGGATGGCATGCACACCGACGTCGAGCCGTTGTGTGGCCGGCCAAGCGACGATCAGGTAGCGGTTCTTGTAGCCCTTGTCCTTCAAGAACCGTTGGATGTGGCCCTGCCAGTAGCGCTCCGCCCCCGCCTTCCAGTAGCCGTCCCCGTAGAATGCCGGGTTCTCGATGCTGCCGGGGAATTGCGTCGGCGAGTGCCACTCGATCAAGGCACCTGGATTGCTACTCAGGATCTTCTCGATGATCGGCGTGGTGCGCAGGCCGTGGATGAAGATGATGTCGCGCCCGCCGAATGCATTGCTCGGATCCACGCAGTGTGGCGTGGTTGGGAACGTGTAGTTGAGTCCGACCGCCCCGGCCGTCGGCAGGAACGGCGGCTGCGACGAGGCCCACTTGTAGTTCGCCTCGTCGTAGGTCGACAGTGAATCGAGTGCCTCTTCGACGCTCACGTTGATGCCTAGCGAGTCCAAGCCACCGTTCAACTCGGGCTCCTCGTCCGCAGGATCGTCGTCGCCGCCCAGACTCATGTCGCACGGGATCTGCGAATACCACGAGTTGTCGGGCGTGAACTGCGGGAACTGATCACTCACGTAGCCTGTGCTGTGGTCGATCGTGTCGATCGTGTACGGAGTACTCAGGTCGAGCGCCGAAGGCAACATGACGTTCCCGAGCGAGTCCGTCGGGGCGAGCGGCGTGTTACAGGGCGAACACCATTCCCACGTGTCCGCGAGCGGGTCGCCCGAGGCGATGGCGAGACCACCGAACAACATGACACGGCCGCCGGCGAGGTCGTAGGCCATCGCATGATTTCGGCGCAGCGCCGGCCCCGACGGCACATCGACCCAGTAGGCGCCGTTCCAGGCGCGCGTATTGGTATCGGTCCCCGGCGTGCCGCCGAACATGACGACCGAGTTGCACTCGTTGCCGTACGCCATGGCGTGACCCGAGCGCGCGGTGGGCCAGCCCGTGCCGAAGCTCGCGAGGTGTTCCCAGTCGACACCGTCCCACACCCAGGTGTCATTCTGCGGCGCGCCATCGTCGCCGCCGAAGAGGACGATGCGTTCGCGGCCCAGGTCAAACGCGAGGGCGGCACCACTGCGGGCCGATGGGCCTGTCGTGCCGACTTGCGCCCAAGTGCCCGCGTACTCCCAGGTGTCGCCTGCGGATCCCGATGCCGTCGTCCCGCCGAACAGCACGATTCTCTTGCGACGGAAGTCGTAGGCCATGCTGTGCGCGGTGCGCGCGGACGGCCCGCTGCCGATGACCTGCAGCCAGTCGTTGCCGTCCCACTCCCACGTGTCGGACTGCAGCACTCCGGCGCCGTCGCGCCCACCGAACAGCACAATGCGGTCACGGAAGTAGTCGTAGGCCATCGATTGGCCGTAGCGCGCGCTCGGATTGTGGACCGGCGAGACCTGCGACCAGGCAAGGCCGTCCCAGATCCAGGTATCACCAAGGGCTGTCGCACCCGGGCCCAGCCCACCAAAAAGGACCACCAGGCCGTGATTCTGGTTGCTGGCCATTCCCACAGACGAGCGGGGCGAAGGACCGGCCGCGGACATCAGCTTCCAGGCCCCGGGAGTGCAGACCGTGTCCGCCAAGCAATCCTGTGCCACGGGCCCCGGGCATAGCAGGACACCGTCTGCGTATATCCTCGGCGTGCACGCGG
>JANNWR010000388.1:0-5780 GCA_031408715.1 bacterium
GAGCCGAGCGCGCAGCCTCCGGCTTGCTGGCCACGGTGGCAGCGGGAGGCTTGGGGAGCGTCGGTGCGACGTAGAGCGCCTCCTCGTGAACGTTGTCCTCGCTCACGTGGCCGCCGAGAATCACTCCCAGCGCCGCGCCCCCGAGCAGGAACAACCCGGGTTGGGAGCCGTCGTCGTGCCCGTTCGACAGCGGAATCAACCCGGCGTTCATGCCGAGGATCCCCCAGATGATACGCCTGCCGAGTCTGGGCGCCTTGCGAAGATCGATGCGCTGGATCGAGCGCCACTCGATCTGCTCCGGGGCGGGCGATTCCCGGCGCCGGGAGGTGAGTCCGGCGAGACCTCCGGTCTCGATCGTCGCGACACGCACTTCGAAGCGCGTCGAGTCGGTGGTGACCCTCCACCAGTCGCCCCGGTGGTGATGTCGGCGCAACCGACCCACCACATCCATCGAGGGCGTCGGATGCCCCTGCGCGGCACTGGCGTCGGGGAACAGCGAGCACATCGCGAGTGCGATGAGGATGCACCGTGCGGTCACGGATGAGTCCTTCTGGGGGATGTGGTGATCTCCAGCATCGGCTGGATTGCCGACAGCCGGACCGATTATTCGCAGGGCTCGGCTACATTGCCGCAGTAGGTTGAACTGCGACAAGGAGTATATGCCCGACGAAGATACCGGATGACTGCTGTCTCAAGTGGTGCACTGTGAGAACGCGTTATCCAGTGGTCGGTCAGCGCAACCGGTTCTGGGGCCTGGCGGACTGAGCAGCCTTGAGCGGGACCACTCTGTTTGTAGGTGAACCCGCGAGGCAGCTCACGTAGTGTGCGAGGAAGCTGCGGAGCGAGGCGCTGAACCCTGCCCGCGACACAGATTCCAATCTGATATTCGCGGCGATGACTCGGGATGCTCATCGGGAGGGTGGTTTCATGAACGCCATGCCACAGTCGCGGATCACGGATATCAAATCGCGTCTCCAGCGCTGGACTCGTCGGTGCTCCGCTGTCGTGCTGGTCGCTGCGCTAGGCACAGTTCTCCTCCACAGCGCGGTCCAGGCCTACCCCCAGACCCGACAGGGATTCTACTTCGGGCTCGGGCTGGGAGCGGGCTCGGCGGATCTTGGATCCGGAACAACGAACTCCACTCGACTGAGTGGATCGGCTGGAAGCTTTCGCTTTGGCTTCACCCTGAACCCCAACATCGCCCTGGGGCTCGAGAGCAACTCGTGGCTCAAGTCGGCTCCAGACGGGCTTTTCGGGATCACGACGCTCACGCTGGCGGCTTCGGTGTTTCCAGCGGAGGGACTCGTCCTGCGTGCGGGCGTCGGCGCCGGCGCCGAGGGTGGCGCTGGGGATGGCCTAGGGGGCGAGGCAGGGTCCGGCTTGATGGTCGGTGCTGCCTACGAGTTCCGGGTCGCGCGTTCGTTCGCGCTCGGACCCCAGGTTGACTACAACCGCGTGAAACTCAGCTTCGTCGACCGCAGCTTCGTGAACGTCGGACTCCTGATGACGTGGTATTTCATTCCCCAATGACGGCGCGCTTTCTGCGTCCATGCTGAGAACGCCTCTGCTGGAGCTATTCCCGTTGGCGAAAGCATATCCGCCGAACACGCCGGCATGCGATTCGCGGTCTGTGGCCCTATCCCCGACAGTCGGAACCCCCGTCCGACCGGTGGATCCTGAGTGCAATATCATACTGAACCGTGAAGTCGTGCGTGCAAACACACATAGCTGATTCTCGTCGACTTCACGGACTCGTCATGAAAGTCTGCGCGGAGCTTGCAGTCGATGCACCCGAGCCTCGTCCTGACCTACTTGGCCCAGAGCCGCCTTCCGATCCGAGGAGCTTCAGTTCATGAAAGAAACGACCGGCTGTCGTCATGGAGTGCGACGTCCTGGCATGATGTTGCTGCTGGTTCTCATGTCCTGGGCCGCTGCTGTATCAGGACCGCCGGCGGCAGCCGCCGATCTCGCGTCGGGCGTCGGTTCCCCACCGCCACATCGGGTCGGACATGCGGCCATCCATGACCAAGCGCGCAATCGCATGATCGTGTGGGGCGGTACGGACGGGGCCGACCACGATGATCTCTGGATGCTGGCGCTTTCGGGCAATCCGGCGTGGACCCGGCTGATGCCCACGGGGGCGTCGCCCTCGGCGCGTCGCGGTCACACGGCTGTCTTCGACTCGCTTCACGACCGGGTCATCGTCTTCGGGGGATGGAACGGCTCTCGCTACGAGAACGATGTCTGGGAGCTGTCGTTGTCCGACCCTCCGACGTGGAATCTGCGGACGCCTGTGGGCAAGCGGCCTTCCGCACGCTACGGACATACCGCCGTCCTCGATCCTGCGCGGAACCGCATCGTGGTGTACGGCGGGCAGGATGAAACCGGCGCGTGCGGTGATGCCTGGGCGTTGTCGCTCGCCGGTGGCATGGAGTGGAGCGTGATGACTCCCGGCGGAAAGTCGCCCGCTGCGCGCCATGGTCACGCGGCGATCTACGACCCCAGGCAAGACCGTATGGTGATGTTCGGTGGTTACGACCGCGTGGGTGGTTCGCAGAACGACGTCTGGGCTCTGACGTTCAACGGCAGCACCGCCTGGCAGGAGCTCGCGCCCGCCGGGAAGAAGCCCTCCATGCGACGGGACCACACCGCCATCTACGATCCGATTCGCAACCGGATGGTGCTGTTCGGTGGGTACTTCAACTACTTCTCCCTCGCTGACACATGGGCGCTGTCGTTGTCCGGGCAGCCCGTGTGGACCCCGATCAAGACCGGCCCGCCTTCCCCGTCCGGGCGCGATGGCCAGACTGCGATCTACGACGGATCGGCCGACCGCGTGTTGGTCTATGGCGGCCACGATGCTCGGGTGGGTGCAGAAGACGACACGTGGGCGTTGTCGCTGGCGGGAAGCCCGGCGTGGAGTCTCCTGACGCCTCCGCCGGCCCCGCCGCGCCGGCACTTCAGCTACGAGGCGGGCCTCGATGCCGGCGTCGGTCTGCTGACGGGCGAACTCTCAGGCGAGGATGTCGAGCTCGGACTGCGACTTGGTGCAAGCCTCGATCATCGCTTCACCCAGTGGTTCGCCTTCGGGCTCGATGCGAGCTACAACCGATTCGAGTTCGAGGGCGACTTCGGCTACTCCTCGACCCTGCAGTACGGCCTCCATGGTCGTTTCATCGTGCCCACAGGGAAACGATTCGGTCTTTGGGGAATCGTGGGGCTCGGTGGCTACAGCAACCAGGAGAAGGTCATCTCCATCGATGCGAACGGGAACGAGGTCACCCGTACGGAGGGGTTCGGCTACCCGAAGCCATACACCCGTCCCGGCTACCGGCTTGGCGGCGGCGTGGCGCTGGCCGTCTCGGAACGCTGGAGCGTGACCCTGAGCGGGGACTACCACTTCGTGCTGTATGACGACGATCCGGTCACCTGGCTCGACTACAACGGTGTTCGTCTCGGCGTCCTCATGCGCCGACCCTGAGCGACGTCCGTCGGGGTACGAGTCGGCTCCCGGCTACCGGCCGGGAGCCGATTCCATCTTTGCGAACTGCTCGTTGCCCCCGGGCTCGCCCCCGGCAGCGCGCCGCTACGGCGCTCTCAATCCGAACCGACCCGGAAGCTCAGCTCCAGGAGCGCCTTCGCATACCCGGTCGGCTTGATGATGTCGTTCTCCAGCCCGCTGCCGGTCGTCCAGCCGTAGAACCGGACCCCGCCGATCAGATTGCCGCCGAGGTGCACGTACTTGGTCTGCACCAAGGACATTCCGGCGCCGCCGAACAGCGAGAAGTAGTTCACGCGGTCACTGTCGATCGTCTTCGACTTGCCGTCTTCGGTGATCGTGACGGGCTTGGCGTAGTCCCAGAACAGTGTCCCCGTCCCCAGACCGAACTCGGGATAGATCCCTACGAACGTGCGGTCCGGCGTCAGGTAGTAGCGCAGCGTGAGGTCGAGGTTCAGCTCGACGGCATCCTCGAGCGATGCCCCCAGCAGGCCTTCGCCGGTGAAGTTCACGCCCTCGTAGGTGCCCGCCAGATCGAGGCGAAACCTGGACTCCGGGTAGCCGCTGATCTCGAGGCCGAAGGTCTTGAATCCGTCATAGTCCGTTCCCCCGAACGCGCCCCCACCGGCGATGACGCTCAACAGCGTCGGCCGCTTACGTCGCGGCGGGAGGGGAGCTGCCGTCTCGACACCTGCGCCGGCACGAGCTTCACCGCTGGTTCGGCCTCCTTGGGAGTCCGATAGCTCGTTCGGCGCCGGTTCCTCGGTGTCTGCTGGGCGGGGCTTCGGGGCGACGTAGCCCACGTCGGGCGGCGGCACTTTGTACCTCCTGAGCGAGTCGGTACTCGCTTGCGCGGCGGCATCCGAGAGTCGTCCAGAGCCACCCTCGTGGTCATTCCCGAACATACTCACGACGGCACATCCCGTGACGGACACTCCGAGCGCCAGGATCATCGCGCACGCCACGACAGGCTTCCGCACATTCGCCTCCGATCATCCGCCGACCTCGACTGTAGGAGCCGAGGTCCCCGATAGCCATGGCAATCTGAACTCAGCGGGAGACAGCAATCGCTCGCGAACGCCAGCGGCCACGCTCTCGTTTGTGACCACAGGGTTCGGTTGCCATGCGCGGCCGCTCGCCGTCAAAAGATGTGCCTGATCACGAAGGGCTTCCAAGCGCGTTGGCTACCGGAAGGGGAAGCTCTCAGCCGACGAGCTTCTGGGGCATCTGGTCCCAGAAGCGGCGGTCCAGTTTCCGCCCGGTCTCGTGTTTGCGGACGCCGCCCCATTGCTTGAAGAAGAACGGTACGCGCGCCTTCTTGCATTGATTCCGGATCGTGCGCACCCATTCCGGGTCCATTGGTCGCGCGCGCGGACCGCTCTCGCCGCCCACGATGACCCAGTTGATTCCGGTGGGCCCGAGCACATCGGTCAGCTCGAGAGAGCCCAGCAACGGTTCGCACGACAAGAACCGCACGGCGGCTGGGATGGACGCGACGATCTCAGCGCGTCCCACGTACTTCTGCGTCTCGACGCTGGTGCCGACCCAGACATTCGGATGCGTGCCGCGCAGCGGGCCGTCGCGCTTGGCGAGCACTGCAAGGTGACGTGCCATGCGTTCGGGTCGCTTGGTGAGCACCTGAAACTGGTGCCAGTGCGCCGCTCGCATCGTGGTGAACACGCCGTCGATGAACTCGCTCGGCACGCCATCGTGGAACAGGTCGCTCATCGAGTTGACGAAGATCCGCCGCGGCGTGCGCCAGCGCAGCGGCAGCTCGACGCGAGCCGGCCACAAGCGCAGGTCGAAGCCCTGCTCGAACGGGTGTCCGGGAACTCCCCGGAAGCGTTCGGAGAACGTCTCGGCGTAGCAGTGCTTGCAGCCCGGACTGACCTTGTTGCAGCCGGTCACCGGGTTCCAGGTGGCGTCGGTCCATTCGATGGGGGAGCGGTCGCTCATGCATGTGCCTCCCCGAGCGAGGGCGAGAAATTCCCTGAGGTGTTCCGCCTGAAGTTATCGGTCAGTTCTCGTCGTGCCGCTGGCCAAGCGCAACTACCCGGGCGGCCCGTGCCGGCGGGCCCGGCCATCCCCGCGATGCCGGCGTTCGGTCACGGGACCGCCCGAATGTGTGCGCGCTGATCGAGCGCGGTGTCACGTGCGCGAGCAACGCGTGCTGCGTACCCGTCCTCTCCACCGCGGCGCACGGCCCGGCGTCCACGGGTGCCGTGTGGTTCGTGACCGGGCGGACCCCGCGCGTCCTGCGCGACGTCCGGCGCCGCGGCAG
>JANNWR010000389.1:0-1755 GCA_031408715.1 bacterium
AGGTCGAACGCCACCGACAACCCGGTCTGCCCTTGGGCGAGCAGATAGCGGAAGCGCTCGTTGGTCTGCTTGGCCGAGCCGAACCCCGCGTACTGTCGCATGGTCCAGAGTCGCGAGCGATACATGCTCGGATGAATGCCGCGTGTGTATGGCGCGTCGCCGGCGGGTGGGGTGCGCTTGGCGAGATCGCGCGGCAGGTCGGACGCGAAGTACGCCACGTCGACCGGGAGTTCCGAAGGCGTGAGCCGCACGGGCAACGCAGGCGGCGTGGGTCTGCTGGCGGCCTTCTTCTTCACGCCTCACCTCCCGCGGGCGGCGCCAGCTTCACGAGCGCCTGTCCGGCCGACACCGCGGCGCGCTCGGCCACGAGCACTTCCGTCACCACGCCATCGTGCGCCACCGCAAGTTCATTCTGCATCTTCATCGCTTCGACCACCACGACCGCTTGCCCCGCAGTCACGGCGTCCCCGACCTGCACGCGGATCGCGACCACGACGCCCGGCATGGGGGCGGCCACGGTCTCGCCCCGCGCCTTGGCGCGGGCACCGCCGGTGGCCTGCAGCATCTTCTCGAGCGGGTGTTTCACCTCGACCGGGATGATCGTGCCGCGGATCTCGACCTCGAGCATGTCGTTTGCAGGGGACACTCGTACCACATGCGAACGACCGTCGATCAATAGCGAGTACACCTCGCCGTCCGGCAGCCGCACGAAGTCGGCCTCGATGCGCCGGCCGTCGGCCTCGAGGATCAGGTGCTCGCCTTCGGTGTGAAAAGTGACTTCCGCCTCGCGGCCCTCGAGCGTGACCCAGAGCTTCATCGGCCACCCCGCTCGTGTCCGGCCCACTTCCACGCGGAACGCGTCGTGCCGGTGTCCGCCGCACCCCCGACCTGCACGCGCAGGCGTTCCTCGCGTTCGTGCAGCGCGGCTGCGAGCAGAGCGGCGTTGGCGGCCTCGGGGCTGGGCTTCATCGCGCCCGGCTTCCAGTGCTCCTCCACGAAACGCGTCGACAGGTTGCCGGCCGCGAACTCGGGATGGAGCGCCAGCCACGCATGGAACGCGATGTTGTGGTGCGGGCCTTCGAGCACGAACTCGTCGAGCGCGCGCACCAAGCGGCGCCGTGCTTGTTCGCGATCGGAACCCCACACCACCAGTTTGGCGAGCAGCGAGTCGTAGAACACCGGCACGTCGTAGCCGCGATAGATGCCCGAGTCATTTCTGACGCCGGGGCCCTGCGGGAAGCGCACACGCTCGATGCGGCCCACGCTTGGCATGAAGTTCTTTGCAGGGTCCTCGGCGATGATGCGCGCTTCCATCGACCAGCCGCGCGGCTCGGGCGGGTGGTCGCCGAACGACAGTTCTTCGCCCTCGGCGACGCGCAACTGCTCGGCCACCAGATCCAGTCCCGTGACCATCTCGGTGACCGGATGCTCGACCTGCAGCCGGGTGTTCACTTCGAGGAAGTAGAACCGGCGTTGCTCATCCTGAATGAACTCGACTGTGCCCGCCGACAGATAGCCGACCTGCTTGGCCACTCTGCACGATGCTTCGCCGAACGCCTTGCGCGTGGCGGCATCGAACGCCGGGCTCGGGGTCTCCTCCAGCAACTTCTGGTGCCGGCGCTGCACCGAGCACTCGCGTTCGCCCAGGAACGCCACGCGTCCCGTGTGGTCGGCGAGGATCTGCGCTTCGACATGGCGCGGGCGCTCGATGTAGCGCTCCACGAACACGCGTTCGTCGCCGAACGCGGCCTTGGC
>JANNWR010000390.1:0-4620 GCA_031408715.1 bacterium
TGGCGATCGCGGGCCGCCCGCAACGGCCGCTGGCGTTCGCGGTCTTGTTCACTGGCGACACACCATCCGGCGGCCGCGTGGAGTGGCTGCAGCAGGCGATGCAAGCGCACAGCATGACGCGCGCAGAGCACCGTCTGCATGACGTCCGTGACCCAGAAGGCGCGCGTGCCCAGCCGGGGTCGGGGCCAGGCAGGGTCCCGGATCCGGTCGCCAAATGGCACGTGCTGGTGATGCGCGATACCCACGAAGCATTCGCGGTCGTACGCACGTTCGCCTGGAGTGTGCTCGCCGCCGGGATCATCGGGCTCCTCGTGGCCGCTGCGGTCGTGTTCCGGCTGGCTCGCGAGCTGTCACGCCGGATCGACTCTCTGACCAGAGGAACACAACGGCTGGCTGCGGGTGACTACGGGCATCGGGTCATCGATTCGCACGACGACGAACTGGCGCTGCTCGCGGGCGCCTTCAACAACATGGCGGCCTCGCTTGCGGCGACGCGCGCCAGCCTCGAGTCCAGCCACGCCGAGCTGGAGTCCAGCAATCAACGGCTGCTCGAAGCCTCCCGGCTCAAGGACGAGTTCCTCGCAAACACTTCCCATGAGCTGCGCACGCCACTCAACGGCATCTTGGGCTTCCTCGGCCTGGTGACCGACGGGCTGTGTGATGATGCCGAGGAAGAAAGCCTGTCGATCCGTCAGGCTTTGCAGTGCGGGCAACAACTCCATGTGCTCATCGAGGACATCCTGGATGTCTCGCGCATCGAGGCAGGCCGACTGACCGTCTCGCGCAATGCGGTGCCGGTTGCGCGGGTCGTCGCCAGAGCCATCGCCGAGATGCGGCCGCGCGCGGAAGCCCGCGGCCTCGCTCTCGGGGCCGAGTTCCCGGAAACCGGCACAATCAGCATCCTCGCCGACGAACCGCGCCTGCACCATGTGTTGAGGCTCCTGCTGGACAACGCCATCAAGTTCACGGAGAAGGGGTCTGTGACCGTAGCGTGTTTTGTGCCGCAGGGAGCCGACCACGTGCGCTTCGAGGTTCGCGACACGGGGCTCGGAGTCCACGCAGACCGACAACGAGAAGTTTTCGAGCGTTTCGTGCAAGGCGACGGCAGCGCGACCCGGAAGTTCGGCGGCACCGGATTGGGGCTGTCGTTGGCCCGTGACCTCACCGGCATGATGGGTGGCGTCATCCAATTGCAGAGCGCCGGTGTAGGACTAGGTACGACCGTGAGCTTCACGCTACCGATCTCCTCGATCGCGCCAGGCGAGCCGAGCGAGCACGAACAGATGGAGCCATACGACGATCGCGTGCGCGGCCCAGCGTCCGGCCCGCTCGTGTTGCTCGTCGAAGACGACCCCAAGACGGCGTTGTGGCTGTGCTCTGTCTTGCATGCCGACGGATTCCGCACCGCGCGGGCGGACTCGGCCGAGCGCGCCTGGATGATGGTGCGCAAACTGTGGCCGTCCGTCGTGCTCCTCGACCACGCGCTGCCCGCCGCAGCGAATGCTCGCCTGCGCACGGGCAGCGAACTCGCCAGACATCTTGCCGAGCACCGGCCCACGGCACACCTGCCGGTGATCATGCTGAGCGGTCACGACGTGGTCGCGCTCGAAGGTGATGCGGCTCTGCCGCGCCGGGCGACAGTGCTGCGCAAGCCCGTGAATCGCGAAACTCTGCTGGCCGAGCTGTGGCGGCAGGAAGCCAAGAACAGGCGGCGCACCGTACGCGTCCTGCTCGCTCACCACGATCCGGAGCTGTTGAGATTCGTCCAGCGGACGTTGTCCGCGAGCCATTTCCTCGTCTCGATCGAGCCCAACAATCACACCTTCCTCGAGACTCTCGAGGCGCAGCCGCGGCTGTTCGACGTCGTTCTGCTCGAGCCCTGCGCCGAGCCCGGCGACACCCGCGTGCTGTTGCGCGGTTTCGCCGCGCTGGAGGCGCCACCACCGCTGGTGGTCATCGCGGACCCGGCCGCAGCCGGAGGCCCTGATGCAGACGTCCTGCATGAGTGGCCCGTGCTTCGAGTATTCTCGAAGACCGAGGTGCTGGCTGAGCCCGGCGCGTTGCTCGAGCGGCTACTCGAGATCGGGCGGCCGGCCGGCCGCGCAGCCCGCGACAGCGAGGCCACGGCAGCCTGAGCGCACGCGAGGAGTCGCAGCCGGCCCGGCCGACCTGCTCTTCTCGTCCTGCACCCCAGGAGCTCCACGCCCAGAACTCTCGGAACGCACGAGCCGGACGTAGCACTCTCCAGCAGGCAGGACGGCGCCTCGAACATCGTGACCATGCCGACGCCTCTTGTGCCCTGGGGTTGCACACCAAGGCACAAGACATCCAGGTCGCTCGCGTGTGCAGGTCGAGCTTGAACGAGTCGGCTCTTCGCGGCGATACGCCCAGAGGCGTCAGGAGGTAGGCTTCAGGCGGGCCCACGGGTGGGGCCACTCGGAGCGCGATTTCCGTCTGGGATGCGACGGTTCACGACTCCGAGTGCGAAGGCCGCCACCACCGTTGCTGCAGGACTCGGAGGCAGCACGCTTCCGAGGTTCAGCGAGAACCCTCCGCGGCAAGTGCGGTCACCTTGCCCGAATCCAGGTCATAGACCCCGGCCGCGACCTGCAGCGAACCGTCCTTGATCATCGGCGTGAGTACCGGAGACGCCGTGCGGATCTGCTGCGCGACCGCACGGGCCTGCTTGGCGATCGCACCATCGAGTGCTTCGGGGGTGGCCGTCGTCGGGCCGCCGACCGTGGGCTTGATGTCGGCGAGGACCGCACCGATCGAGCCCGGAACAGTGGCCCCCTCGAGTGCGGCCTGCACCGCACCGCAGCGCTCGTGGCCCATCACCAGGATCTGGCGTGCGCCGAGCTTCGCCACGGCGAACTCGATGCTGCCCATGGCGACCGGGTCCACGACGTGCCCGGCAGTGCGGACCACGAACAGATCGCCCAGCCCCTGATCGAACACCATCTCCGGCGGCACGCGCGAGTCCGAGCAGCTCACGACGATCGCGAATGGCTTCTGACCGGTGGCGACCTCGGCACGGCGGGCGTCGTCCTGATTGAGGCGCGACATCTTGCCGCTGGTGAAGCGCTCGTTACCCTGCATGAGCCGGTCCATCGACTTGGCGTCCGAGGTGGTCTTGGCCTTGGAGTGGTCGTGACCCGGGCCTGCGAATGCGAGTGGGGCAGTGAGCAGCAGGGCCGCGGCGGCGAGCGTCATGCGCAACGTCTTCATGGTGTTCTCCTGGTCGGTGATGATGTGGTGCCGGCGATCGTGGCTTCAATCGCTTGCACGCTGTGATGGAGCGTCTCGTGATGCATCGCGCGCCGCGTGTCGTGGCCGAGCCTTCGGCCGGCGTGAGAGGTGGTGATGGGACGATCTGCAGGCTGCAGCTTGGAACTTCCCTGCGAATCGGGCAGAAAGGCCGTGCATTCCCTTGCTGACATGACTAGTATACGGACGTGGGATGCACGAAAAACATGTCGTACTTTCTACGCAACAGTTAGATCAAATCTTACTGTTGTGCCAGACCGTTCGGCGCAAGCGCCCGCCTGACAATCACTCGGGGGCTCCCGCCTGACTCCTGCGGTTGCCAAATGTTGCGCGCGGTGCGCGAACGGTTCTCCGCTATCCGACGCGAACTTCGGCCCTCTTGGCGATCGCCCTGATGAGACCCGAGAACACGATCTGATGCACCGGGTAGAGCGCGTACCAGTAGAGGACGCCGAACAGACCGCGTGGTTCGAACACCGCGGTCTGCATGAGGCGCGATCGACCCACGCCGTCGGGAACAACGTCGAACACCAGCCACGCCCGCCCCGGCACTTTCATCTCGGCGCGCAGTCGCAGGCTCCTGCCCGGCTCCACCGACTCGACGCGCCAGAAGTCGAGTGCGTCACCGGCACGCAGCTCATCGGGATGCCGGCGGCCTCGGCGCATGCCCACACCGCCCATGATCCGGTCGAGCAGGCCGCGCAACCGCCATAAGTTGGTGGAGTGAAACCAGCCGCGCCTGCCTCCCAGGCCAGTGAACACCTTGTAGACGCGCTCGGCATCGGCATTCACCTCTAGGTTCCGCCGCTCGAACATCCGGCCTTCGCGCTGCTCCAACGAAACGCTGCCGTCGCGGGGACTGGCGGGGAACGATCCCGCCCAGTCCGTTTCGACCTCGCCGTGCTCGACAAACACCAGCGCAAGTCGGACCGCTTCCAGATAGGACGTCGCCGGGACATCGAACAGGCGCGCCGCGCTGTCGTCCGTGACCACCACTTCGGTGCGCATCCCCTCGACGAGCGTGCGCGCGTAGGCCTTGGGGATGGGCGTGACGAGGTCCACCCAGTAGGACGACAGCCGCGGGGTGAGCACGGGGACCGGCACAAGCCAGCGCGTCAGTCCGCGCGTGCTGGCGTAGCCGAGCATCATGTCGCCATACGTGAGCACCTCCGGCCCGCCGATCTCGAACAGCCGACCGATGGCCTCAGGCTTACCGAGAGCGGCGATCAAGTACGCCAGGACGTCACGGATCGCGATCGGCTGGCAACGTGTGCTCACCCAGCGCGGCGTGATCATCACCGGGACTCGTTCGGTGAGATAGCGGATCATCTCGAACGACAGACTGCCGGAGCC
>JANNWR010000391.1:0-1780 GCA_031408715.1 bacterium
GGTGCGCGTGCGACCGCCCGCCGACAGCGCCGGCGCGCCGGAGTCATCGGTCACCACCAGCCAACCGGCGATCTCGGCATCGCCCTCGCTCAGTCCTTCGCTCGCGGGGCTGCAGCTGCGCCGCCACGACTCGAGCATCGCAATGAGCTCGGTGCCCTCCTCGGCCGTGGAGAACTGCGTGATCGCCACCGCACGCCGCCGTGTGTCGGCGTGCACCGTGCGTGCGCGCATGCGGAAACCGCGGATGTCGGTCGCGTTCAGCCGCGACACCGACAGCGGGAATGGCGCGCGCCGCTCCACCACCAACGTGTCACCATCGACGCGCACGATCTCGTGCCCGAAGAGCAGTTGCAGCAACTGCGCCAGCGCAGCGAGCCCCCCGAACGTCCACAGAGACAGCCACACGAAGAGGAACACACCGAAGAACACCTGTACTCCCCCACTCGGCGGCGTGCCGTGCATCTCGGGCAGCCAGCCCAACGGGAAGCTGGCGCCAAGCCAGTGGCGCAGCGCGCCGGCCAGCAGTCCGAGCGCGAAGTACTCGCCCACGACCCAGCCGCACAACCAGACCGAGAGGAACGCGGCCGGCAGGTAGCGCACGAGCCCGCGCGCGCGGAACGTCACACGCCAGCCGGCCCCATCGGGTTCACGCTCGAGCATCGCCCCTCCCGTCACGGCCCGAGTGCCGGACCGTTACGGGAGGGGTTATCGGCGACCACCTCGTGCTGCTCCAGCGCCGTGCACGGGCTACCGCGCTACGACGACCCGCGCGCGGCGCGAGCGCTCGCCCTGCGTCAGCACCGCCCAGTAGAGCCCCGGTGCCAGTGCGCCATCAGTCAGCCGCACCCGGTGCTGGCCGGCACCCGCCACCGCGCGCGACGCGCGCCGACGGCCTGCCGTGTCATACAACTCGAGCCGCGCTCCGTTCGCATCCGGTAGCGTGCACGCCACCCACACCTCGCCCACCGCAGGGTTCGGTCTCGCTCCCGCAAGCGCCAGTTCCAGGCGCGGCACCACCACGCTCGTCTCGCCCGCGCGACTGCCACCCGAGAACGCCAGCCGGTACGCGTAGCTCGCACCCGCTCTCACCGCCACGTCCTCCAGCACCATCTCACCCACGCCGTCGGTCAAGAGTTCCGCCACCGTGCGCCACTCGCCCTCGCCGTCGCCCTCGCGACGCTCCGCACGTGCGCTCGACTCGCCGATCACCCGCCAGCGCACCCGCACCCGTTCGGCACTCGCCTCCACCCCTGCCACCGATGCCGTCACCGCCACCACGAACCCGTACGTGAACTGTTGCGCGTAAACATCGCGCTCGCCAGCGCGCGTGTCCTCCCACGCCACGATGGCGTTGCCATGACCGTCGCCCGCGATCCGCGGCACGTACTGGCTCGTCTCCAGAGTCGTCACCGGCCGGCCACCGGCGGGCCAGCCCACCCCCGGGCTGCCGTCCGCGTTCACGTGCTGCACGTGGCTCTTGTAGCCGCTCGCGCCCAGCGTCATCCAAGTCACAAACGCTCCCCGCATGCCATCCCACGCCAGCTTCGGCGACAACCCGAACTCATCCGCCGCGCCCGCCAGTGCCCGCCCGCCTTCCGGCCAGCCCGCATCGAGTGAACCATCCGCTCGAATGTGCTGCACGTACACGCGCGACGCCGGATCGCGGTAGTCCTCCCACGCCACGTACAGGCCGCCGGTGCCGTCCTCGCACAACGTCGAGAGCTGCTCCCAGGAAGCCGCACGTGCGCTCACCGGCAGCCCGTCCGCCGGCCAGCCCGGC
>JANNWR010000392.1:0-6256 GCA_031408715.1 bacterium
TTCGCCGGAGTGGCCTTGTTCTCTGTGGCGTTGGTGCTACTAATTCGGCCCACTTATATTGAGCGTTAATGCTGCGTTATCGACAACGGGGATGACGAGCTCGATCTTGCACTGAACGAAGATGGCGTCGGGAGCGCTGTCCGCGCGAATGCCCCACGAGAGGATTGACCCGATGAACGTCCAAGGCACGCTGATCCTGCGCACGGTCGAAGGGAACGGCCTGCGCTTCGAAGCGAGTTTCCCGCACGGCACGATCGTCCTCGACAGTGGGACGGATGCGGTCGCGCCGAATCCCGTCCAGCATCTGCTGACGGCGATCGCGGCGTGCGAGGGCATGGATGTCATCGACATCCTGCGCAAGAAGCGCCAGGTGGTCTCCGGCTACGAGATCCAGATGAACGGCGAACGGGCCGAGCAGCACCCGCGGCGTTTCACGCGCATCGAGTTCGAGCACCGGCTGACCGGACGGGGACTCCAGCGTGCGGCGGTCGACGACGCGCTGCGGCTGACGACCGAGAAGTACTGCTCGGTCTATCACTCGCTGCGGCCCGACCTCCAGGTCACGAACGCGGTCGAGATCATCGAGGGCTGATCGTGTTTGCGGCTGGACCGACGCCCCGGGCGGCGCGTGTTGTCGCTCTCGTCACACCGGCGCGGCTGCGCTAGAGTTCGCATGAAAGTGACGCTCGCCGTCGCGAATACCCGTGACCCTTCCGCGGACGCCCCGGGTTCGGCTCTCGCGATTCGCCCAAGAAAGGACCTGTCATGCCGGAGTTCCGCATCGAGAAGGACAGTCTCGGGGAGATGAAGGTCCCCGCCTCGGCCCTGTGGGGCCCGCAGACCCAGCGCGCCGTCGAGAACTTCCCGATCTCGGGCAAGCCGCTGCCACCGGCCTTCGTTCACACGCTCGGGCTCATCAAGGCCGCCGCCGCGCGCGTCAACCGCGATCTTGGTCTGCTCGAGAAGCCCATCGCCGATGCGATCGAGCGGGCCGCGATCGAGGTCTCGGAGGGCAAGTGGGACGCCGAGTTCCCCATCGACGTGTTCCAGACCGGCAGTGGCACGTCCTCGAACATGAATGCCAACGAGGTCATCGCGCGTCTGGCGTCGCGTGCCTCGGGACTCAAGGTCCACCCGAACGACCATGTGAACTTCGGACAGAGCAGCAACGACGTCATCCCGACCGTGCTGCACGTTTCGGCCGTGGTGCAGATCGAACGCGACCTGCTGCCCTCGTTGGCGCGGCTATGGAAGGTGCTCGACGAGAAGTCGCACGAGTTCCACGGAGTGCTGAAGACCGGCCGCACTCACCTGATGGACGCGACCCCGATCCGGCTCGGGCAGGAGTTCTCGGGCTACGCTTCGCAGATCACGCATGGTCTGGCGCGCATCAAGGCCACGCTGCCGGACCTGCGCGAACTGGCCATCGGTGGCACCGCGGTCGGCACCGGGCTCAACACGCATCCCGAGTTCGGACACCGCATGGCTTCGGAGATCGGCAAGCTCGCGGGCACGGCGTTCGCAGAGGCGCCCAATCACTTCGAAGCCCAGGGCGCGCAGGACGGGGCGTGCTGGACGAGCGGAGCGCTCAACTCGGTCGCGGCGAGCCTCATGAAGATCGCCAACGACATCCGGCTCATGAACTCGGGGCCGCGTTGCGGACTGGGAGAGATCACATTGCCGGCGATCCAGCCGGGGTCGAGCATCATGCCGGGCAAGGTCAACCCGGTCATCTGCGAAGCGGTCACCATGGTCGGCGCGCAGGTGATGGGCAATCACACGGCGATCACCGTGGGCGCGCAGTGGGGCCAGCTCGACTTGAACGTCATGCTGCCGATGATGGCGCGCAATCTGCTCGAGAGCATCCAGCTCCTGGCCGGCGCGGCACGTGTTTTCGCCGACAAGGCACTGTCGGGCCTGGTGGCCAATGTCGAGACATGCCGCGACTACATCGAGATCTCGCCCAGCATGGCCACCGCCCTGAATCCGCTCATCGGCTACGACAAGGCCGCCGAGATCGCCAAGCGCAGCTTCAAGGAGCGCCGTCCGGTGCGCGAGCTCGCGGCCGAGATGACCACTCTCAGCAAATCGGAAATCGATGCAGCGCTCGATCCGGCCCGGCAGACCGAGCCCGGTCTCGATCTGGGCGGAGGAGCCGGCGGTTGAGCCCTTCCGGCTGGGTCGCGCAGCACGGTGTTCCGACCCATGAGGACATGGCCGTGCGGTTCGCGGCGGCGCTCAAGCGCGTCGCCGGGGCCGCACATCGCACGCCGATCGTGACTTCACGCCAGCTCGATCAGCTCACGGGCGCGCGCGTGTTCCTGAAGTGCGAGAACCTGCAGCGAGTCGGGGCGTTCAAGTTCCGCGGGGCATGGAACTTCATGGGCGCTCTCACGAGCGAGCAGCGTGCGCGCGGCATCGTCACCTACTCGTCCGGCAACCACGCGCAGGCCGCCGCGCTGTCGTGCCGCCTGCAGAGCGTGGCATGCGCCGTGGTGATGCCGTCGTTCGCGCCTGCAGCCAAGCGCGCGGCCACCGCCGGCTATGGTGCCACGATCGTGCACTACGACCAGATGGGGGAGACGCGTGAGGCACTCGCCGCGCGACTGGCGATCGAACGCGGCGCCACGCTCATGGCGCCCTTCGATCATCCCGAGATCGTCGCGGGTCAGGGCACGGCCGCCGCCGAATTGCTCCAGGATGCCGGCCCGCTCGACACCATCGTGGCGCCTGTCGGCGGCGGCGGGCTGCTTTCGGGCACGGCGCTCGCGGCCGCGCTCGATGGCCGTGGCACACGGGTGATCGGCGTCGAACCCGAGACCGGCGACGACGCGGGCCGTTCGTTCCGCACCGGTGTGCTGCAAGCGGCCGAACACCCCGACACGATCTGCGATGGTGCCCGCACGCCCATGCTCAGCGACCTGACGTTCGCATTCGTGCAGCGCTACGCGCACGATTTCGTGTCGTGCACCGACCCGGAGGTGGTGCGTGCCATGCGCTTCCTGTGGGAGCGCACCAAGCTGGTCGTGGAACCCACCGGCGCGCTTGCTGTGGCCGCACTGTTGAGCGGCAAGCTGAAACTCGATGGCAAGCGGATCGGGATCGTGATCTCGGGCGGCAACGTCGATGTCGCCGAGGCCGCGAGCTGGTTCGCGGCAGCGGATCCGGACCCGGTCTGAGCGCGGTGCCGGACGCGGCCGGGGTCAGTCGATGCCGGCCTCGCGCAGCACGTCACGCAAGTCGTCTTCCTGGTGCAGCCCCAGCATGACGCGGAAGATATTCCCGTCGCGCCCCACCACCACGGTGAGCGGGATCGAAGTGGCGCGATACTGCTGGCCGACGCTGCCCGACAGGTCCATCAGCACCGGCACCTCGAGCTTCTGCTTGTCGAGGTAGTTGCGCACCTTGGTGGCGTCCTCGCGTTCGTTGACGGCATAGACCACGAGGCCCTTGGATGCGAGGTCGTGTCGCGCCTTGGCGACGATCGGCAGCCAGCCGCGGCACGGCCCGCACCATGTGGCCCAGAAATCGAGCACGACGACCTTGCCCTTGAGCGCCGAGAGCTTGACC
The DNA here is from genome assembly GCA_031408715.1 of bacterium. Classification (GTDB taxonomy): domain Bacteria; phylum Eisenbacteria; class RBG-16-71-46; order RBG-16-71-46; family RBG-16-71-46; genus JAIOPA01. The sequence goes on from JANNWR010000392.1 coordinate 3,571, forward strand.
GGCGGGCCATCACCGAGCGGCTCGAGCGTGAAGTCGAACGCCGGCTGGCCCTCCATCGCGGAGTGCTCGGGCGACGAGCGCATGAAGCGCCGTACACGGCGGAGTCCATCCGCGTTGGCGTAACGGAAGAGCGTGGCGGCCAGTTCGGGGTCGGCGTCGGCCACCACCATGCGGGTGACGTTGATCGAGCGTACGCGGCCAAGTTGTGCGTTCTGCTGCTCGATGCGGATCGAATCCATGTAGACCATGTGGGTCACGGGATCCACCCACACGGTGCGCGGGGACAGCGTCACCCCTTGCGCCACCGCTTCGGCGTTCGGTGCGGTGAGCGAGTAGCGTTCGCACGTCACTGTTCCGCGTGCGGTGTGCACCGTGTCGCGGCCGAGTGAGCGCACGGCGGTGACGCCGTCCAGCAGGCGGGCATACTCGCCCGCGGGGTCGAACTGCCGCGCCATGGCCACACTGTCCGCGCTCGTGCGCAACGCCGCCATGCCCTGGACCTGGAACTGGCCCAGCGCCGGGATGACGGTCCACAACGTGTCGCCGTCCGAGATCATGCGGGTGTCCATCTCGGTGCTCTGCACGTGGCTCGAGAACCGGCCCGGGCGCTGGACCGTGAACTGCAGCGACGTGGTGGTGACGTTACTGGCTTCGGAGTTGCCCGCGTCCGAGGTCGCCTGACCTTCGAGCCGGTACGAGGTCAGCGAGCGATAGCGTGCGACGACCGCCTTCAGGGCCTTTCGAGCGACGGCGTCGTCGGCCGGCCGGCTGGGGGCTGCCCGGCGGGCCGCGATCACGGGCTTCCGCGCCGGCGTGACCTTGGAACTGGCCGGCGTGTCCGCGGCGAGTGTGTTCAGCGAACCCGGCCCGGCGAACAGGAGCGCGGCACAGGCGGTCAGCAGGATCGATCGGGTGGGCAGACGCATGGAAGACCTCAGGACAAGAGTGAAGAGCGGTCCGCGAGTGTAGCGCACGGTCCGCTGCGGCTGCACGTTCTCACTGCGTCGATCCGCCCGCGGCCGCGCTTTCGAACGCCTCGGCGAGACGGGCCAGTCCGGCTTCGGTCTCACCGCTGACATGGATGCGCATGACCCGCAGTTGGTGTCCGGACAGAACGTCGTAGTCACCCGCGGCTTGCGCGTCGCGCAGCACCTGGAAGCCGTACGACTCTCCCGGAATGGGCTCGTCGCCTTCTTCCGAGGTGATCTCCAGGAAGACGCCCGTGCGCGGTCCGCCCTTGTGGAACTGGCCGGTCGAGTGCAGATAGCGCGGGCCATAGCCGAGCGTGGTGGCCGCGTGCGTGCGCGACCGGATGGCGTGCCGCAGGCGCTCGAGCGAAGCGTGTCGCGCATCGGTGCGGTGCAGATAGGCGAGCACCGCGGCGTAATCGCCGGGTTGGAACAACTGCATGAACGCAGCCGCCCACTTCGGCGCATCGCTCCCTGTGAGTGTGATGTTCGAGGGCGCGTGGAGTGCGAGGGCGCCATCGTGAGCGCGCGGTTCGTGGAGCGGGAAGCCGCCGAGCGTGGCGACTTGCTGCAGGACTGTCTTGGTCGCGGCCTTGGCTTCGGCGACGTTGGGTTCGTCGAACGGATTCACACCCAGCACCGCGCCGGCGACCGCCGTCGCGATCTCCCAGCGCATGAACTCGGCGCCGATCGACTCGAGCGCAGGCCGTGTCCAGCGGATCACCGGATGGCCGGCGGCCGCAAGCGCATCGAGTGCCTGCGATGTCACGCCGGGCAGTGCACCCAGACCGATCGCGACGAACACGCGGTCGGCGCCGTATTCGCCGGGCGCGGCCAGTCGCTCGCCATCCACCGGCAAGATGCCCCGGCCTTCCTTGCCCGTGCTCTCGGCCACCAACTGCTCGATCCACACTCCGAGTGGTGCCAGTTCCGGGGACATCACCAAAGTGAGCTTGTCGCGGCCCGCGGCCGCGAGCATGCCGAGCGCGGTGCCCAGTTCGAGTGCGGCGCCGCCATCGCGCGCGAATGCGTCGCGTTCCTGCACGGCCTCGCGGCACAGCTCGGCGGTGTCGATGCCCATCAGCGCGGCGGGAACCAGGCCGAAGCACGACAGGGCGGAATAGCGCCCGCCGATGTCCGCCGGATTCGTGAACACGCGCCGGTAATGATTCTTCGCCGCGTGCATCTCGAGTGCGGTGCCCGGATCCGTGATGGCGGTGAACGTGCGGCCGGCCTCGCTGCCCGCGGCGCGCTCGGCACGCGCGTAGAACGCACGCTCGAAGGAGGACACCTCGATCGTGCCCCCGGACTTGGACGCGACCAGTACCAGCGTGTGGCGCGGGTCGCAGGCAGCCGCGGCCGCGCGCACCGACGCAGGCGAAGTGTCGTCGAGCACGGTGAGCGGCAGCCCGCCGGGACGGACACCGAAGACGCGCAGCAGCACTTCGGGTGCGAGGCTCGAACCACCCATTCCGAGCAGCAGGACGCGCGTGACCCCGTGCTCGGTCACCTCCTGGGCGAACGAGCGGAACTCCGCGGCGCGCTCGCGCATCTGGGACGGCGCATGCACCCAGCCGAGGCGGTTGGCCACGACGTGCCGACGCGCGGGGTCTTGCCCCCACAGCGAGTCGTCGCACGCGATCAGCCGGCGGGGGAAGTCGTCGGCACGCAGAGCCGCCAGTCGTTCGGTGATGCGTGCAGCGTACGCGCCGGCGTCG
>JANNWR010000393.1:0-1567 GCA_031408715.1 bacterium
GGAACACGTTTCAGTTCGGCGTGTCGTTCGTGGCTGACGGCCTGGGTGGTGCGTACCCGGCATGGACGGAGCTGACGGGCCTGGGCCGTCGCAGCTACGTGAAGCGCGTGCAGGCGGACGGCACGCCGGCGCTCGGCTGGCCGGCGAACGGCGTGCCGGTGGCCTCCACCGGCGGTGACCAAGACGAGGCGTCACTACTCGGTGCGGGCAATGGCAGCGTGATCGTGGCATGGAGTGACTCGCGGGACAACGAGGCCAGTTCGATCGACATCTACGCACAGCGGTTCGGCAGTGGTGGTGTGGTGGCCGCGCAGGTGTCGCTGGCCTCGGTGGAGGCGACCAGTGATGAAGTACGCCTGCGCTGGTGGGTGAGTGGCGAGACGCGGGCGGGCGTGGAGCGTCGCGAGGGCGAGGGCGAGTGGCACTTGCGCGCCGAGCTCGATGCCGATGGACAGGGTTACATGAACCTGATCGACCGCGACGTGACGCCGGGCGCGCGCTACGACTACCGGCTCGTGCTATCGGGCGGCGCGCGCGGCGGGGAGACGTCGATCGACGTGCCGGTACTCGCACTATCACTGGAGGGCGCGCGGCCCAACCCGGCGATCGGTACCCCGTGGCTGGTGTTCACGCTGCCGGACGGCTCATCGGCACGACTCGCGTTGCACGACGTCGCTGGCCGGCAGGTGGCATCGCGGGAGGTCGGGACGCGCGGGGCGGGGCAGCACGTGGTGAGGCTGGCCGACGACGGCGAGCTCACGCCTGGCCTCTACTGGGCCACGCTCACACACGGCACCCGCACGCTGCGCACGCGCGTGGCGGTGGTGAAGTAGAGGAGGAGAGGTGGGCCGATCTGGCCCGGACGGAACCTACAGCGCCTTGACGGCCTCGACCAGCTTGGAGATCGCGCCCTTGGCGTCGCCGAACAGCATCGAGCATCGAGCAGAGCGGCGCTTCGCTGATGATGAGCACGCTGTGGTGGAGCGCGACGGCGGTGGCATGCGCCGTCGAACGGCGAGCCGCGCCCCCCGGCCCGTGGGGGCGCCGGAGAGCGGCTGGTCGTTCGAGTGCTTCACGGCAGGCGCGTCATCCTTCCTCGGGCCCGGAACTCGCCGGCCTCGACGCGGTAGAAGTACACGCCGGGCCCGGCGGGGTGGCCCGCCTCGGTGCGGCCATCCCACTCGATCGCATGTTGTCCAGCGGCCAGGTGGCGATCCGCCAGCATCCGCACGCGTCGTCCCTGCGGATCGAGCACCTCGAGTCGCACGTGCGCACCCACAGGCAGGGCGAAGCGCAACAGGGTCGAGGCCGCGAACGGGTTGGGCTGATTGGGGCTCAGGGCGAAGCGTTCGGGCACCGTCGGCCGAAGCCGCGCCGGCAGGCTGGCGGTGTAGACACCATGCGAGAGCAGCATCAGCTCGCGCACCTGGCCATCGGGGACCGGCGTCCAGCCATACTCCAGATGAACAGTGTCGCCCGGCGCCAACTCGCTGGTCAGGTTCCCGATGGAGTCCACCGCGGCCGCGACGTCTCCGAATCGCGTGTGCCGCGCGGCGAGCAGTGGCAG
>JANNWR010000394.1:0-3342 GCA_031408715.1 bacterium
CTGCCACTGCTCGCCGCGCGGCACACGCGATTCGGAGACGTCGCGGCCGCGGTGGACTCCATCGGGAACCTGACCAGCGAGTTGGCGCCGGGCGACACTGTTCATCTGGAGTATGGCTGGACGCCGGTCCCCGATGGCCAGCTGCGCGAGCTGATGCTGCTCTCGCATGGTGTCTACACCGCCAGCCTGCCGGCGCGGTTGCAACCCACCCTGCCCGGGAGTTTCACGTTGCGGCCGAATCAACCCAACCCATTCTCGACTTCGACCTCGGTGCGATTCGAACTGCCAATCGACGTTCATGTACGGCTCGAGGTGCTTGATGCTCAGGGGCGTCGAGTGCGCGTACTCGTGGATCGTCTCATGGTCATGGGGCCACATTCGATCGAATGGGATGGCCGCTCCGAGGAAGGACGTCACGCCAAACCGGGCGTGTACTTCTACCGCATCGAGGCTGGCGAGTTCCGGGCCCGCGGCAGGATGACACTCGTACCCTGACGCGCTCGAACGACCTGCGACACCCCGGCGCCTGCGCGGGCCAGGGTGTCGCGCTTGTTCAACGGCGTCGGCCACTGCGGTCGCGCTCCACAACGGCGTGCTCTGCATGAGTGAAGGGCGGCTATGCTCCACGCTGTTCGGTGACGCCAAGGGCGCGATCCGCAAGCTGGTCGGGGCGATGAAGGCGCTGTAGCATCCGCGGCGACAACATGAAGCGATCCCCTGACCACTCCATCCCGGGGAGTACGCATGGCCGCGCATGATTCGAGCTCCGATTCAGGAGTTGATCCGAGCAACCCGACAGACCCTCCAGTACCCGCGGCTGAACGTTGTGCGCAGTGCGACAAGCTCATCACGCCCGACGACCGAGTCGCGACCGGCGACCGCGTCTTCTGCCGCCACTGCTACGAGCAGTTGCGCATGGAACTCGAGACCGCCGCGCAGGCCATGTCTGAGGACATCAACTACGGCAACGCCTTGCTGGGCGCAGTACTCGGCGGCATCGTGGGAGTGCTCGTGTGGTGGGGCTTCACGGCCGCCACGAAGTGGTCGCTCGGGCTGATCGCCGTCGGCGTCGGCTGGGCAGTCGGCTGGGGCACGGTGCGATTCGCGGGCGGTAAGCGATCGCGGGGTCTGCAGATCCTGTCCGCGGCCGTCGCGGTCGCATCCTGGACTGTGGCGAACTTCCTCGTGAATGCGACGTTCGTGAATCACTCGCTCGCCGAGAAAGGCGATGCGTTCCGCGTCGGCATCCCGCCGGAGTCACTCGACCTGTTCATCCGAGTCGTGAGCGTCAACTTCGGCATCATGGACGTGGTGTTCCTCGCCATCATGGTGTGGGAGGCGTGGAAGTTCCCCCGCCCGCTGCTGCGCGTGCCGGCCCGAGTCGCGTGAGCCTGCCCCTGTCGCCGAACGAGCAGCGCCGGGCCGACAACCTGCGCGCGGTCATGCAGGGCCCGACTCCGCCTGCCCGCACCGAACCGGCGAGGCCGGACACGGGCCCCAGGCCCACAGGCCAATCCCGCGGCCTGCTCGGTTCCCTCGGCGCCGGACTGCTCTTGCTGCTTGGCAAGTTCAAGTTCCTGTCGGTGCTCCTGAGCGTGCTCAAGCTCAAGACTCTCGCCACCATGCTGCTGAGCATCGCGGTGTATGCCACGCAATGGGGCTGGGAGTTCGCGGCGGGCTTCGTGTTGCTGATCTTCGTGCATGAAGCGGGACACGCGGTGGTGCTGCAGCGCGAGGGGATCCCGGCCAGCGCGCCGGTGTTCATCCCGTTCGTGGGCGCGTTCATCGCCATGCGCGGCCGGCCGCGCGATGCGTACGTCGAAGCCAAGGTCGGTATCGGCGGGCCGCTGTTCGGTTCGATCGCGGCGTGGGCGGTGCTGGCCGCGGGCGTCTGGTTCGAGCGACCACTGTGGATCGCCATCGGTCATGCCGGGGTGTTCTTGAACTTGTTCAACCTGATCCCGGTCTCTCCTCTCGATGGCGGCCGCATCGCGGGCGTGTTCACCAAGCCGTTCTGGATCGCCGGCTACGCGCTCGGCATCGTGGCCACCGTCATCACCCGCTCCCCCATCATGGTCCTGGTCCTGCTCGTGGGCTTGATCACACTGTGGCAGCGCATGCGCAACCCGGTCCCCGGCTACGACCACGTGCCGCGCGGGCAACGTCTCGCCATGGGAGTGGCCTATCTGGCGCTCGTCATCGGACTCGCCTCGACGCTGCAGGTCGGCGAGCTGCCGCACCCGGACACTCTCGACGCCCGTGGCCGCGCCCAGCGGGCCGTCCCTTCGCAGTCCGCGCCGGGCACACCCGGCGCGCCCGATGCCGGGCCATCTCCCGCGACCGGTTCGTCGCCGCACTGAAACCGCTGTAGTCTGGCGTTCCGGCAGCGCCACCTCGTGTCTCCCGCCTGGTCGCTCCTGTGGTTGATCGCCCCATCCAGCACGGCGAGGTCCGCATCTTGGCTCGAGGCAGGAAGATCGCACTCATCCGCGGCATCAACGTCGGCCGTTCGAAGCGCATTCCGATGGCCGAACTGCGCACGCTGGTAGCCGACTTCGGGCACGCCGATGTTCGCACCGTCTTGAACAGCGGCAATGTGGTGTTCACCGCTCAGGAAGACACGCCCGCGGAGCTTGCCACGCAGATCGAGAAGGCCTTGCTCATGCGGCTCGATGTCACCGCACGCGTGGTCGTGCTCACCGAAGACGAGATCACGACCGTGATGAGCGAGAACACGCTCGCCGACAAGGCGGATGATCCGTCCAAGCTGATCGTGGCCGTGCCGTTCGCCGCATCCGATTGCAGCAAGCTCGAGCCACTCCTGGATCAGGACTGGGATGACGACGCGATGGCGCTGGGCAAGCGTGCGGCCTATCTGTGGTGCGCGGGCGGCATCCTCGAGAGCCGTTTGCCGAACTCGGTGAGCCGGCTGCTCAAGGACGCCGTGACCACGCGCAACTGGACGACGATGCAGAAGATCCAGGAACTGGCGGCCGTGAAGGGCTAGCACGCCAGCGGGGCCAAGCGGTACGCTCTGCACGGATCCAGTCGTCCCTCTTCCTTCCGGCCTCCGAGGTCCTCGCATGCGCTTCACCACACTCGGCCGCACCGGCCTGTCCGTGTCCCGCCTGGGGTTGGGCTGCATGAGCTATGGCGATCCGTCGTGGCGCCCGTGGGTGCTCGACGAGGCGGCCGCCAAGCCATTCTTCAAGCGCGCCATCGAAGCCGGCATCAACTTCTTCGACACCGCCGACATGTACTCACTCGGGCGCAGCGAAGAGGTCACGGGCAAGTGGCTGCGCGAGTTCGGCCGGCGCGACGAACTGGTGATCGCCACCAAGG
>JANNWR010000395.1:0-1534 GCA_031408715.1 bacterium
CAGTAAGCCAGGCGAAGCTAGCCGAGGAACTCCGCATGCAACGCCCGCACGGCGTCGGCCACGCGTGCGTTCTCGACCCGGAACACGAGGGCCGCCGCCGTCACGCGCAGCGCGACCAGCGGCACGCCCGACTTCTCGAGCGCACGTTCGGCTCGCGCGGCTTCCGGGGCACCCAGGCCCAGCCCGATCAGCGACACGAACCCCGCGTCGTGCACGACGTCGAGCCGCCATTCGCCGCCCGGGCCGCGCAGCTCGCGGAAGCGCGACTGCAGCTCGAGCACGTCGTCTCTGGAACCCATCCAGATGACCGCGCCGTGCGTCGCCGTGGCCTGCTCGTGCGCCACCAGTTCGAGGGCGGGGAACTGCTCGCTCACCGACTCCAGGATGCCACGGGCCTCGCCCTTGCCGCCGGCGTTGCCCTCGGCGATCGCCAGCGAGACGTCGGCGCGATGCGTGACAGCTTCGACTCTGGGAGCTTCCACAAGGTCCTCCGCGATCTCGGTGCCGGGAGCGTCCCGGAACGACGAACGTACGGCCAGCGGCACGCGTTCGCGTGCGGCCAGATCGACACTGCGCGCGTGCAGCACGCGACCACCCAGATGCGCCAGCGCCGAACAGGCGCGGTATCCCAGGCGCGGTACGAGCCGCGCCTCGGGTACCACGCGCGGGTCGGCGGTGAACACGCCATCGACGTCGGTGAAGATCTCGCAGCGCGCACGACCCAGAGCCGCGGCCAGCGCCACTGCGCTCGTGTCGCTGCCGCCACGGCCGAGCGTCGTGATCTCCTTGTTGACCGGCGAGACGCCCTGGAATCCCGCCACGATCACGACCTTGCCGGCGTCGAGTGCTGCACGGATGCGGTCGGGCTTCACGCCGACGATACGCGCATTGGAGTGCGCCTCGTCAGTCAGGATGCCGCTCTGCGAGCCGGTGAATGAGATGGCTTGGACGCCGAGGTCATGCAGGGCCATGGCGAGCAGCGCCATCGAGACGCGCTCGCCGGTCGAGAGCAGCATGTCCATCTCGCGGCGGGATGGCTGGGGTGAGACCTGGCGCGCAAGCGCGATCAGATCGTCGGTGGTGTCGCCCATCGCGCTCACGACCACGACCATGGCGTGGCCCGCGGCTCGCGCCTCCGCGATGCGCCGCGCCACGGCGCGGATTCGCTCGGGGCCGTTGACCGATGTGCCGCCGTACTTGTGGACGAGGATGTTCACGCGGCGAGGGATAGACGCTCGGGCGGCTGGACGCAAGGAGGAGGCGGGAGCTGGAACCGCATCGGGGAGCGGTTCCGGGCGCTCCCGGGTTGCCGGCCGGGGTTCACAACCGACTGCCGGTCCTTCCGCGGCCCGGGCGGCTTGACGTAACCTGCAGCGGCATTCTATTTTCCTCGCCGCTCTTGATTCGCGGAAGTAGCTCAGCCCGGTAGAGCATCACCTTGCCAAGGTGAGGGTCGGGGGTTCGAATCCCCTCTTCCGCTCCATTTCGCACGGGCCGGCTTCCCGCCGGCCCGTGTTGTTTTTTTCGGCGCAAT
>JANNWR010000396.1:0-2557 GCA_031408715.1 bacterium
CGTGTTCCTGCTCGGCTTCGGCGTGATCATGCCGGTCCTCCACGGCGCACTGGGTGTGGGGCTTGGCACATTGGCCGGGCTGAGCGTGGGTGGCGCGACCATCCTCGGGGCCATGGCGGCGAGCGCGTCGTACATCGCCGCACCGCCGGCGGCGCGCATGAACCTGCCTTCCGCCAATCCCACCTACTACCTGACTTCGGCGCTGGCGATCACGTTCCCGTTCAACGTGGTGTTCGGGATTCCGCTGTACTACGCCATGGCGTCGGCCCTGCGCGCTCACTGAACGCGATTCACGAACGGCGCCCGGCAGGAGTTCTCGCCGGGCGCCATTGTCTCTTGGAAGCCAGCGTTGGAGCCGGGGTTCGTGTGTGCTGGCGCAGGGCATGACCGGGTGCGCGCGGCGCTCTTCGCATGGCTGGGTGGCCGCGTCTCCGTGATTGACGGCCCTGCGAGTCGCCGCCTAACTTCGTCACGAGCGAAAGTCCCATTCTCGGAGCGCCGCCTCATGAGCGAAACGGTTGCACGCCGAACCGCGTTCGAATCCCTGCTCGCCGGGGTGCTCGAGCGCGCTTACGGCACGGCCTACCACCTGACCCGCAGTTCTCACGATGCGGAGGATCTGGTGCAGGAGGCTGCGCTCTCGGCGTACAAGCATTTCGATCAGTTCCAACCGGGTACGAACTTCCGCGCGTGGTTCATGCGCATTCTCACGAATGCGTTCTTCGCCAGTTACCGCACGAAGCAGCGCCGCCCGCAGACGTCGAGCCTCGAGGAGCCCGGCGTGTTGTTCCTCATGGACGCGGCGACCGCCGCAGGTATCACCGGCCGGCATGACGACCCGGCGGGGCTGATCATCGACCAGCTCGGCGAGGAGCGCGTGCGCGACGCCATCGGCTCGCTCCCCGAGGAGTTCTCGGTGGTGTGCGCGCTTTACTTCGTGAACGATGCTTCTTATCAGGAGATCGCCGACATGCTCGACTGCCCCGTGGGCACCGTGCGCTCGCGGCTGCACCGCGGCCGGCGCATGCTGCAGAAAGCGCTGTGGGAAGCCGCGCAGGAAGCCGGCATCGTGGCCAGCCTGAGCACCCAAGCCCGCATCGAGAGTGACAAGCCATGAGTACTCCTGATCGCTACGGCTGCGAAGAGGCATTCCGACGGCTCGACGACTATGTCGATCGTGAGTTGTCGTCCGACGAGATCCGGCTGGTGCGTGAGCACCTTGAGACCTGTGCCACGTGCGCCGCGGAATTCACGTTCGAGCATCAGCTCATCGCCTGCGTGCGCCGCAAGGTGCAGCGCATCGCCATGCCGAAGGATCTCATGACAAGAATCTCGGCGAAGCTGTCCGAGGGTGAGGACAGCAGCTCGAGCGCGTGAGCGCTCCTCCTGTATTGCGCACGGGACATGCCGGAGTTGCGCGCGGGACCATGACCTCTGACTGTGATCGGGTTGCGTACCAGAAGCGGGCCATTCAAGGAGCATGCTCATGAACGAGAAGAAGCGCATCCTGGACCAGGTCGATCGCGCATATAAGGCGCATGCGTGGTGCGGCGCATCGTTGCTCGAAGCTCTGGCCGGGCTCTCGTCGGTCATGGCCGCGAAGCGGCCAGTCAAACACGCGCACTCGATCTGGGAGATCGTCGAGCACGTGGCGAGCTGGAACGAGATCGTGGCATGGCGGCTGATCGGCGAGGCGCCCACCGTGACGCCCGAACTGAACTTCCCGTCGGTGACGCGTACGACTCCCACCGCATGGAAGGCGACGCTGCGGCGGCTGGCGCGCACTCAGAAGAAGTTCCGCACTGCCGTCGAGGCATTCCCGGTGGCCATGCTGGGCCGCAAGCGACCGAAGGTCGATCACACGTGGGACGTGCTGTTGCACGGCCAGATCCAGCACCAGCTCTATCATGCCGGACAGATCGCGATCATGCGGCGGGGGCTGGGGAAGGCGGTGTAAGTTCGAAGCGTGCGCGCTCCTCCACGCCGTATGTTCCTGATTGAACCGGTCCAGTCGTTGCGGCTACTGTCAGGGCTTCACGCACAAGCATGGACTGACGTCCTGCCTTCGGGTGACTTTGCACGGGATCCTCGAGCTCATCATGCCAACAACCCAAAACGTCACTCTGCATCTGCCCGGCATGCTCCGGGCTTACGCCGGTGGCCGGGCGCAGGTCTCGCTCGAGGCGGCCGACGTGCGCATGCTGCTGCGCGTCATCGAGCGCGATCTGCCCGCGCTCTATCCCAACCTGTGTGACGAGACCGGCACCGTGCGCCGGCACCTGAATGTTTTCGTGAATGCCGACAACACGCGTGATCTCGCTTCGGGGCTGGATACGCCGCTGTCCGAAGCCGACGTCGTCACGTTCCTTCCCGCGGTCTCAGGAGGCTGATCATGGCAGAGCGCGTCGTACTGGCCATCGGAACCAAGAAGGGCCTGTTCGTGGCGGAGGCAGCCAAGTCGCGCCGGCGGTTCGAACTGCGCGGGCCGTTCGGGCCCGGCGTCCCGGTGTACTCCGCGTTCATCGACACGCGCGGCACGCCAAACATGTATTTCTCC
>JANNWR010000397.1:0-2362 GCA_031408715.1 bacterium
ATCCCGCCCCGCGTGCGGCATGGCGCCGTGCGCACCCTTGCCCTTGAACGTGACCGTGAACTCGTCCACGGCCGCCATCCACGGACCCGGCGTCACGCCGATGGTGCCGAGCGGAAGGTCCTGCCAGACATGCAGCCCGAAGGCAGCGTCGGCCTTGGCCCAATCGAGCGCGCCGTCCTGGATCATCGCTTCGGCGCCCCCCTTGGGTCCGCCGAGTTCTTCCGCCGGTTGGAAGCACAGCACGACGCTGCCCTTGAGCGTGGCCTTCTCTTCGATCAAGCGCCGGGCGATCCCGAGCAGGATGCTGGTGTGACAGTCGTGCCCGCACGCGTGCATCTTCCCGGGTGTGAGCGAGCGGTACGGCACGTCGTTCTCTTCGAGGATCGGCAGCGCATCCATGTCGGCGCGCAGCAGCACGGTCTTGCCGGGCCGCGCGCCGGTGATGCGTGCCATGACACCCGTGCGGCCGACGCCGGTGCGCGGCTCGAGTCCGAGCTGGCGCAGGCGATCGGCGACGATGCCCGAAGTGCGCACTTCCTCGAACCCGAGTTCCGGGTGCGCGTGCAGGTCGCGCCGCGTGGCGACCATCTCGTCGAGGCCGGCTCCTGTGAAGTGGGGCGTGGCGATGCTCATGGGGCCTCCGGGGCCGCGCGGTGAAAGAAGCCGATCGTCGCAAGCGACGTGCGCCAGAGCGGTGTCCCGAGGCGCGAGACCGCATCTTGCCACCGCGCCGGAGCCGTGCAAAGTCGCGGCCGCAAGCGCGCCACACAAACGAACCGGGCCCGAGGGTGTGACCCCCGGGCCCGGCGGTGTCCAGCGCGTGAAGTGCGTTACTTCTGCAGCATCTTGCGGCGCTCGATCTCCTTCTTGAGCGCATCGCGATTCAGCACCTTGAACTCGACGCGGCGGTTCTTCGCCAGGTTGAGCGCGGTGGTGTTGCGCACGAGCGGCTTCGACTCGCCATAACCCCTGATGGTGAGCTGGCCGCCGTCGATGCCCGTGAAGCGGCTGGTGAGGTACGCCTTCACCGATTCCGCGCGTGCTTCGGACAGCACCTGGTTGCTGGCGTCGCTGCCGCGCGCATCCGTGTGCCCGCCGATCTCGATCTGGAGCTGCGGCCACTTCACGAGGATCGAACCGACCTCGTCGAGCGGCGCGTAGCTGTCTTCGAGCAACTCGGCCTTGCCGGTCTCGAAGTTGATGTTCTGGAGCCGGATCATGCCGGTGTCGAGCAGTTCGGTCTCCTTCTCGGTGACCTCGATCGGGCAGCCACTGGCGTCGACCTTCAGGCCGGCCGCCGTGCTCGGGCACTGGTCGATGCCGTCCGGCACGCCGTCACCGTCGCTGTCCTTCGGGCAACCGCTGGCGTCGACCGTCGCACCCTTCGGCGTCGACGGGCACTGGTCGAGGCCGTCGAACACGCCGTCGCCATCGGAGTCGACCGGGCAGCCGCTGGCATCGACCGTCGCGCCCTTGGGGGTGTTCGGGCACTGGTCCAGGCCATCGAACACGCCGTCGCCGTCGGAGTCGGTCGGGCAGCCCTTGGCATCGATCTTCGCGCCCTTGGGCGTGCCGGGGCACGCATCGAGCCCGTCCCAGACGCCGTCACCATCGGAGTCGCTCGGGCAGCCCGTGAGGCCGACCGTGGCGCCCGCGGGCGTGCCGGGGCACTTGTCCTTCTTGTCGGGGACGCCGTCGCCGTCGGAGTCGGCCGGCTTGCCGCCCCAACCCCACGACAGGCCCGCCCAGTACTGCTGGTCGGCCTTGTTCGCGGCCACGTAGTTCTTCTCGGGCATGTTCAGCAGGTTGCGCGCCTCGACGCGCAGCGAGATCGCGTCGCTCAGTTCCTTCTTCCAGCCGAGTGCGGCCTCGACCACGCCATAGTGCAGGTCATCGGCTGCGGCATCGGAGTCGAACTGCGTGTAGCCGAACCCGGCCAACAGGTACAGCATGCCGAAGCGGTTCGGAGCCGAAAGCTGGCCGAGCAGCGAGCCCGACACGTTCATCATGGTGACATCCGCGCCATCGGCACCGCCGCGCTGGATGCCGTGCGTGGCGCCGTAGCTGCCGGCCCCCTCGAGCGCCCAATAGTGGCCGAGCTGGCGGCTCAGGCGCAGCCCGACCACGGGAGCGTCGGCCAGAGAGTCGGCCGGATAGAAGATGCGGTTTGAGAACTGCGAGTAGCCGCCGAGCCCCGATATCGACCAAGTGTGCTCATCGGAGCGTGCGGGTGCCGGGACGAAGCAGGTCATCGCCAGTACGAACGCGGCGAGACGGACGAACACCACTCGCGACATCGTGTGCGTGTTCGCGGACGGGAGCATCAATCGCATGGAACCACCTCCTGTGGATCGACAGACGA
>JANNWR010000398.1:0-7484 GCA_031408715.1 bacterium
GGGCTTCACTCGGGGTGACCAGCAGCATCCCATTCGTCGCCAGTGAGCCCGCGGGGGCGTTGTTCGCCGACTGGACGCCGGCGGAGTGGTATCGGTCGCGTGCGCGCTGGCTGGGCGAGCGTGGTGATACCGAACGCGCCGCCGCCACTGTGCGCGCGATGCGAGCGACCGCGCCTGCCGAGGCCGCGGAGCTCGAGAAGCTGCTCGAGAACGCCACGCGGCGTTCGCGCAGCCAGGTGGCCTACGACGAGGGCGCGCGGCTCATGTCACAAGGTATGAAGCCGCAGGCGCGCGAGGCGTTCGAACGCGCGGTCACGCTCGATCCGACGAACGGCCAGGCCTGGGTGGTGCTCGCCGAGCGCCGGCGCGTCGACGGCGACCTCGCGGGCTCCGCCGTGGCCATCACGCACGCGCGTCAGTCCGACGACGTCCAGGTGCGCAGCGACGCCGAAGTGATGGTCGGGCTCATGGCGCTGGTGAAAAAGGACGTTGCGGGTGCGCTCAAGGGCTTCGCCGACGCGCAGCGCATCCTGCCGTCGAGTGCGCGCGCGTACCTGTTCGAAGCGCAGGCGCATGCTCAGGCGGGCAACAAGGCGGCCGCGATTGCGGCGCTCCAGCGCGGGATTGCTGCCGCACCGGGCTCGCCCGAACTGGCGGCGGCTCTGGCGCAGTTGGGGCAGGCGCCTTGAGTCGCAAGCTCAAGATCCTCCACGTCGCGACATTGGTGTTCCCGGATGCACTCGGCGGTGCGGAGCGATTTATCCATGGGCTTGCTGGCGCTCAGGCCGCGGCGGGCCACGAAGTGACCGTGCTCTCGGGTGACTTCGGCGGACGTGCGCCGGAGGAACGCGTGAACGGCTTCCGGCTCGTGCGCTACCCACTGCCCGCCACGCGCGGGATCCGGTTCTCGCAGGAGGTGCGCCGTCAGGTCACACGAGCGCTCCGCGCGCGGGCACTCGAAGGGTTCGATGTCCTGCATGCGCACCAGGTCGCGAGTGCTGCGCCGGCGTTCGACGCGCCGTTCCCGGCCGCCCGCGTGCTCAACTTCCATGCCTCGCATCACCTCGAATTCGAAGCCGAGCGCCTGGACGGTGCGCCTGCGGGTGGCCAGAACCGGCTGAGGCTCGGGGACTGGCTCAAGTCGCAGGGCATCCAGATGCTGGACCGGCGGTTGTTGGCGCGGGCCCAGCGCATCGTGGTGCATACCGAGTTCGTACGTCAGCAGGTGGCGGCACTCGCGCCCTCGGCCCTGCCACGTGTACGGGTGGTCCCGGCGGGATTGGACACCGCGCGCTTCGCGCCGGGGGATCCGGGACCCATGCGCGACCGGTTGGGACTCATACCCGGCATGCCCCTCGTCGTCAGCGTGCGCCGGTTGGTGCGCCGCATGGGCCTCGACGTCCTGCTGCGTGCTGCAGCGATCATGTCTGCGCGCGGCGTGCCGTTTGTGATGGTGATCGGCGGCGACGGGCCCGAACGTGCCGCGCTCGAGGCACTCCGGGCCGAGCTCGGCCTCGCCGACCGCGTGCGGTTCCTGGGACGCGTCCCAGATGACGAGCTGCCCGCACTGCTCCGGGCCGCGGATGTGATCGCGGTGCCATCGCGCTCGATGGAAGGTTTCGGCATGTCGACGGCCGAGGGCATGGCGAGCGGCACGCCCGTGGTCGCCAGTGACAGCGGCGCGAGCCCGGAGCTGCTTGGTCCCGTGGATCGTGGATTACTGTCGCCGGCCGAACCCGCGCCGCTGGCGGCGACGCTCGAGGGCTTGCTGCTCGATCCGGCGCGCCGGGCCGAGCTCGGTGCGAAGTGTGCAGCCTCCGCGCGCGCGCGATTCGCGTGGCCGGCGATCGTGGCGGCACTGGACCAGGTCTACGAAGAAGTGGTGAGGGTGCATGCACGTCAGTGACCACGCCGGGCTCGCGATGAGGATCGCTGTCGGTGACTGAGCCCCTCGCGCCGCAGGGCGGCACGCCGCCTCCTGCCGCAGGTCTCACCCGTGGCGGCTTGCTTGCCCGCAATGCGATCTGGAGCCTCCTCGGTCAGGTCGTGCCGATGCTCGCCGCCGCGGTGGCGATCCCGGTGCTGCTTCACGGGCTGGGCAATGAGGCCTTCGGCGTGCTGACGCTGTCGTGGACGCTGATCGGCTACTTCACGCTCTTCGACCTGGGCCTCGGACGGGCGCTCACTCGCCTCGTCGCCGAGCGCCTGGGAAGTGGAGAGACCGGCGACCTGCCCACACTGGTGGGCACGTCGGTAGTGATGCTCGCGGGGTTCGGTGTGGCCGGTGGCGGACTGCTGGCGCTGCTCACGCCGTGGCTGGTGGGCACGGTCCTGCATGTGCCCGCGATCCTTGCGTACGAGACGCGGATCACGTTCTACCTCCTGGCGGGCTCGCTGCCCGCAGTGCTCGTGACCGCCGGCCTTGGCGGTGTGCTCGCCGCCTATCAGCGCTTCCGGGCGATGAACCTGATCCGCATTCCCATGAGCATCCTGTCGTTCGTCCTGCCGATGTTGGTCCTGCCACTCACATCACGGCTCTCGGTCATCGTCGGGACCATCGTGGTCGTGCGCTTCGTGGGCGCAGTGGCACACCTGGTCGTCTGCCGCTCAGCGATGCCGGGACTGCAGCGTGAGTTCCGCTGGACACCCCGCCACGCCGGCCCGTTGCTCCTGAGCGGTGGCTGGCTGGCCGTCGTGAACGTGATGGTGCCCTTGTTCGCATCGGCGGACCGGCTCGTCGTCGGCGCACTGACCTCGGTCGCAGTGGTGGCCTACTACGCCACGCCGCAGGAGCTCGCGACCAAGTTGTGGATCCTGCCGGGTACGCTGGTCAGCGTGCTGTTCCCAGCACTCGCGGCCAATCGCACCGTCGATCCGGAGCGTGTCCGGACATTGTTCCTGCGCGGCCTGACCCAGGTCTACATCGTCCTGTTCCCGGTCACGCTCGTGCTGGTCGTACTCGGGGCCGACATCCTGCGGCTCTGGCTCGGCGCGGGTTTCGAGCGCGAAGGGCAGGCCGCACTGCGTTACCTCACGGTGGGTGCGCTCTGCACAGGCTTGTCGTTCATCCCGTCGGCGCTCATCCAGGCGGTGGGACAGCCCCGGCGCGTGGGGTTGCTCCTGCTCGCGGAAGTCCCGTTCTTCGCGGTGCTGCTGGTCTGGGGCGTGCGCGCCGAGGGGATCACGGGGGCGGCGCTCGCATGGTGCATCCGCGCGCTGGTCGATCTCGTGGCGCTGATGATCATGGCCGCCCCCGACTTGGTCCGGGGGCGGACGCTCCTGCGGGAGCTCGCTATTCCAGCCTGCTTCACTGTGCTTGTGGTGGTGGGCTCGTTCGCGGCCGTGCCCCAGCCGCTCGGCCTCCGGCTGGGCGCGCTGGCGATCGTGCTGCTGCCGTTCGGTGCCTGGGCGTTCACCACCGGGCTGGCACGCGAGCGAGACGCCCTGCGTGCGGGGTTGGCGGGACGCTAAGGCCTGCGCTCGCCGGAGGGGAGCAGGCCGTCGCGGCTCGAATCCCGCAATAGTTCGTCGTACACGTGTGCGGTGGCGGCCGCGGTGTGTTCCCAGCGGTAGCGTCGTGCCCGGTCGATGCCGGCCTCCCTCATGATCGCGCGTCTCGTGCCGTCGGCCAGCAGACGGATGACCGCGGCCGCGAGCGCTTCCGGGGAGTCGCCGGCCACATGCTCGATCGCATCACCCGCGACTTCACGGACCGTGGGGATCTCCCGTGCCACCACGGGGAGCCCCGTGGCCATGGCTTCGATCACGGGCAGGCCGAAGCCCTCCTGGTCGGAGGCGAGCACGAACACGTCCGCCCGGCGGTAGAGCGCCGCGAGGTCTGAGCGCGTGAGGAACGGCATGCTGACGATCGCCTGCTCGATGCCGAGATGCCGGGCGAGTTCGGTCATCGCCGCTGAGAGTGCGCCGCCCACGCGAACCAGTACCGCGCCTGGGACGCTGTCCCGCACGCGCGCGAAGGAGTGCAGCACCAGGTCGAGCCGCTTGCGCGGGATCATCGCCCCGACATGGAGCAGCAGCGGGGCGCCGGCGAAAGGCGCGAGCAACGACTCGGCAGGCTCGGAGAGTTGTCGGGCCCCTTCCGGGCTGAACTCCTCCTCGACACCCAGAGGTACGACAGTGAGGCGTTCAGGCGGCAGGAGCCCCCGCCGCACGATCTCGTCACGCACCACCTCGCTGTCGCAGATCACTCGGGACGCACGCTGGAGCCCGCGCAACGTCCATGCTCCCGTCGCACGGACCAACCAGGCTTGCCGCGTGCCGGCCGGCGGGGAGGCGAAGTCCAGGTCATGGCAGGTCACCACCGTTCGCCCGGGCGGGAGTGCGCTCACGAGATGAGCATAGGTCTGGTCGGTGACGTGGAAGAGGCGCACGTCGCTGCACCGCGCGGCATGGCGCGGATAGTCGACGTATCGGTTCCAGTAGCGATCGAGTGTCCTGCCGTGCCGGGGGCCGAACAACCACGGCAGTTGGGAGAGGCGGTCGCGAAACTCCGGCCGTATGAGAACCGGGGCGAAGCGCCGGGAGTGAGCTAGGTGCTCCATCAGCGTCGAGGCGTAGAGGTCCATGCTCGCCCAGCCTTCGACGAGGTAGTCGGCGAGGATGGCCACCCGTTCCATCACCGCTCACCACCGATCGCCGCTCGGTGTCGTGTCGCGTCCATGGTGGGTGATGCTATCCTGTCGCGCATGTCCGACCTCAAGCGCTTGAATCTGGGCTGTGGCACCGATATCCGCTCCGGGTGGGTGAACCTCGATTCGACGAGCGGAATTCCCGGCGTCGATGTGGTGCACGATCTCGATGTGCTGCCATTGCCCTTCGCCGACCATACCTTCGACGGCATCCTGGCCCAGGACGTCCTCGAGCATTTGACCGACCCCGTCGCAACACTGCGGGAGCTGCATCGCATCATGAAGCCCGGCGGTCGGCTGCAGATCCGGGTGCCACATTTCACGTCGCGGAACAACTTCATCGACCCCACCCACCAGACGCGCTTCGCGATCGAGTGGTTCGACTTTTTCGTGGCGGGCAGCCGGCGGAAGACCGAGCGGCCGTACTACTTCGACTTCGTGTTCGCAAGGATCGCCAGCGAGCGGATCACATTCGAAGGGGTCACGGTGTGGACGCCATTCAATCCGCTGGTCGGGTGGCTCGTCAATTGGGCGCGCCGTACACGTGCAGCGTACGAGCGGACGCCCATGCGGATGTTCCCTGCGGACAACATACTCATGGAGTTGGAGAAGTGAGCGTGGGTCAGCCCGAGGCTGCGGCGCGTCGCAGCAGGGCGGCGAGTTGCGGCACCACCGCCCGGATCGAAAAGCGTTGCTCGACGGTGGCGCGCGCCGCGCGTCCGACTGCCGAGCGCCGTTCAGGGTCGCTGATCAGACGCCCGAGCGCGTGTTCCAGCTCGGACTCTCCCGACACGAGTTCGCCGTCGGTTCCGGGGGTCAGGATCTCCATGTGCACGCCTACGCGCGACGCCACCGCGGGCAGGCCCAGCGCCATCGCCAGAAGCAACTTCAAGCCGCATTTGCCCCGCTCCCAGTCACCGTCGCCAAGGGGCGACAAGCCGATGTGACAGCGTCGCGCGATCTCGCGTTCGCTGGCGGCGCTCCATGCATGCGACACGCAACGAAGCCCGGGCACGGTCAGTCTCGCGCCGATGACATGCAGCTCGAGCTCGGGGTGGCGGGCCCCCAGGCGGGCAAGCACCGGGGCCCATGCCTCCAGATACCGGAGGGTCGTCGGGCTGCCGATCCACAGCAGGCGGACACTGCCGTCCGCCGGTGGGTTCGTGGGAGCCCAGCGCGCGGTGTCGACGACAGTCGGGATGACCTGCACTTCATGCCCGGGGCGGCCGGGGCGCTGCGCGCGCGCCCATGCCGCGAGCCAGTGATTGCCTGCGCACACGGCTGCCGCGTCTCGCGTGATCGCCGGCACACTGACATGCGACTTGAGCTTCACGAAGCGCTGGTTCGCCTCGCTCACGTTAGGTAGGAAAACGGCGTCGTCCATGTCGAACACCCAGCGCGGTTGGGACGCGCGAAGCGTCGCCAGCGGCCAATCGCCCGCGAGCGGCCAGAGTTCGCGGTGGACGAACGCGAGCTCATAGCGGTGGGCGGAGCGGAGGCGTCCGAGGAGCGCGGGGGTGCGCCGGGCCAGGTCCCAGATCTTGTGGGTTACACCGCCGGGTGTGTAGAGCCGGGCGAAGGCCACGCTGTCGAAGAATGATTCGACCGTGAGTTCGATGCCGTGCGCCCGGAGTGGTTCTGCATACTGGAAGACCCGGTACCGACCGGCCGCACCCGCCTCGGGAAGCGGGGTGAAGGCCAGTACTCGGAGCGTCATGTGCGAGCGTCCGTGGCTACGGCCGCATGCCCGCTGCGCACCAGCACGGCGGTCCACATGGCGAGCTGCGCGATTCCCACCATGCCCGTGAGGTTGTCGCCGGTCATGTTGGCCACCAGCAGAGCGAGCACCAGAGGCGTGTGGAGCCTGGCCATGTGATGGGCGAGTGTGCCAGGGGGTGCTAGGCGTTGGACCTCGCGCCCGAGCAGGAACAGCCGCGCGAGCACCACTGCGAGAACCACCAGCCCGACCACCCCCATACTGATCAGTGTCTCGTAGAAGTAGTTCTCGACGGTGACGAATACGATTCTCAAGTCGTTGTATCGGTGGCTCACGAACCGAAATCCCAGATAGCCGACGCCCGTCCACGGGTGATCCTGGAACACGCGCCACGCGGTCACCCATCCGACCACGCGCTGGAAGAAAGTGTAGAACTCGAAGGAGCCGGGCTCGACGGTGAGCGTGCGTGTCATGCGAATCCAGAACGACGGGGGCAAGAGCGGCAGCAGCGCGCCAAGTGTAACTGCCCCAGCGATGAGCCTCGAAGGCCGCACCCACCGTAAAGTCAGCAAGCCGAACGTGACCCAAGCCAGGAGACCAGAGCGCGACTGCGTGAGGCCCGTGGTGACGACCATGAGGGCGCCCAGAGCCAGATTCTTCCAATCCGGCCTCATGATCTGCCGGATGATGAGCACGACCGCGACCACGAGCGTGGCCGTGCCGGCCTCGTTCGGAGTCGAGAACGGGGCATCCGGGTTGTTCAGGAACAGTGTCATCCCGGCGCGCTTCACGTCCCACGCGGCCACGCCGATGAGGTTGACGACCCCGAGTACGAGCCCGGCGACGACAACGGCGCGCCACGCGCGCGAGATCCGCTCGGGAGTGCGCAGCCACCACATACACAGCGGGTAGAGCAGTAATCCCTGGACCGCACGGATCAACAACAGGGCGGAGTCGAGCGCGGCGGCAGTGCCCGCCAGGTGCGCCAACTCGAAGAGGGACAAGGCTGCCAGAGCATGGAACACCACCACGGAGCGCGTGAGCGCGTGTTCCGCTCGGCGGAGGCGCTCATGAGCCGGGCCGGCCTCGGAGTGAGCGCGAGCCTGTAGTCGAGCGTG
>JANNWR010000399.1:0-37973 GCA_031408715.1 bacterium
ACCATCGCGTGCACGTTCGAACCCGAGCGCGTGATCGTGGATCCCGACGTCACGGTACTCATGCTCGAACGGCAGAAGGCGGAAGTGAAGCTCAAGAGCGGCGGCGACAAGGTGGCGATGCGCTAGCCCCCTCCGTTGAGCAATCACTCATCGGAGGACGGCCGCTCGAGCGTCGGGAGCAGGTTCGCGCCATGCGTCCGAGCGGCCTCCCGTATCGGGGTGCGTGCCTGGTACCAGCCTGCGCAGATTGCACTTGAAAGGCTTGTGACAACCCCCGAGGATGCAGTTTCGGACAGCTTGGGGGCTCGGCCGCAGCCTCCCCCGTGGCGCCGAAACATCGCCGCTACTCCTTCTCGCCCGTCTCCGCGGACCCACCTGCGGCCCGAGCCGAGCAGGCCTGCGCAACTCCCTCCTCAAGCAGGGGAATGCATGTCCCGACTCCGTTCGCTTGCCACTACGTTCTTCGGTCTGCTCTTGCTATCCATCACCGCCACCCCCGTGCCCGCACAGACTTCGACCGCAGACGTCAAGGGCGACAACGTGAAGTTCGTTCGGTATGCCGAGTTCGGTCGTGGAACCTTCATGAACATCGGTGGCAAGAACTGGAAGGAGAGCAACAGCCAGTCGAACTCCAACTTCGTCGAGACCGGACGCGACGAGTGGTCGGTCTACCTGAACGACGGCAGCCGCCAGCTGGGTATCCAGCTCGACCTGTGGCGCAAGAAGGTCGTGATGGTGCAGGCCAATGGCACGCGTACCGACCTCTATGACATCGTCGAGTCGAGCGCTGCCGCGCCAGCCGTGAGCACCCCTCCCATCACGCCCACAACCACGACGCCACCGGTGGCACCCGCCACGGGCGATTGGGCCGAACCCACCTCGAGTGCACGCCTGAAGCATGTCTCGGTCGGCAGCGACGGTGAGCTCTGGGGCGTGAGCTCTGATGATCAGGTCTGGCGGTGGAGCGGTTCTAACTGGGGCACGCCGAACCAGGGCGCGCGGCTGAAGCAGATCAGCGTCGGCAACGCCTCGAACATCTGGGGTGTGAACGTGAACGACCAGGTGTTCCGCTACAACGGCAGTGACTGGACCGAGCCCAATGCCGGCGCGCGGCTCAAGCACGTGAGCGTGGCCAGCGATGGCACGGTTTGGGGCGTGAGTTCCGATGATCAGGTCTGGCGGTGGGACGGTTCGAACTGGAGCACGCCCAATCCCGGCGCCCGGTTGAAGCAGATCTGCACCGGCAGCGCTTCACAGGTCTGGGGCGTCAACAGCACCGACATGGTCTATCGCTACGACGGTTCGGATTGGCAGGAGCCGAACCCCGGTGCGCGGCTCAAGTACGTGACCGTGGCGAGTGACGGCACCGTGTGGGGCGTCAACAGCGCCGACATGGTCTATCGCCACAACGGAACGGAATGGCAGGAACCGAACCCGGGTGCCCGGCTCAAGCAGATCAGTGTCGGGAGCGCCGCGCTGGTGTGGGGCGTCAACGCCGGCGATCAGGTCTACCGCTACGGCGCTGGTGTTGCCGCCGGAGGCGATGCGCCGGCGCCAGTCACGAACTTGCCGGGGAGGACGACTTCCCCGCCCCCATCGGCGTGCCCTCCGGGTTTCACTCCCGGCGCCGACGGGCTTTGCATGAAGCCCGCGCCAGAGCCTCGCATCCTGTTCGGCACCCTGAACATATTCAATTCCAGTTCACAACTTCGCGAGTGCAATGCGCGATATCCGCAGGGCTGCGACGTCGTGGGGTTCCAGGTCCTGGTCCGCTGCGCCGAGGGCTCCACTGCGGCCGGCCCGATGATGTGCACGCGTGGTTGTCCGCCCGGGTGGACGGACGTGGGAGTCGGCTGCAAGGAACCGGCCGGCTGGACCGTGCCGGTCGCGCGTTCCAGCGGCCTGATCACCGACCCGGTCGACACCTCGGATCCCGATGTCCGCTACCTGGACGTGCCGTTCATGCAGCCCGGCGATCTGGATGCCATCATGAACTGGATTCAACTGGAGACCATCGGCGCGAAGCTGCCCTTCTGCTGGCGCGACACCTACAGCGTCCCGCACGGCGTCCCATTGAGCCAGTGCCCGCCCGGCACCGAGCGTGGCGCGGCGGATGCCGTGTGCTACCCCGCTTGCAAACCAGGTTACAAGGGCGTTGGTCCGGTGTGCTGGCAAGCGTGCCCGCCGGGTTTCGGCGAGGGCGAGATCACCTGCGTGAAGCCCCAGCCCTATGGCCGCGGCGAAGGTTGGGTCGGCTACTCCGCAGTCGGTGGCAAGACCGCGATCCAACGCTGCGAAGAGGGTGAAGGCAAACCTTGTGAGATGAACGGGCTGCTCGCCTATCCGCGCTGCGCCGCGAACTACCATGCGGTCGGGTGCTGCATCTGCTCCCCGGACTGTCCACCCGGCTTCGGGGACGCCGGCGCATTCTGCAACAAGGACTCGTACGGGCGAGGGGCGGGCGTCCCCATGGTGTGCGCGGATGGACTCGAAGGCAGCAACGAAGGCCTGTGCTACCCGCACGCGAAGGCCGGCTACACCCGCGTCGTGAATGTCTACTGGCAGGACTGCGGGCCCGGCTGGACGAACTGTGGCGCGGGCTGCCAGCAGAACTCGGCACCGGTGCTCGGGCTCGATGCACCGTGGCGCGATTGCGCCACCACGATCGTGGATCAGGTGTCGTCCGTGGCGATCCTCACGGCGAACATCGCCTCGCTCGGCCTGGCGACCCCCGGCACTGCCGCCGCCGGCACGGCGGGCCGGACCGTGGTCGTCGGGGGCAAGGCCCTCACGGGTGCGACCCGTGCGGGCAAGGCGATGCTCAACACGGCCAAGGCGATCCAGGACTTCAACCCGAGCACGACCGCCAAGATGGTGCGCGTGGTCAAGCGCGTCTACAACTCCCGCACGTACCAGATCATGGACGACATGCAGACGACCGTTTCCGTGGCCAGCACGGTCTATGACGCCGAGGAGACTGTGCGGACGACCTTCTCGGAGGATTTCGTCGAACAGACGAGCCCCGCGATCGCGGCCAGGATCGATGCCGAGTTCTCGCCGGCCGTGCGCAAGTACATCAAACAATCGTGGGGTGATGCGCAGCTCGGCCGGCTGGCCAAGACGCAGGCCTGGGAGGCCACTGAAACGGCACTGTCGCTGGTCTCCCTGGTGGACCCCTCCGGCGTGACCGGGGTGGTCGCGGCCTTCACGAAGCCCGTGTGCCAGCCGAGCAACCCGTTCCCCAGCCTCAAGGGCTACTACAAGTGAGGGATCCGAACAGCGTTCCGGGCCGTGCCCGGTTCATGCACAGGCTGCCGACCGCCAGCCCACGACGGACTCCGGGTGCGGCACCTCGCGGTCGGCTTGCAGCATGGCTGCTCGGTACGCTCCTCGGGCTCTCCAGCTCCGCCGCGCTCGTCGCGGCGGAGCCCGCTCCGCACGCGAGTGTCGCGGCGCCGGCGAACGCCGACCCCGGCTGCACGACCGCAACGGGATCACCGCCGGCCGTCGCTCTTGCCACCAACGGCGTCATGAAATTGCTCGACTCGACTCTGGTGCAGATTCCCATCATGGCGGCCCCGATGCGAGGGCCGCTCACGGCGCGCGTGACGATCGTGGAGTTCTCGGACTTCCAGTGCCCGAGCTGTGCGGCCACCTCGCATGTGTTGGATTCGGTCATGACGGCGTTCCCGCGCGACGTCCGCGTGGTGTTCAAGCAGTTCCCACTCGACATGCATCCGCATTCCTTCGAGGCCGCCGAGGCCTCGCTCGCCGCGGCCGACCAGGGCAAGTTCTGGTCGATGCACGACCAGTTCTTCGCCCATCAGGAGGAGATCGACCGCAGCACGATCATGGGCTGGGCGTGTGCCGCGGGGCTCGATGTCACGGCGTTCTCCCGGGGCCTGTACGCAGGCATGTTCCGGCAGCGGGTCATGCAGGACATCGCGGATGGTGACCGGCTGCAAGTGCAGGGCACGCCGACCTGGTTCATCAACGGACGCCGCTATCAGGGTCGGCGCGTGCTGTCGGAACTGGGGCAGCTCGTCGCTGCGCTCATCGAGCGCCCTGCTGCCGTCACCCCCTCGGCAACGGCGGCCGGCCGTGGGGCGGGTTCTGCCCCGTCCGGATCGAGCTCGAGGGTCCCGCGCTGATCGATCCGTTCGGTGCCATGGCAGCGCGGGGACTGCGTTCGAGTTGCGTTCCGACCTGATCAGCCGGTGATGGAGCGCGAATCTCACGGTGCGGAGTTTCGCGCTGCCGTCACGGCTGGATGGACTCCACCGGCACGCTCACCTGGCGTTCGGCAGGCAGGCCGCCGCGCGTGGCGGGATCACCGCGGTACTTGCGCACCGCGGTGAGGATGCCTCGGGGCGCGACGTACTTGACCGGTTCGAATCCCACCGCCGCCGGTCTCCGCGCCCCGCCATGCGCGCCACAGCGCGCGGAGACCACGACTGGGCACATGGACAGGCACTGCTTCGAACCCACACGATCGACTGTTCACTCCGATGGCCGGGAATACCATTCCGTTCCGCCGGATACACCACAAGCACGCGAAGCTGCGGCGCCCACTAGTGCGGCCGCCGGGAGGCAGGTCGTCACTTCGTCGGTTTCTTGAACACGTCGTCGCTGAGCGCAGGGTTCAACTTCAACGCGGTGACCTTGCCGTCCAGGAACGGCTTGCCGTCGCGCGTCATCTTGAACGTGTGCGGGTACTGGATCGCACCCTCCGCCGACCAACCCCCGCGCAACTCGACGACGCGCGCCGGTCCCATCTGCCCGCCCTGACCGTCGTCCTGGTAGGCCATGCCCGCGTACTTGCCATCTTCGGTGAAGAGCAGCACGTGGTCCTGCAGCTTGCTGCCCTGCACGGCGGCGGAGTGGTACTTCACACCGTCGATGGTCTCCGGTGCATCGAGCGCCACGAGTTCGATGGCGTCCGGCGTGCCGAACATGCGCCACATGGACTTCTGATAGTCCTTCGCGACTTCTTCGGCGGCCTTGGGATTGTCCTGCAGTTGCCCCATGGCGTTCATCCAGCCCGCCGTGCCGTCAAAGCCCTGCTTCACTTCACCGAACGGCAGCTTCTGGCTGGCGACCTGTCGATTCGGGAACGCCCACGACTCCTCGGCCGAGATCGACAACGATTGACCCTGGATGCTGATCGTGGCCTCGGAAGTCTCCGTCACGGTCTTGACCGCGCTCCAAGCGGCCGAACCACCTGCGGCCTTCGTCGCAGCCGCGAGCCACGCGTGGGCTTTCTGCTTGGCCTCGGGCGACGCCGACACCTTGCCCATCTTGGAAGGCGGCGGTGGGATCGTGATGTCGACACGCTCCACCGGAAGTCCGGCGCTCGCGAGTGGCGCATCGAAGTCCTTCTCGCGGCCGACGATGATCGCGACCTGAGCGTCGGGTGTGATCTTGCGCTTCGCGGCCTCGAGCACGCTCCCGGCCGTCACGCCATCGAGCGCCTTCTGGTAGCCCTGCAGAAAGTCCGCCGGGTATCCGATTGCCTCGTAGTAGGCGGCGCGGAACAACGTCTGGCTCGGGTCCTGGAAGTTGAACACGAAGCCATTGACCGCGGCCTGCTTGGCCGTCTCCATCTCCTTGGCACTGAACGGCGACTGCGTGACCGCGCGCACCTGATCGCGCACCAGTTGCAAGGCCACCATGGTCGACTCGCTCTTGGTGAGCGAGTACGCCAGGAACACGCCCGGCCGTTCGAAGTCGGTGCCGGCCTGCGCACCGGTGGCATAGGCCAGACCGCGCGCGGTGCGGATGTAGCTGAACATGCGCGACGAGAATCCGCCGCCCAGGCCCTGCTCGAGCACCTGCATGGCGGCGTAGTCCGGATCGTCCGCACGCGAACCAGGCTGGCTCACGATGATGCCGGACTGCGTGACGTCATCCTTGGGGGCGAAGAACAACTTGGACGCCACGCTCTTGGGCGTTGGCGGCAGAACGGGCTTGGGATTCCCGCTCTTCTTCCAGTCGCCGAGCTTCGCGAGCAGCAACTTCTTCATGTCCGCAGCCTTGAAGTCGCCGTACACCGCCACCACCATGCGCTCCGGTACGAACACGCTGGCATGCAGCTTCCTGCAGTCCGACTGCACGATCGGCTCGATCGTGGCGTACTCCGGGACACGCGCCCACGGGCTGTCCTTGCCGTAAATCGCCTGTTGCGACGTGCGGATGAGCAGTCCGACCATCTCGTCGTTGCGGCTGGCGATGCTCTGGCGCTGCTCGACCTTCGCGAGCTCGATCTTGTCGTCCGGGAATGCCGGCTGGCGCGTCATCTCGGCCCACAGTCCGACGACCTCGGCCGTGTTCTCGGTCAGGCAGCGGAATCCCGTGTTGGCGAGCGTCGAGCCGACATTGGAGTTGAGGCTGGCACCGATGGCCGCCAGCCGGTCGTCGAGCCAGTCGCCCGAGTGGGCAGCAGTTCCACCGGAACGGATGACGGTGCCGACGAGTTCGGCAAGTCCCGCGCGATCACCCGGTACGAGCGTGGGACTCGAGCTGAAGTACGCCACACCGCGCACGGTGGGCAGCGCGTGGTCCTCGAGCAGGTAGAGCACACCGCCATTCGGCAGTGCGACGCGCTCGGGCTTCACGGCCGGGATCTTGCCTATCGGAGGGATGGTGAAACTGCGCGGGTCGTAGATCGACACGTCTCTTGCAGGCCGCTCGGCCGCGTGCGCGGAGGGGGTGACGAGGACGATCAGGGATGCGATGGCGAGGGCGATTGGAGTGAGGCTCTTCATGTCAGCGCCCTCCTTCGTTGGCCGACGCCGCCGGCGGGTTCTTGATCATGGCCACGGTGCGGTTGTTCTTCACGACCACGCTCTTCAGGGCGTTGGTCAGGTCCTGCGGCGTGAGCGCCTGCACGCGTTCCTGCTCACGGAAGAAATCGCGCCAGTCGCCGTACAGCGCCTGCGCCTGCGCCAGCTCGCCGGCCAGGTTGCCGTTGTCGTCCACGGCGCCGATCTTCTGCGCTCGCACGCGCACTTTGTAGCCGGCGAGTTCGTCCGCGGTGAATGGCTTCGTGGTGAGCGCTTCGTCGATGACCTTGTAGGCGGCTTTCTCGACCGCCTCGGGATCCTGTCCCGACGCCGGCACCGCGAACATGATCATCAGATTGGGATACTTCTCGCCCGGGAAGCCGGTGCCGACGAACGCCTGCACGGCGACCTTCTGTTCCTTGACGAGCGCCTTGTTGAGACGCGACCAGTTGCCGCCGCCCAACAGGTCGGCCGCGGCCTTGAACGCCGCGAACTGGGGATCCGAAGCGGCCGGGATGTGCCACCCAGCAACCAGCGTGGGCTGGGCCTTGTCCTCGAGGATGATGCGGCGCTCGGCGATCTGCTGCGGCTCGACCGTGTCGAGCGGGGGCGGCGCGGGCGCATCGGACAGCGCCGAAAAATACTTCTCCGCGAGCCGGCGAACCTCGGCGATCGTGACGTCGCCGACCACGCACACCGTCATGTTCTTGGCCACGTAGTTGCGCTTGAAGAACTCCTCACCCTCACTACGGCTGAAGCTCTTGAGATCGGACGGAAATCCGATGCCGCCGAAGCCATAGGGGTGGGCGTTGAACGCCGACGTGTTGAACTCGTAGATGAGCCGGCCGATGGGCGACGACTCGGTACGCATGCGGCGCTCCTCATAGACGACGTCGCGCTCCTTGTAGAACTCCCGGAACACCGGATCGACCAGCGCGCCCGCGAATAGCGCGGCCCACATCTCGAGCCGGTTGCTGGGCAATGAATAGAAGTACGCCGTGATGTCTTCTGCAGTGAACGCGTTGATGCCCTGGCCGCCGGCCTGCTCCACGACGCGCGTGAACTCGTTCGGGACGACGACCTTCTGCGAGGCCTGCTGGGCATCGGAGAACACCTGCCCAAGCTGCTTGAGCTTGGTGCTGTCGGCGCGCAGGCCCTTGCGGCGCTCGTTGAGCAGCGCCTCCCAGGCGCGCTCCTCGGCGTCGAGCAGCGGCTTCTCTTTGGCGTAGTCGCTGGTCCCCACCAGCGACGTGCCCTTGAACGCCATGTGCTCCATCATGTGCGCGATCCCGGTGGTGCCGACGGCGTCGTTGGCGGAACCCGAGTTCACCACGGTGAAGAAGCTGAACACCGGCGCCTGATGGCGCTCGACGACCAGGAAGCGCAGGCCATTGGCGAGCGTGAACTCCTGCACCTGCTTCTCGAGTGTCTCGAGGCCGGTACGAACGAGCGGCGTGGCTGGGGACTTCGCGGCCGACTTGGGCTGCGCGGCGAACGCAGGCAGCGCCATGACGGCGGCCAGCGCCCATGCCGGCACCGCACGCACGAGCGCGCGACGTGAGTTCCGGGACATACATTCCTCCTGCAGGATGGACGAGTGTGTTCGAGGGGGGTGCGGAAATGCGCGTGGACTATGCCACCAGCTCTTGATACGCGGCAATCGTCGCGCCGGGCGCGGGTCCGGTCCGTGTTGCCGGTTGAGCGTCCCCCGCCCGCGCGACTATGCTCCGGCGTCCCTTACCCCTGCCGGAGGCTTCGATGGCGATCCAGCACCTGACCGAAGAACAGGTCCGCACCTGGAGCAAGGAACAGAAGGACCGCTGGTGGCTGGAGAACATCTATCGCGGCGACACGCCGCAGTTGACTCTGCGCGCCGCGCTGACCGGGTTCCTGCTCGGCGGCATCCTGAGTGCCACGAACCTGTACGTCGGTGCGATGACGGGCTGGTCGCTCGGCGTCGGGCTCACGTCGGTGATCCTATCGTTCGCGCTGTTCAAGGTGTTCGCGCGCCTGGGCGGCACCGACATGAACGTGCTCGAGAACAACGCCGCGCAGTCGGTGGCCACGGCCGCCGGCTACATGACCGGACCGCTCATTTCGGGGCTTGCGGCCTACATGTGGATCGAGAACAGGCCGCTGCCGTGGTTCCCGATGCTGGCCTTCAACGTGGTGTTGTCGCTGCTCGGCGTGCTCGTGGCGTTCCCCATGAAGCGCCTGTTCATCAACGAAGAGCAGCAGCCGTTCCCGCAGGGTCGCGCCTGCGGCGTCGTTCTGGACACGCTCTACACCGCCGATGCCTCGGTGGGGCTGTTCAAGGCACGCGCACTGGGGTGGGCCGCAGCCGTGGCCGGTGGCGTGACGTTCCTGACCGGCGAGAACTACATGAAGTGGATCCAGGAGCGGCTGCTTCACATCGCACACGCCTGGAAACTGCCGCGCGAACTCGACGCGTGGTACTACGATCTGGTCGCCAAGGGCTCGGCCCCGATCCCGAAAATCGGCGGCATCGACCTGCGCCAACTGGGCTTGCGTCCGACCATCGACTGGGCGCTGTTCGGCGCCGGCGGCCTGATGGGCGTGCGCACCGCCGGCAGCATGCTGCTCGGCATGGTCGTGAACTTCGCGGTGCTGGCCCCGTGGATGATCAACGTGGGCGAGATCCTGCCCAAATCGGGCTCGCTCGCCGAGGGCAACGCCGTGTTCGGGCGCGTGCACATCGTCAACAACTGGTCGCTGTGGTGGGGCATCGCCATCATGGTGATGGCGTCGCTGGTGTCGCTGTTCGCCAAGCCGCAGATCTTCGTCGACGTGTGGAACATGCTGTTCAAGAGGCGTGCTGCCACGGCGGACAAGCCGGCGGACGTGCTTCGCGACATCGAGCTACCGCTGTGGGTGTCCTACGTCGGCATCCCGATCATCGGCGGCATCGGCGTGTGGATGGCGTGGTACTGGTTCGGCGTGCATCCGCTGTTCGGCGCGCTCGCCATCCCGCTGGTGATCGCGCTCACGCTGATCGCCGCGCGCAGCACCGCCATGACCAGCATCACGCCCACCGGGTCCCTCTCCAAGATCCCGCAGTTCGCGTTCGGCGCCATGGATCCGACGCATCCGCCCACGAACCTGATGACCGGCGTGATGTGCGTCGAGGTCGCCAGTAACGCCTCGAACCTGCTCATGGACATCAAGCCCGGCTACATGCTGGGAGCGAAGCCACGCCAGCAGGCCATGGGCCACGCCATCGGCATCCTGTCCGGCGCGCTCGCGTCCACGCCGTTGTTCTACATCCTGTTCATGTCGGACTGGAAGCCGGGGATGAACCTGCAGGCGACGATGGCACCCGAGGGCGGCCAATTCAGCTTCCCATCGGCCCTGCAGTGGAAGGGTGTGTCCGAGATGGTGACGTCGATCTTCGCGCCCGGCGGCCACGGCACGCTGCTCACCGGCTCGATCCTCACCTCCGTGATCATCGCCGCGGTCGTGGGCGTGGCGTTCGAACTCGCGCGCGTGCTCAGCAAGAACAAGTTCCCGCTGTCGCCACTCGCCATCGGTCTTGGTGTGCTGGTTCCGCCCGACTCGGTGATGGCGATGTTCGCAGGTGCCGCGTTCTTCGAGATCATGGGCAAGATCTACCAGAAGCGTCCCACGAGCACGGGTTTCAAGTTGTGGATCGAAACGCACGAGCCCATTTGCGCGGGGCTGGTCGCAGGTGCCGCACTCGTGGGTATCGGTGACACGTTGATCAAGGTGTTCCTTCTCAAGTAGCGCGACCGCATGACCCCAAGCGAACAGGCCGGATCGGGAGATGTCCCGGTCCGGCCCGTCGTTCATCCAGGCGGCGCTCCCACACCCACACGGGCGGCACGACGACCGCGGCGCGTCAGCGATGGCCCCCGAAGTGGAGCGCAGGGCGATCGTCACGCATGCGATGGAGCAACTCGGAACGCAGGCTCCTTGCCATGCTGAACGTGTCGTCCTCACGGAAGGCCTGACGGTCCCGGCTCGGCAGGGCATGCGCGCCGGCCAGCGCCAAGGCCACGAACAAGAGCGTGAACAACAGGACCTGGGCGACCGAGACCGCGTCCCCGATACTTCCCGCCACCCGATATTCCATGAGCCCGATACCGACCAGCGCCCCGACGATAGCGCTCAGGCTCGTGGGCAGGAGCTCGTGCGACCACAGTTGTGCATGGGCCGAGCGCGCGGCCGGAAGCTTCGGCACCACGAACGTGTTCGTGATCCAGACGCACAGCACGATCGGGTAACAGAAGAACAGAGCGACGGAGTACCCGATCTGGTAGCCGAGCAGGCCGAGATAGTCGATGGTCCCGAGTACGGCGGCGATCGGAAGCGCCAGCACCCACGGCGAGACGAGTGCGCGCACGAAGCTGTGGAGATGACGAGCCGAGCGGTTCATGACGTTCCTCCTCTTCCAGACCCCATCCCAGATTCACGTTCAGTGGACAGCCTGTACGTCGCGCCCGCCGGCGGGATGTGACCGACCGGGCGGCATGGCTGCCCCTCGGCGTCGGGGGCCGGCGGAGGCCCGGAACGCCGCGCGCGGCGGTGCTGGCTGCGCACGACACACGGAAGGCGCCGGACGGGTATCCGCCCAGCGCCCTCTGGACTGCTCGTGAAGTCTGGCTCGGAGCCTACTTCGCGCCGACCTTCGCTTCGGTGCGCAGCAGGTGGATCGCCATGTTGTCGGCGTCCTCGGCGGCCTCGCCGAGCACCTCCATCATGGTGGGGTGCGCATGGATCGCCTGTGCAATCGAGGAGACATCGAGATCGGCGCCGATTGCCAGCGACGCTTCGTGGATCAGCTCGCTCGCCTTGGCGCCGAAGATGCTCGTGCCGAGGATCTGGCCCGAGTCGGCGTCGCCGACGATCTTGACGAACCCGGTCGTCTCGCCGTCGGCGATGTTGCGGCCGTGCGCGCGAAACGGGAATCGTCCGACTTTGACATTCCGGCCTTCGGCCTTCGCTTCTGCTTCCGTCAGGCCGACGCTGGCGATCTCGGGGCTCGTGAACGTGGCTGCCGGCACCGCCCGCCAATTGGTCTGCGCGGCATGGCCCGCGATGATCTCGGCTGCGGCCTTGCCCTGCGCGCTCGCGAAGTGCGCCAACTGCTTGATGTCGGTGACATCGCCGATGGCGTAGATGTTCGGCACGCTCGTCTGCAGCTTGTCGTTGACGGTGATCTTGCCGCGATCGGCACGCGAGATGCCCACCGTGTCGAGCCCAAGACCCTCACTCCACGGCCGCCGTCCGGTGGCGATCAGGACCGTGTCGACCTCGACCGTCTTGCCACCCGAGAGCGTGAGCGTGATGGAGCCGTCCGAGTTGTCACGGCGGTCCTCCACCTTGGTGCCCAGATACAGTGAGACCTTCTGCTTCTTCATCTCGCGCTCGAGTGCCGCCGAGATCTCTTCGTCCTCGGCCATCACCAGACGCGGCAGCATCTCGATGACCGTGGTCTGCGTGCCGATCGCGGCGAAGAAGCACGCGAACTCACAGCCGATGACGCCACCACCCAGGATGGCGATGCGCTTGGGCTGCTTGCTGAGGTCCAGCGCTTCCTTGCTGCCGATGACACGCTCACCGTCCAGGGACCAGCCCGGCGGGTTCCATGCGTGAGCACCGGTGGCAAGGATGATGTGATCCGTGGTGATGACTTCGGAGCTGCCAGCCGGTCCGTTCACGACGATCCGATTCGCGGACGTCAGTTGGCCGGTGCCTTTGTAGATGTCGACCTGCCGGCCGCTCAGCAGCTGCTTCACGCCGCCGGTGAGCTGCTTCACGATCTTGTTCTTGCGCGCCACGAGCGCCGTCCAGTCGATCTGCGGCTCGCCGACGATGATGCCGTACTCCTTGGCGCGCTTGATCTGCTCATAGAGGTGCGCGGTCACGACCCAGGACTTGGTCGGGATGCAGCCCCAGTTCAAGCACGTGCCGCCCAGTTCGTCCTTCTCGACGACGGCGGTCTTCAAGCCCATCTGCGCGGCCCGGATCGCGGCGACGTAACCGCCGGGGCCCGTGCCGATGACGACGACGTTGTAATGCGCCATGGTGCGACTCCCTTGCGACTGTGACGATGGAGGCGTTCGAGCCGGGACGCGACGACCCCGGCGGGATGTTGGGTGATGGTCCGCGTACTTTAGATGACGCGGGCGGCGGGGGGAACCGGGGCCCGGGCCGGGTGACCGAAGGCCGGGAAACTGGCAAGCGCCAGCCATCGACATGCCCACGAGGAGATTGGCCAGAACGGCAGCGGTCTATAGAGTGAGGTGCATGCGCCGCCTCGCTGTGTTCGCTCGTTCGCCCGTCCCGGGCCAGGTGAAGACCCGCTTGTCCCCCGCCCTCCCGGCGGTGCTGGCGGCCAAGCTCTATGGCGCCATGCTCACCGACACGCTCCTGGCCGCGACCGCGTGCGAGGCCGATGAGCGCTGGGTGCTGTGGGCCGATGCTCCGGGCGATACGCCGGCGCGGTTCAACGCGAGACGGCAATGCGGTGGCGATCTGGGCGCGCGGCTGCGGCAGGCATTCGACGACCTGCTGCCCGGCACCTACGACCGCGCACTCGTGATCGGCAGCGACACGCCGCCACTGACCGCGGCGCATCTCGACGAGGCGTTCGAGGCACTCGACCAGCACGATGTCGTGCTCGGTCCGACGCTGGATGGCGGCTACTGGTGCATCGGGCTGCGTCGCACCGCACCGACCCTGTTCGACGACATCCCGTGGAGCACGCGTGAGGTGCTGACGCGCACCCTGGTGCGTGCCCACTCGGCGGAGCTGCGTGCCACCACCGTGGCGACGCTCGAGGACCTCGATACGCCGCACGATGTGGCGATGCTCACCAGCGCGCTCGCCGCCGGATTGCCCGCCTGCGGCACGCATGCGCGCGCGGCACTGTCGGCGATGGGCATGCTGCCGGCTTTCGCGCGCTGAGGGGTGCGCGGCGCGCACGACCCTGAACGATCGGCGGCGCGCACCCCGAACGCGTGCACGCCGCGGATCACCGGAGCCACAAGAACGTCACTGCTTGAGCGGCGGCGGCGCCGTCCCGGTCTTCTTCATCACGGCTTGCAGATGTTCCATGAGTGCCTGCTTCATCTGCTCGGGCGGATTCGACTGCATGGCGCGGTGATAATACTCCTGCGCCTCCTTCAGGTGGTCCTGGCTCTCCGACACGATCCCGAGGTTGAACAAGGCGACCGACTGGTTCGGGTCCAGCGTGAGTGCGTGCTGGAACAGTGACTCGGCGGGGGCGAACTGGCCGAGGTTGTAGTAGCACACGCCCAGATCGACGATCGTGGTCGAACGCTGCGGATCGAGTCTTGCCGCGCTCTTGTAATGGATGATCGCCTCGCTCCAGTTGGCCGTGTCGTAGAGCACGTTGCCGAGCTCGATCTGGGCGGCCAGGTTGGTCGAGTCCTTGGCGAGCACCTTGCGAGCCAGTTCGGCGCGCTGGAGCTGCTCAGGGGCGGCACCCGGCACGGGTGCGGGCACGTTGGTCTTCTGGAAGCCCTGTGCGGCGAAGTACAGGATGCCGAGCACCACCGCGGCCCCCACGAACAACCACAGCTGCATCTGGACGGGCTGCATGCCTTCGGCACGCGCACGACGCGGCCGAACCGGGCGCGGGCCCGGATCGAACGGCTTGGCGTGCGGAGCGGCCGGCTCGGCCGGTGCCGGCGCGGCAGCGGCCGGGGCGGACGCCGCGCCCGGCATGAGCGGGAAGTTGCACTGTGAACAAGCCTCGGACCCAACGGGATTGGCGGTACCGCAACCGGGACAGGTGACGTTCTCGGACATGCTCCCTCTCGTGGTTCGGCCCGCGACAGTGCGGGCGACCCGGACAATATAGTCAGCCCGGCATCGCGGCGCACACCACCCCCGAAAGGGCCGGAAACCAGGCCCGCCCGCACGACGTGGGTCATCAAGCGCCGACACCCGCTTCGCGTGAGCTGAGGATGCGATCACCCATCTCAACTGCCAGCGGACGTTCCCAAAACCTTGCAGACAACGAAGCTCTGCTCCAATCCAGTTGCGCGCATAGCTGAATTTCTCGAACGTGTTTGCGCACATGAAAACGATTTGGTCGCGCGCGCTCTCGCTCGAGCAGAGTTCGAGGAACCGCTTGTGTATGTCCGTGAAGCAATTGTGGCGCGGGTCCAAACACGCGCACACCCGCATGAACATTGAGTAGGTACAACGTTACAACTGCTTTTTTCATTGCAGAATGCGGACCTGCTACTTTAGGCTTATTGACGTCACACCCACAGCGGAATGCAGCCGCACGGACCTGCGAGGTACCGGCGCTTCCCGCGCTCTCTCCATCGTCGTGGTTCCCCTCACGGGACCGCGCAACTCTGAGGAGGCGGCCATGCGTCGGGTCATCCCTGCGCTCGTCATCAGCATTCTCGCCCTCGAACTGGTTTCAATCTCGCACGCATCCCCGATCAATGACACCCGCCGCATCGGGACGTCGCTCCGATCGGTGCCGGTGCCCACGCCCAGCAATCTCGGCGACTTCGTCAAGGACAAGACCGCCGCGATCGCCCTCGGCAAGGCCCTGTTCTGGGACATGCAGGCGGGTGGTGACGGACGCGTCGCATGCGCGTCGTGCCACTTCCAGGCCGGCGCGGACAGCCGCTCCAAGAATCAGCTCAACCCCGGCGCCAATCACGGCTTCAACACCGGTGGGGCGAATCACCAGCTGACGGCGGCGGACTTCCCGTTCCACCAACTGGCAACCCCCGACGACGCGCGTTCGCAGGTCATCCGTAGCATGGATGACGTCGTCGGCTCTCAGGGTGTGCACAACACTGCGTTCACGGACATCATCCTGGGCGGCGCCGCGGATGCGCGCGTGTCGCAGCCGGACGCCGATGGCTTCAGCGTCAATGGCCAGAATGTGCGCCGCGTCACGGGCCGTAACACGCCGCCCGTGATCAACGCTGTGTTCAACGTGCGCAACTTCTGGGACGGCCGCGCGAACAACATGTTCAACGGCCGCAACCCGTTCGGCGCAGCGGATGCGAATGCCCAGGTGTTGCAGGCGAATGCCCTCGGCCAGTGCTCCGCCACCCACATCCTGCTCGACAACGCCAGCTTGGCGTCCCAGGCCGTGGGACCGCCGAACAACCCGACCGAGATGTCCGCGGCCGGCCGTACGTGGTTCAAGCTCGGCAAGAAGATGCTGAGCCTGCGCCCGCTCGATGGCCAGCATGTCGCCACCGACGATGGCGTACTCGGCTCGATGGCCATCTCAGGCGGTACCGGACTCGCCACCAGCTATGCCGACCTGGTCCGTGCAGCGTTCCAGGACAAGTGGTGGAACTCCGACGCGGTCGTCGACGCCTCCATGCAGACGATCCCGGGCATGAGCTCGGCCGGCGCGCTGACGACCGATCAGTACTCGATGATGGAAGCCAACTTCTCGATGTACTGGGGCTTGGCCGTCATGCTGTATGAGGCGACGCTGGTCTCGGACGACTCCCCGTTCGATCGTTATCTCGATGGCAACGACAATGCCCTCACGTCCAGCCAGAAGGCCGGCTTCGGCACGTTCCAGTCCAAGTGCGCCAGCTGCCATTCGGGTGCGGAACTGAGCTCGGCGACGTTCTCCGCGACGCTGGCGGGCACGCGGGCCGAGGGCCTGGTCAAGCGCATGCAGATGGCCGACGGCCACACGGCACTGTATGACGGCGGCTTCTACAACATCGGCATCCGGCCGACCGGGGAAGATATCGGCGTCGGCGGCAGCAACCCGTTCGGCGACCCGCTGTCGGTCTCGAAGCGGGCACTGCTGAATGCCGGCACGCCTGGCGTCATGCTGTCGCCCCCGGCCAGCGCTGGGGAATCGGTCGCGGTCGACGGCGCGTTCAAGGTGCCGATCCTCCGCAATGTCGAGCTCACGGGCCCGTACTTCCATAACGGCAGCGCGGGCTCGCTGCTCGAGGTCGTGCAGTTCTACACCCGTGGCGGCAACTTCTCCGCTCAGAACAGCGCCAATCTCGACCCGCGCATCGAGGAGATCGGCAAGCTGAAGGGCAAGCTGTCCGCACAGATGCAGGTCGTCGACTTCCTCACCAGCCTCACGGACGACCGCGTGCGCTACTACCAGGCACCGTTCGATCATCCCGAACTGGTCGTGGCTTCGGGCTCGGCGGGTAGCGAGCTCTCGGTTCTGGCGGACTTGGGGATGCTGGGGCAGGCGACCGACGAGACCATCGTCCTCCCGGCGACGGGCCGCAACGGCCAGTCGACGCCGATCGCATCGTTCCTCGGGATCGCCACGGCGAGCTCCTTGGTGGCGATGCCGGGTGGCGAGACGGTCAGCCAGTCGGGTGGCACGGACAGCGAGACGGCATTCGCGCTGGCGCAGGCCTCGCCGAACCCGGTCTCGGCTCGCGCCACGGTGCGGATCGGCTTCTCGCTGGCGCTCGCCGGTGACGTCGAACTGCTCGTGTTCGACATCACGGGACGCCAGGTTCGCACACTCGCCAAGACGTCCTTCGCTGCGGGTCAGCACTCCGTGGCGTGGGATGGCACTTCGGACAGCGGCACGCGTCTGCCGAAGGGCGTCTATCTGTACCGGCTGCGCTCGGGTGCGCAGAGCATCGAACGCAAGCTGATCGTCATCGACTAGCAGCACACACGAAGACCGCGGGCCCGAATCGCAGGCGGGCCAACGGGAGCGGGGATTCACCGGCGCATTCTAGGATCGCCGGCAGTCTCCGAGCGAAGGCGTGGCGGAGCAATCCGCCACGCCCTTCCCCACCCCGCGAAAGTCCGGCGCAGAAGGCGCGGACGGCAGCAGGGTCGGGAGCTTTCCGTAAAAGTCGCGAAGACCGGAGGTCCGAATCGCAGGCGGGCCTTCGGAGATCGGGGATCCACCGGCGCATTCTAGGATCGCCGGCAGTCTCCGAGCGAAGGCGTGGCGGAGCAATCCGCCACGCCCTTCGTCAATTCAGGGGCATCTCTCGGTACTGACGCGCGCGATTTCCAAGCGGGCCACGCGTGCATTAGCCTACCCGTCCCTGCGCGGCCCGCCTGACTCCCAGCCCTCGGGGGTGCCGTCACCCATCCAGCCCGGAGGCGAATCCCGCGTGCGTCCGAACCTCTTCTCCCGCGCCCTCGTGACCGCTGTCATGATGCTGTGCACGCTCGGACCTGCGGCCGCAAGCGCGGAAGAACTCAAGGTCACCGTACTGCATACGGCCGATCTGCACGGCTCGCTGGCCGCGTGGGACGACTGGAACGACCGGCCCGCGCCCAGAGGACTCGTGCGGCTCGCGACGATGATCGCCGCCGTGCGCGCCGAAGGGCATCCGACGCTTCTGGTGGATGCGGGCGATGCGTTGTTCGGCAGCACGCTCGTGCGCGCCTGGCGCGAGGGCACGCGCAGCGATGCCGAGCCGGTCGTGCGAGCGCTCGACTCGCTGCGCTATGACGCGGTCGCCATCGGCAACCACGAGTTCGACGGTGGCCGCGCCGCGCTCGATTCGGCCGTCGCGCACGCGAACTTCAAGTTCCTGGGCGCCAACGTGCTCGATGCGGTGACGGGATCGCCTGCCTACGGCACGTCGATCGTGCGCGACATCGACGGCGCACGAATCGGCATCATCGGGCTCACCACGCCCGCGGTGCCCATGCTCATGGACTCCGCGCTGTTCGGCGGGCTGAGCTTCGTGGACCCGATCGAAGTCGCGCGCCGCGAAGTCGACCGCCTGCGCCGCTCCGAGCGCTGCGAGGTGGTGATCGCGCTCGTGCACATGGGACTCGAGCGCGACCCGGCCGCCCGCGGCGGGGACGCCAAGCCGCGTATCGGCGAGATCCCGAGCGAGAACCTGGGCTACCGGCTGGCCTACGAAGTGCAAGGGCTCGACGCCGTGATCCTGGGGCACACGCACCAGGTGATCGCGTCCACGCCCATCGGCGCCACCGTCGTCACGCAGGCGGGCAAGAATGGCGAAGCGCTCGGCCGCATCGACCTGAGCTTCACGCGCAGCTCGAGCCTGGCGGACTGGCGGCTCACCACTCGCAGCGCCTCGGTGGCGCTGGTGAGCGACAGCGTGGCGATCGAGCCGGCGATGCGCGATCTGGTGGCCCCCTACGCGCGCGCGTCGCGCGACCTGCTCGACCAGGTGATGTCGCAGGCTCCCGCCGCGCTGGCCGCGCCGTACGGACGCTTCGGCGACAACCCGCTGCTGCGGCTGATCCACCGCTGCCAGCTCGATGCCTCGGGCGCCGATGTGAGTCTGGCGGCGATGTTCGATCCCACGCAGGTGATCGCGGCGGGCCCGGTACGGCGGCGCGACCTGCTGCGCTTGTACCCGTATGACAACTCACTCGGTGTGGTGGAGCTCTCGGGCGCGGATCTCAAGGCGACGCTCGAACATGCCGCCGCGATGCTCAACGACTACGCGTTCGACGGCAGCAGTGCGCTGTTGCGTCCCGACGCCGCGGGCTATCAGTTCGACACCGCGTACGGCGTCGACTATGAAATCGACGTGACGCGCCCCGCGGGCTCGCGCATCGTGAACCTGAGCTGGAAGGGCAAGCCGTTGGACCCCGCGGCGAAGCTCAAGGTGGTGGCCAACTCGTACCGCCTGGCGGGCGGGGGCGACTATCTGATGCTCCGTCGCGCGCGCGTGGTGTGGAAGACGAACTCGACCATGCCGGAGCTGCTGATGCGCTGGGCAGCTGGCCACCCGTCGCTCGAGGCCGCTGGGGAGCCCAACTGGACACTGCTGCCGGACTACGCGGGTGCACCCGAGCGGCCACTCATCGACCGGCTGGTGCGGCTGGGTGTGGCGCCGCGCGCGGAAGTGCTGCGCCTCGGGGCGGCCAAGCGCGCGCGTCGCGTGGACCTGGTGTACTGGCTGGCCCGCGCTTTCGATATGCGCTCCAGGAAGCCCTCGGGTGCGTGGGGC
Source organism: bacterium (assembly GCA_031408715.1). Lineage (GTDB taxonomy): Bacteria > Eisenbacteria > RBG-16-71-46 > RBG-16-71-46 > RBG-16-71-46 > JAIOPA01. The sequence continues at coordinate 19,724 of JANNWR010000399.1, forward strand.
GACGTGCCCGACTCGCTGCAGGTCTGGCTCGACGGCATCCTCGCCAGGGGCGTGCTGGGACCGATCGCGGCGGCCGACCGGTTCGAGACCTACAAGCCCGCGACCATCGGGTTGGTGCTCGACTGGTCCGAGCGCACGGCGCGTGCCCACCGCTATGGTGTCGCGGGCAAGGCCGCCGACCCGGCGTTCCGGCGCGGGCTGTTCACGGGCGTCAGTGGCGCCGGCGCGCTCGAGCTGACCGCATCGCTGACGCGCGCGCAGTGGCTGGGCGTACTCGCCAACCTGCGCTACCCGAGTGTCCGGCTGCTGGAGACCACCGACTTCCATGGGGCGATCCTCGGGGGCACTCGTGAGCGCCGCAGCCAGCGGCCCACGGGTGGCAGCGTCGCACTGGCCGCGGTGATCGCGCGCGAGCGTGCCAACAACCCCGAGGGCACCGTGCTGTTGGATGGCGGCGACCTGTTCCAGGGCACCATGATCTCGAACCTCCAGTACGGCCGCCCGGTCGTGGAACAGATGAACGCGTTGGGTTACGCGGCCGCAGCGGTGGGCAATCACGAGTTCGACTGGGGAGTCGACACACTGGCGAGCCGGGTGCGCGAGATGCGCTTCGCCGCCCTTGGCGCCAACATGTTCGAGCGCAAGACGAACAAGCTGCCGAAGTGGGCGCGTAGCGACACCACGGTATTCCGGCGCGGCGTGCGCGTCGGCATCGTCGGACTGGCCTATCCGGGCACGCCGCGCGTGACCATGCCCGCCAACGTCGCGCACCTGCGCTTCGATGACGACTCCACCGTGGCAGCCATGGTGAGCGCGCGACTGCGCAAGGCCGGCGCCATGGTGGTGGTGGGCGTGGGACACATTCCCGCCGAGACCGATTCGCTGCGCCATGCACGAGGCGACCTGGCGCGACTCGGCAAGATCACCACGGTCGATGCGTGGCTCGGTGGCCACAGCCACAACGTGGTCGACGATCGTGTCGACGGCCGGCCCATCCTGATCGCGGGCGCGCTGGGGCAATACCTGGCCGTCGTCGACCTGCTCGTGGATCCGGTGAAGCAGAAGGTCATCGAGAGCACCGCCCGCGTGTACACGGTGTACGCCGACGGTGTGGCCGACAGTGCCTGGACCGCGCGGGTGGCCGGCTGGAATGCCAATGTCGCGCCGGTGGCGGCCACGGTTCTGGGCGATGCGGCCGTGGCCCTGCATCGGCGCCGGCCCGAATCCACGATCGGCGACTTCATCTGCGACGCCATGCGTGCCGACGCCAAGGTCGAGGTGGCGCTGCAGAATCCCGGTGGCATGCGCGCCGATCTGGACGCCGGTCCGATCACGCGCGGCGATGTGTACGCGGTCATGCCGTTCGACAACTCGATCGTGACGCTGGAACTCACCGGTACACTACTGCGCCGCGCGCTCGAGCAATCGCTGCACAACCAGCGCATCACGCAGGTGAGCGGCATCCGTTACACGATCGACCCGAGCAAGCCCGACTTCCAGAAGATCACCGTGCTGACGCTCGCTGACGGCACGCCGGTCGATGACGCCAGATCCTACACGGTCGCGGCCAACAACTTCATGGCGAGCGGCGGCGACAACTACGACGCGCTCGCGCAGGGCAAGAACCGCATCGAGACCGGGCGCATGATCCGCGATGCCATGGAAGCGTGGGTGAAGCAGCAGTGCGCAGGCGGGAAGTCGCTGGAGCTCAAAGGCGACGGGCGGATCAGCACGGCGGGCGGCGCGACGCTGGAATGATCCGGGCCCGAAACAGGCGACCCGGGCCGCACGAACTGCGTGCGCCCGGGTCGGTCGTTTCCATGCAGCTCAGAGTGTGACTCAGCGCGAGCCTGAGGCCGCCGCCGGTGCTCCCGTCGAGGATTCGGCCGGCGACAGCGTGATGCCCGCCTTGCCGAAGTACGCGCGCACGCCCGTGGCCAGCTGGTTCGCCATGCGCGCCTGGAAAGCCGCGTTCTTCAGGAGCAGCACCTCGCGCGGATTGTTGATGAACGCGGTCTCGACCAGCACACTCGGGAACTCGACGCTCTTGAGTACCACGAACCCTGCCTGCTTGATGCCGCGGGACTCGACCCGGCGGTCGGCCGCCATGTGGTCCAACAGCGTCACGGCCAGCAGTTGGCTGCGCTCGAGCATGGCGTTGCGCTTGACCTCGTAGAGCACGCCCACGACGTCGTCCTCGGCCTGCGGTGCGACCCCTCCCACCATGTCGGCGGCGTTCTCGGCGTCCGCGAGGTCCTGGTCGGCCTGGTCCGAGGCGCCCTTCAGTGACAGGAAGTACACCTCGGAGCCGCTGCCACGGCCGCGGCGGCGCGACGAGTTGCAGTGGATACTGATGAACAGGTCGGCCTTGACCTTCTCGGCGATCTTGTAGCGATCGCGCAGTGGGATGAAGAAGTCCGAGTCGCGCGTCAGCACCGCGTGCACACCGGGCACGTTGTTGAGTGTGTCGGCGAGCCGGCGGGCGATCGCCAGCGTGACGTTCTTCTCGTACACAGGACCGGGGCCGCGCGCACCGAAATCCTCACCGCCGTGACCGGCGTCGATGACCACCAGCCGCACGCGTGCCTTCTTCTTGCCCGTGGCGATGGACGCGAGGCGCTTGTCCTCGGCGGCCTGCGCGCCCGGTCGCTGCACGTCGACGACCACACGGAATGGCTTGTCGGCCTCGGCCGCGAGCGTGAACACTCGGAACGAGGCGCCGGGGACCAGCTGGATCCAGAAGCGCACGCCGTTGGCGTCGAAGATCGGGCGCACGGCCGAGATCGCGCTGTCGGCGAGCCCGAGTTCGTTTGGCACACCGGCAGCCGCCGTGATCCCAGGCGTCGGCACCGCGACGACGAGCTGAGCGCTGGTGCCGGACTCCGGGGCCACGAACGTGACCGGGGCATTGAAGTCGAACACGACCCGCGTGCCACCCGGGCTGGTCCACGTGCGCATGCCGGTGAGCTGAACGGGGCCGGCGGAGCCCAGTCCAGTGCCGGATTGAGCGTGCACCACGACTGGCACGAACAGGAACGAGCAGGCAAGGCCCAACGCAGCCGCAAGGCCCCGCGCGCGAAGTCTGGAGTTCGTGCGCTTCAGCATGGGAGTCCCAGCCATAGAATCCTATGAACCCTTCCCGCCGTCCATGGCGTGACGGGAGGCGGCACGACGCCGCCTCCCGCCCGAGTCCTCTTGTTTCTACCGCCTGAGACGCTACTTGTCGAGCTTGAGCGTCTCGAACCGGCTCGCCCCGTTGCGGGTCACGATCAGCACGACCGGCTTGCCGGCCTTGCGGACCTTGGCCACCTGGGCACGGAAGTCCGCCGCGCTGTTCACCGCCACGCGGTTGACCTCTTCGATGATGTCGTTGGCCTGGATGTCCTTGTCCTGGGCTTCGCTGTCGTCTGCGACCTGGGTGACGCGCACGCCGGACTGCACCTTGAACTCGGTCTTCTCGGCCGAGGTCAGGTCGCGCACGACCATGCCGACGTCCCCGGATTCTTCGCCCCCGGCATCCGGCACCTGCTGCGTCGCCGCGAGCAGTGTGGCCTTGTCGGCGAGTACGACCTCGACCGCCAGGCGCTTGCCTTCGCGCAGCAGCCCGAGCTTGACCCGGGTACCCGGCGGGATGTCCGCGATCTTGAACCGGAACTTGTCACTGTCCGTGACCGGCTGACCGTTCATCTCGGTGATGACGTCGTTGCGCTCCAGGCCAGCGCGTTCGGCCGGCGAACCCTTGACGACGTTCTGGACGATGACGCCCTGCTGGTTCGTGAGCCCGAAGCCCTCGGCGATCTCGGGCGTCATGTTGGCGAGATTCACACCCATCATGGCGCGCTTCACCGCGCCATGCGCCACCAGTTGCTCGGCGATGTGCTTGGCGAGGTTGATCGGGATGGCGAAGCCGATGCCCTGACCGCTCGTGTTGATGGCGGTGTTGATGCCGATGGCCTCACCCCGGACATTGCACAGCGGGCCACCCGAGTTGCCGAAGTTGATGCTGGCGTCGGTCTGGATGAAGTCCTGGTATTCGGGGGTGCCGCCGAAGATGTTGAGGTTGTTGCGGCCCTGTGCCGAGATGATGCCGACCGTGACGGAGCCGCGCAGGTCGCCGAGCGGGTTGCCGATCGCGATCGCCCAGTCGCCGACGCGCAGGCGCTCGGAATCACCCAGCGGCAGCACCGGCAGGTTCGAGCCCTCGATCTTGATCACCGCGACGTCCGTGGCCGGGTCGGTGCCCACAGTGGTCGCTTTGAACGTGCGGCCATCGTTCAGCGTCACCTTGATGGTCTCGGCATCCTTGACGACGTGGTTGTTCGTCAGGATGCGGCCTTCGCGGTCGATGATGAAGCCCGAACCGGACGACGGCACGCGCTGCTGGCGGGGTGCGGGCTGCCCGAAGAAACGCTTCATGAACTCGTCCGATTGATCGCCGCCCTCACCGCCGACCTTCTTGGTGACATCGATGAACACCACGGCCGGGAGCGCGCGGTCGATGACCGCCACGAACGGGCTCTCGGGCAAAGGCGCGGTGTTCGAGACCGCGGCCAGTTCAGCATTGGCGGCCACTGATGGGCGGGGCAGGTTGAGTCCGGCGCTCAGTCCCAGGCCGAGCACCAGCCCGAGGGTGATGAGTGCCGCGGCTCCGAGGAAGTAGTGGCGAGGGGTGGTGACCCGATTGCCGTTCATCTGGGGCTCCTCCGTTGCGACTGGTTTGGACTGATTCATCGGCAGGTTCGTGTACCGAATCGAGTGCTGAAGACAAGCGACAGACAGCTTACGGTCCAGTCCGGGCGGCCGAAAGGAAAACGCTGTCAGAGGGCCGTCAAATGCACTCGGACGCCCGTCGCCCGGCACGCCGGACACGCGTCGGAGCCTTCGATAGTGCAGTTGTCCCGAGCGTTGCGACAAGCCTTTGTGCCTTCCACGAACGCGGGGTTCCAGGCCGCCGCTGCGGCCCGGTGCGCGTTTTCGCGCAGCACGCCCCGTCCGCGCCGGCCCCCCCTGCCGGTTGGCGGCGGGCGCAGCGCGCGGTCTATGCTGCCCCGTCATGCACGAAGGCAATGTGTTCTTCATCTCCGACGCCCATCTCGGCGTGGACCCGGCCGAGCGGGAAGTCGCCCGCACGGCGCGACTCCACAGCTTCCTCGAGTCGCTCCCGGGCCGCGCCGCTTCGCTCTACATCGTCGGTGACCTGTTCGATTTCTGGTTCGAGTATGGCACCGCCGTGCCGCGCCGCTACTTCCACACGCTGGCCGCACTCGAACGCCTGCACCGGAGCGGCGTCGAGATCACGTACCTGAACGGCAATCACGATTTCTGGCTCGGCACGTTCTTCCGCGACACGCTCGGCATCCGCACCATCGATGGCGGCGTGGCGGTCGAGGCTCAGGGCCGCAAGTTGTGGGTGCACCACGGCGACGGGCTCGTGGGCGGCGACCTCGGCTACAAGGCCCTGCGTGCTGTGTTGCGGTCGCGCGCCTGCATCGGGTTGTACGGCCTGCTGCATCCCGACCTCGGCATCCCGCTGGCATTGGCCGTGTCGCGCTGGTCGCGCGGCAGCGGTGCCGACGACCCACTCGAGCCCGAACGGCTGTGGCGCGAGATCGCCCAACCGCGCCTGCGCGAAGGCTACGACGGCGTCCTCGTCGGGCACTTCCATCACGCCTACGAACGGCGCGAGCCGAGCGGCGAGTTCTTCCTGCTTGGCGACTGGATGAAGCGCTTCACGTACGCCGAACTGTCGCTCGGCAAGCTCGAGCTGAAGACCTGGCCCGCGCCGGAATGACTGCGGCGTGCCGGGGCTAGAACCCCGCGGACAGCGAGAACCGGTGCGTGTCCTCGAGGTCGAGTTTCGAGGGCACGAACGCGTAGTCGACGGTCAGTGACCTGGTGCGCCAGCCCGCGCCCGCGCTCCAGCCGGTGATGTCGTCGTTGGCGCGGTAGCCGAACCGGATCGCGGCTCCGAGCGGGGCGTCGAGCTCCGCTCCCACGGCCATGACCACGTTGCGCCCCTGCGTCGCGCGCGCTTCGAGCGCCAGCAGGCCCTTCATATCCGAGAACATCGCGTGACGGAACGACACGCCGCCCTGCACTGCGGCAGGCAGCTTCACGCGGTCCCCCTGATCGCCCTCGAGCGTGAAGTGGGTCGCGGGTCCGACGTTGTGCACACTGAGCGACGCGCGCGACCCGGGAACGATCTTGGGGTCCCATGCCAGCCCTGCACCGATTGCCCATGTGCCCGCCGCCAGATCGGCGACGCGTTCACGCACGGCCTGCGCGGTGAACCCCAGGCTCATGCCGCCCGCCAGCTTGTGCCCATAGCCGAGCAGGAACTCGAGGTCGTGCGCGCCGAACGATCCGACCAGGTTCCCGAAGTCGTCGCGTTCGGGGATCGGCTCGCTGTACATGGCGCGCAACGACGCGGCCGTGCCCCCTCCGAACAGCCGGCCGGCGACGGCGACCTGGTCATGGCGCAGGTGCTGATAGGTCTCGGCGTGCGTGCCCGCGAACTGGGTGCCCTCGAACTCGGCGAGCCCGGCCGGGTTCCAGAACGCGGCCTCCGCCCCGATCGCGACCGAGGCATATGCGCCCCCGAGGGCGGCGGCGCGAGCGCCCGCCGGCACTTCGAGGAAGGCGAAACCCGGCGGCGTGGCGAGCGCGGGAACAGCCAAAGTCACGGCGGCCAGAACAGACGCACCGAGCACGAGCACGCGAATGGGCTTCAAACTCTCCTCCGGATTCGACGATACGACTTGGCCCTACGATTCGACCCCACGCTTCGACCATGACGACCGGCCACTCGTACGCCCATCGAGGGCGTCGCTCAGGCCGAGCTCAGGAACGATGACTCGGGCGACGGCTGCCGAGTGGTCGGCGGCCGTCGCCCGAGAGCGCTGCGGCACTATAAAGCAGCATCGGCGCGAACGCGCGCAGGCTCAACCCTTCCCCTTACCCCCACGACCGCGCGCCGGTTCTTGTTTCGGCGACTGGGAAGGCGGCGGCTGCCGCCAGACTGGAGGCGGGTTGTCGCGCGGCGGATCCTGCTTGGGCGGGTCCACGCGCGGCGGGTCCTGCCGCCGGGGTGGATCCTGACGGGGCGGATCCTGCCTCGGACGCTCGCGCACGGTCTCGTCGCCGGCAGGCGGGTCCTGTCGCGGTTTGTCGCTGCCCCGCCACGACGGCCGGGCGGGCTGATCGGTACCACCTTGCGAACCGCCACCCCCACGCCACGTCGGTCGAACGGGCTGGTCGGTGCCACCGGGCTGGCCACCGTCGCGCGGCGGGTTCTCGCCGGTGCGCCGGCCGAGGTCGCGCCACGACGGCCGCTCTTCGCCGTCACGCGTACGCCTACCGCCCGAACCACCCGAACCGCCACCATCGGCGCCCGAACCATCGGGGCGCACACGGGGACCCTCGCGCCACACGGGCTTGCCATCGCCACGATCACGCTGCAGCCAACCCGCGGGGTTGGAACCCGGCGAGCCACCCTGACGTCGGACGTCCGGCGGCACGAACCCCGGGGGGGTCTGCCCCTGACGCCACACCTGACCACGCGGCGGCGGCGGCACGTAGCTGACGGGCGCCGGCGTCGGCTTGTAGCGACGCAGCTGACCGCCCCACAACTCGCCCCAGCGATTCCAGCCATCCCACGACGAGAAGCGCGTGCGGTTGTCGTACCACGGCTGGTAGCGCGGCGGGCAGTCACTGCGCACGACGTAGTAGTAGTAGGGCGTGTGCGACGACCACAGTTGCGGGCCCCACTCCCAGCCCCAGTTCACGCGAAAATCGACCACGCTGCACTGGGTGTAATACGGATCGAAGCCCTGCCACCACGCCCAGCGGTTCGGGCGGTGGCAGTCGTTGCACAGGTAGCGCGGGTAGCGCACCTGCTCGTGCACGTAGTAGGTGGCATACGAGCTGGTGAACGTCTCGACATCGCCGGGCTGCTCCATGACGCGGCGGCGGATACGCTCCATGGCGACGTACGGGTCGCCCATGACGCGGCCCTGTTCGTCGAAGCCGTCGTCGTCCTTGCCGAGTCCCTGCCGGTCGCCGTCGCGGTCGTCACGCGAGTCCTCGTAGCCGATCGCCGCGGCCTGCGGGTCGAACGCTCGCAGGTACCAGGGCAGGTCGCGGAACGGCCGGTCGGAGGCGATGGCCACCACGAACCCCTGGCCGGTCTGCTGTTCGACCACCAGCTGGTAGTCCGAGCCTTCCTCGGGCAGCCGCAGCGTGCGACGGCCTTCGACGCGCCCGGCGCCGCGATTCCACGGATAGAGCAGCTTGACGTGCCCCTCGGAGTCGAGCTCGTAGACCAGCAGGTAGGCGTCGTCGGTGGTGCGCACCTTGACGCGCATGGGGTCGCCGGGTTCATACACGGCATCGCCGCCGCGGTCGGTCCAGACCTCGACATCGAGGCGGCGCGCGTACGCCGGAGCGACCAGCGCGATGAGCAACAGCAACGCTGGCGCGACGGCGCGGGCGATGCGGCTCGGGAACTGGGTCATGGCTGGCTCCTTCGAGATCGTGTCGCCGCGGTGGATCCGTGGCTGCACGGGGAGGCCGGTGCCCATGCGAGCGACGGTCTCCGGGGTGATACCCCGGCGGGCGAACCGCCGGGGTCTGCTGCGACACCGCCGGGGCGTGAACCGGCGGGCTGCATCTTGAGATGCGTACGGATGAGAAGTGAGTCGTGTGAATCGGCGCGGGGGTCTGGGACTATCGGATCATCGAGTTACCGAGTCATCGAATCATCGGATCCAGGTGACCGGACGGATCGCGGCAGCGCCTTCGTGGTGCGCGCGGCGCGCGTGAAGCTCGGGGTTGGCGACAGCGGTCTGGTAGGCCCAGTCGAAGCTGACCACGTTGCTGGAAAGCCCCGTGACCCGGAACTTCGCGTAGTGGTCATCGCGGGTCCAGACGATGTAGATATGCCCCGGGATCAGCTCGGCTGTCCCGGTCGGCGACCAGCCCGCGTTCGCACCCACGGGCGAGAAGTCCACGGCGTCGAGGCTCGAGGCATAGCCCGCGTCCTGGATGTCGGTGTTCAGGTCCTTGGCGAACATCTGCGCGACCGAGCCGTTGTCGCCGAAGAACATGTCGACCGTGGGATCGGCCGAGGACTTGGCCGCGAATGCCGAGAAGTCCCAGCCGGCCCCGGAGGACGTGTTCACGAAGTTGTTGATGACGCCGCTGCCCGCCGGACGAGGCGTGTCGAAGACGTCTTCGGGCGTCAGTGCGCTCTCGTTGCCGGCACGGTCGACGGCGGCCACGGCGTAGAACCGGGTGACGCCATTGGCGAGGCCGGTCAACGTGAACTGCGTTGCCGACGTGGTGCCGACGCGATCGAACGGGCAGTCGGTGCCACTGGCGCACGCGGCTTGGTAGATGCGGTAGCCGGCGAGGTCGGACTCGGTATTGGACAGCCAGTTGAGGCGCGCCTGGCCGTCGCCGGTGACGCTGAACAACCCGCGCGGGGCGGCGGGTGGCGTGATGTCGCGGGGCGCGGTGCTCGATGTCGTGTCGTCACACCCGGCCAGGCCGAGCGCGGCGAGCATCACCAGGATCGGGATCGCCTTGCGCATGGGGTGCTCCTCTGTGCGGAAATTGACGGTTTCTTGGGACTGCGGGACACCCCGGTACAGGGCAACCCGCGTGCCATGCTCGAGATCCCGGTTCGCAGCGCTGGGTCTGGGCGCGATTCTACGCGAATTCCGGGCGTTCTGCGGGGTGATCACGCAAAACAAGACCGCCGCCGGGGAGCGACCCCGGCGGCGGTGCGGTGTGCGCCACAGACTCAGGTGTGTGACGGGCGCTACACCGTCTGAAAAGTGGGACACCGGTACTGTGATTCATCACGACCAGAGCCTGGACATCCCCCAATGTTGGCCCACATCGCGACTGACCGGTGTCCGAAAAACCCCCCGGGGATGGATCTCTTGCGCCGAAACCGCTGACCGGGTTCTACATGCGGTCCCGGCGAGAGCCGTCCCTCCATCCCGCGGAGGAGACATCAAGATCGGGTTGCTGATTTGGTCCAAGCTAGCCGGTCGTAGAGTCCGATGCGTTGTCAGTTAAGGACTGGGCTCGTACCCTCGACCGGTCTCCGACGAACCGGCTAGCTCAGATTGTCTTCCCCGGCGATCAACCGCCGGTGCTCCATCTTCAGCGGTGTTCCTGTTGCAGTACTGCTTGGAGGTCCCCCCCTCCGACAGATAGGTAGTGCACCTCGCGTGCCAGTCACAGCACACGCCGTGAACAATCGCCTAAGTCTTTGTCGTCATTGGTCAACCGCGCCAGGAACTCGAACCGCCGCGCTGGGCTCTGGATCAAACGGATTGGCACAAAGTGGAAAGGGATTATCAAGACATCGGCCCCGCGCAGCTAAGTCATTGCGCGGGGCCGATCTGATTATTAATGATTTTTACAGTGTCACCTGTTAACAAGTTTTATGAACGAGACACCTCGAGGCCGTAGGTGCGGATGCGTCCCAACAGGGTCGGATAACTCAGGCCGAGCTCGCGGGCGACACGGGCCTTGTTGCCATGGAAGCGCTCGAGCGCCTCGGCGATGAGTTGCTTCTCGAGCTCGGACACGCTGCTGCGCATGGTGCGCGTGCGAGTCGAGGACGCCGCGGTGGGCGCGGGATGACCATTCGTGGAGTGGCCGGTCGCGCCGTTGGGGCGTGCCGCAGGCTGACCCTCACGCATCTCGGCCGGCAGCAGATCGAGACCGAGCGTGTCACCGTCGTCGGCGAGCACGACCATGCGCTTCACGGTCTTCTCGAGTTCACGCACGTTGCCACGCCACTCGTGATCGAGGAACAGACGCACGACATCGGGCGCGAACCCGCGCACGGGCTTGTCCATCTGCTTCGAGTACATGGCCAGGAAGTGCTGGGCGAGCACGGGGATGTCCTCGCGCCGCTCGCGCAGCGACGGCACCCGCACCGTGATGTCGTTCAGACGGTAGTAGAGATCCTCGAGGAAGCGGCCCTCACTGATGCGCTCGCGCAGGTCCCCACCCGTCGCACAGATGACGCGCGCTTCGACCTTGCGCGTGCGCGTCGCACCGACCGGGCGGATCTCACCGCGGTCGAGCACATGCAGCAACTTGGCCTGCACGGCCTCAGGGATCTTCTCGATCTCGTCCAGGAAGATAGTGCCGCCGGCGGCCTCTTCGAACAGCCCGGCCTTGTCGCGGTTCGCGCCCGTGAACGCGCCCTGCACGTAGCCGAACAGTTCGGACTCGAGCAGGTGCTCGGGCAGTGCGGCGCAGTTGACCTGCACGAACGGCCGGTCACGGCGGTTCGAGACTTCATGGACCACCTGGGCGAACATGCCCTTGCCGGTGCCGGTCTCGCCCATGAACAGGATGGTGGCCGAACTGTCGGCGACCTTCCGCAGCAGCTGCATGATGCTGCCCATCTCGCGCGACTGGCTGACGATGCGTTCGGTCCCCGGCGTCGGGCGGAGTTGGTCGCGCAACTGCTGATTCTCGGCCAGCAGCTTGCTGCGTTGCGCTTCGACCACGGCGACGGCGGCGCTGTTCGCGAGCACGGCGAGCAGGTTGAGTTCGCGCTGCTTGAACGCACCCAGCAGGTTGTCGTTGAGGCGGTCGACATACACCAAGCCGACGGCCTGCGACGGGAAGTTGAGCGGCACGCACACCAGCGAGCCGACGCCTTCGAGCGCGTCGGCGAGCGCCACCGTGAAGCGCGGGTCGGCGGCGACGCGGCTGGAGAACACCGGACCGTTCTCTGCCAGCCTGTTGCCCGCCCCGCTTTCGATGACGCGCAGCATGCGGCGCGCACGGTCACGGCCCAAGCCGTGCTGAGCGACGACGTCGAGCCGGCCTGGAGCACCGCTGAACGCCACGAAACCGCGGTCGCCACCGGCGTGCTCGACCGCGAGCTTCACGATCTGGGCGAGCAGGCCGTCGACATCGGCGGAGTCGCGGAACAGCCGGTTGGCTTCTTCGAGCGCACGGAACTCGTTGCACGTGGACAACGACACCGCCACGTACTGCTGCTCGATGTCGCGGCGCAATGAGACGGCGCGCCCTTCGGCCTCGGGGTCGTTGCTCTCGGTCAGCCACTGCTCGGCCTGTTCGAGCAGCGACAGCGCCTGGTCGTAACGCTCACGCTCGGACTCGAGCCGGGCGAGCGACAGCAACGCTTCGGCGGCGAGCGGCACGATGTTCAGCTGACGGAAGATGACCGCCGCGCGGCGGGCCGCGTCGGCCACCGGTTCGATGGCGAGCCGCCCGCGCACGCTGGAAGACATGAGCGCGAGGTTCTCGGGCCATGCGGCGAGTGTCGTGGCGAGTTCGTAGAGCTCGCCCAACTGCTCGAACACCATCGCGGCGGCCTGCAGGCGCGTCTCCATGCTGGAGGCGTCACCTTTCAGGGCGTCGAGCCGCGCCAGCTCGCGCACGGCGATCGAATGTTCGATGCGATCACCCGAGGCCTCGGCCATGGCCAGACCGCGCGACAGCTGCATATGCGCATCGGAGGTGCGTCCCACCATGCGCAGTGCGATGCCGAGCCGGATGGTGAGCTCCATGGTGACGTCGCCATGTGGGGCCTGGGCACGCGACTCTTCGAGTGCAGGCTCGATGAGAGCCAGGGCGGCCGGACCGTTGCCGCGATCGAGCTCGACTTCGGCGAGGAACTCTCGTGCGAGTTCGAACTCCCGGCGGGCGCCAGCCTGCGAGGCAAGGTCCTGTGCCGAGAGGAACAGCTCTTCAGCCTTGTCGAGTTGGCGACGGCGGCGAGCAAGCATGCCAAGCGCCAGCAGGGCACCAGCCTCGCCCGCCTTGTGCGACAGCTCGCGCGCGATGCGCAGCGACTGACGGTAGTGCTCCTCGGCGGTGTCCCACTGACCCAGCCGGAAACGGATGAGCCCGAGGTTCTGGTGATGCGTGCGCATACGAGCGAACAGGCCCTTGCGCTCGTCGATCTCCAGCGCTTGTTCGAGGCAGCGCGTCGCCTCGCGCCACTCGCGCAGGTTCTTGTAGACGATGCCCAGGTTGTTGAGCGCGCTGACGATCCCATCGGGATGGTCGATGCGACGGAATGTGGCGGCGGCGCTCTGCAGCCAGTTGATGGCGTCCTGAGGACGGCCGAGGCGCATGAGTGAGTTGCCGATCGCTAGCGAGATCAGCGCGACGGCGTGGTGTTCGTTGGTGTCGCGCAGGACGGCATACGCATGGAGACCGTAGCGTTGGGCACGACGCGGAGCGCCCAACTCGATCTGGATCGTGGCCATGCAGCCCGCGACGTGGGCGTTGAGCCGGGGATCCCCGGTGCGACGCGCGATCGCACGCGCACACCCGGCCTCGGCGAGCGCTTCCTGTGGCCGGCCCCGCAACATTTCGGCGCGCGCGATCCGCAGCCGGAGGCGAACCTGGTCTCCCAGGTTCGATGCCGACACCGCAGCCAGCGCAGCGCGATAGCTCTCGATCGCGTTGCTGAACGCGTCGGCGGCGAGATGAAGGTCTCCGATCGATTCCTGACGAGCGCGCTCGGACTGCTCGCCGCGCACGGAGGTGGGATCGGGGGGGATGGGTTTGTGCACTTTCGAACCCTCTTATAGATCGTCACGACCCGGTGTGTGGCATCGGCGGTTCGGACCGACGCCCACGCGAATCATCTTGAAACCGTCTCCGCGACTCAGAAGCGAAGACGGCTCAAGGCGATGTCTTTCCAGATTCCACCCAGCAACCGCAGTCTCATGAGCAACTCGGACGTGCCACGACCCGTCGGGTAGGTGCCGTCCTTCGGCGGAAGCGGGCCCCCGTTCGGGAAGTCCGGCTCGCCGGCCATGGGTCCCACGCCGGGCTTGGACATGTTGCCACCGACCAAGGTCGAAGCGGGACGAGTCATCCGCTTGGACTGGGTGGCGGCAAACGCCTCAGACCCGAACGCGACGCCGATGGCGGTCACGAGTAACACGGTGATGAGCGTTCTGATGATCGATCGGTTCATCATATTGATGCCTGATCCTCCGGCACTGGTTCCCTCAGTGGAAAAGAAGTTGCAGCCGTCCGGGTGGAGATGCCGTCCGTGCATGAAGTCAACTGCGAGGGGACCCGCTAGCCTGACCGGAGTATCCGCCCGTTGTGAAGAACGGGTCAACAACTAAATCTTCGATCCCCGCCCACGATCTTCATCGGGAGGATGGCACGAGTCACCCCGCGCTCCGGAGCGCCTTCCACTCCTCGGCGGCAAGCCGGGCGAGCCCATAGCGCAGCCCCTGGGTCGAACACAGGAGGCCGGGGGCCTGGAAACGTTCGAGGAGTCCCTCGACCACCAGAGCGCCGGTCCCGACGATGTCGGCGCGGCCCTCACCCATGATGGGCATGGCCCGGCGTTCGGCCTGCGTCGAGCGCACCAACTGGTCGATCAGCGCCAGGGCTCGTTCGCGCGGCACGTAGGCACCTTCGAGTTGCGAGGGGTCGTAGGTCATCATACCGGCGTCGAGCGCGGCCAGCACCGTGATGGTCCCGCCCACGCCGGCCAGCACCGCGATGCGATCGGGAAACAATGCACACCCACGCATAAGTTCATCGCGCACCCAGGCGCGGCTGGTCGCGAGTTGCTCGGAGGTCGGGGGATCGGCGCTCGCCAGGCGCTCGGTGAGCGTGACTGCGCCGAACGGCAGGCTGGTCCAGCGCCCGAGGCGTTCGCCCACGCCGCAGGCGATCTCGGTACTGCCGCCACCCAGGTCGAACACCACGCTCTGGCTGCCGCGCACACCCTGCCCCAGGCCCATCACCACCGAGCGATAGACCAACCGCGACTCGTCTGCCTCGGACAGGATGCGCACCGGCACGCCCGCCACTTCGCTGATGCGTTCGGCGGCGGCGGCCCCGTTGCTTGCGCGGCGCAGGGCAGCGGTCGCGGCCGCAACCACATGCCGGGCGCCGAGCGAACGCGCGCGCCGCAGGAACTCGGCCACGATCGTGGCGGCGCGCTCGACCAGTTCATCGTCGACGCGACCAGTCTCGTGCAGGCCCTTGCCCAGCCGGCACGCCTCACCGGCGCGCGCCGCGGTCTCGAGGTCCGGTCCCCACGGTTCGGCATCGGGGATCTCGGCTACGAGCAGGCGGACGGAGTTGGATCCGATATCAATTGCACCGACACGCATAGGTTATGAGCCGCCTGCGTTGGGATGTGCTTCAGCCGTGCATCAGAGCAGGAAGTCCTCGAGATCCGCCCAGCGCCGCGGACGACGTGCTGGATCGGGTGCGTCTTCGGAGGAGTTATTACCAGATTCCCCGGCGGGCTGCGCGGGAGCGGACTCCGGCGCGGGAATGTCGGGCGTTGGGAGCGGTCGCAGCTGAGGGCTGCGGCCGTGTTCACTGGTCGGCGACGCGGCCGGGACAGATGGCGGCGAGCTGACGGGGAGGTCCGACACGGCCTGATCGCGTGCTTTGGGCGGGTTCCTGCGCGAGCCGCGGCCGGACGCGGGCCGGGCCGCTCCCGGCGGGGTTCCCACTCGGCTGGCAGGCCTCGTGTTCCCCACCGAGATGGTCTGTGTCGGTACTATTTCATCCGACTCCGGACCGATCGCTACACCCACCCCACCCGGCAGTGACGCCAGGACGTTCGCGGCCGCCGGGTCGCGCGCCAGCGGACGGAACACCACCCGCTTGCCATCGCGCATTCCCTTCACCAGCCCCGCACGCTCCAACGCCTGCAAGTGCCGCGTGGTGCACGACTGCGATAATCGAACCGCTGCAGCCAGCTGACTCACGCTCCGGTCCGCTCCGCCGAGCAGCAGCAAGAGCAGTTGAAAGCGCTTGGGAGGCGCCAGCGTGGCCAGTGCCTCGTGCAGCCGGGTGTGTTCTGGCTTCATTGCATGACCATGCATACCATATCGTGACGATTGACCGCAAACCTGCGTGGTTGCTACCCTTCCCTGTTCTCGCGCACACTGTGCGCGTCCCGTTCGCTGCGTGGCCGGATCCCGACCATCGTGCGAGCGCCGCCCCGGGCTCTGTTCCGAGCCCCGTCCCTGGCCCGAGAAGACCCCTTGAGCGTGTCCGTGACCGACCCCATGCCTCTGCCCGCCGTGCCCACTCCCGCATCCCCGACGCCCAGCTTCTTCGGGATGAGTCGTGACCGCTTGCGCCGTCACGTCGAGGACATGGGTGTGCCCGCGTTCCGCGCCGAGCAGATGTACTCGTGGGTCTACCAGAAGCACGTGCGCGATCCGCTCGAGATGACCAATGTGCCGCGGTCGTTCCGCGACTCGATGCCGACCATCTGCGACTTCGGTCTGCCCGAGACGGCGTCGGTGCACAAGAGTCCCGACGGCAAGACGCACAAGTTCGTGCTGCGGCTGGCCGACGGCGCCCGCGTCGAGAGTGTCAGCATGCGCACTTCGAAGCGGCTGACGTTCTGCATCTCGAGCCAGGTGGGC
The DNA here is from genome assembly GCA_031408715.1 of bacterium. Lineage (GTDB taxonomy): Bacteria > Eisenbacteria > RBG-16-71-46 > RBG-16-71-46 > RBG-16-71-46 > JAIOPA01. The sequence continues at coordinate 36,157 of JANNWR010000399.1, forward strand.
TGCGCACTCAAGTGCTCGTTCTGCGCGACCGGACTCATGGGCTTGAAGCGCAACCTGCACGCCAGCGAGATCATCGCGCAGGTCATGACGATGGCCGAGTTCCACGGCTGGCAGGATGACCGCTTCAACATCGTCTACATGGGCATGGGCGAGCCGCTCGCCAACATGGCCGCGGTCACCGAGAGCATCCGGATCCTGCACGACCACAATGGCCTGAATCTGGGCGCGCGCCGCCTGACGCTGAGCACGGCGGGGCTGGTGCCGCAGATCCGCGAGCTCACCAAGCTCGACCTGCAGCTGGGCCTCGCCATCTCGCTGCACGCCACCACGGATGAGCTGCGCGATCAGTTGGTGCCCGTGAACAAGCGCTGGCCGATCCGCGAGTTGCTGGACGCCGCCAAGGAGTACGGCCATTCGGTGGGCCGGCGCGTCACGCTGGAGTACACGCTGCTGGGCGGCGTCAACGACAGCATGGAGGACGCCGACCGGCTGGCGAGCTTCGCGCGCGAGCTGCCGAGCAAGGTCAACATCATCCCGTATAACCCGGTGCCCGGGCTCGACTGGAAGCGCCCGTCGCAGGAGCGCATCGATCGCTTCGTGGATCGCCTGCTACCCCAGTCGCCTTCGGTGACCGTGCGCCAGACGCAGGGCGGCGACATCTGGGCGGCGTGCGGACAACTGGGCGGGCTGACGACGGACGACTGAGCGCTGCTCCGTGTGCCGCGCGCGGCCGCAGGCTGATGAGCGCCCGAGCGCGCGGCACGCTGCGCGCATGCACGGACAGTGATTGTGGTAGACAAGGTCTCCCCGAGAGACCACTCCGCTGTCGCACTGGCACGAGGCTGGGCCCATCCCATGTCCCTCCGTACCCGACTCTTCCTCGCACTTCTCACGCTCGCCCTGGCGCCCACGCTGGTGTTCGCGTGGTTCACGCAGGTGCAACTGCACTCCGCCACCTCCCGCTGGTACCAAGCGGGGGTCGAAGTCGCGCTCGAAGCCGCCGTCAAGACCAACCGCACCACACTCAGGCGGCTCGAGGCCACCGCGGTCGAACGCGCCGACGCATGGGCGGCCAAGCTGCCCGGGCTCGACGTCGACCCCAAGCAGCGCGACATGGCGCGCGCCGGATTGCGCGAGGCCGGGCTCGACTTCGCGCAGGTGTACGAGCGCGACTCCAGCGATTGGCGGCTGGTGGCCACGGTCGTGCCCGCCGGCGTCGTGCCGGCGGACACCGTCGACCTGTCGAGTGAGATCCCCGCGGCCATGAGTGGCGACCGCCTGGTGCGCTCGCCGAGCGGCGTGCTGGGTGCGGTCGCACCCGTGCGCGACGGCGTCACCCTGGTGACCGGCGTGTGGCTGAACCCGGGCTACTTCGAACAACTGAACCAGGTCATCGAAGCGGCCCAGAACTACGGCAAGCTGAGAGTGCTCGTGGACTTGGCGCGCCAGAACATCTGGCTGACCATCGCGCTCCTGGCCCTGGCGATCGCCGCGGGAGCAGCGATGCTGGCGCGCGTGCTGGCCGACGGCATGACGCAACCACTGTCGAGGCTGGCGGCCGCACTCGCGCAAGTCGAAGACGGCGGGCGCAATCATCGCCTGCCGGAATCCGGAGCACGCGAGCTGAAGTCCCTGGCGGTGTCGTTCAATGCCATGACCGGTCGTCTGGCCGAAGCGCGCGCAGCCCTGGCCCGCGCCGAACGCGAGGCGGCGTGGCGTGACCTGGCGCGCAAGCTGGCGCACGAGATCAAGAACCCGCTCACGCCCATGTCGCTGTCGATCTTCGCGCTGCAGAAGCGCGTCGACCACCTGCCCGA
>JANNWR010000400.1:0-2110 GCA_031408715.1 bacterium
GGCGCATCGGGGTTTTGTGTGGGTGATTTCATTGGAGCAAGCGAGCTGACCCGCTGTTAGCCTGTGCGCGGACCTTCGACCGAGAGGACGCGCATGACGACCGACAGCCGGACGCTGTATGCCACGCTGCTGGGGCTCAAGGCCCCGTGGGAGATCGAGGACATCGCCATGGACCGCGATCTGGGTGAAGTGCGCGTCCGCGTGGCCCTGCCCGCGAAGACGCGGTGGGTATGTCCTGACTGCCTGAAGCCGGCGCCGATCCACGACCATCAGGAGCGGAGCTGGCGGCATCTCGATACCTGCCAGTACCGCACCGTCGTCGTGGCGCGTGTGCCGCGGCTGAGCTGCCCAGAACATGGCATCCGCCAGTTGCCGGTGCCATGGGCGGAGCCGGGGTCGCGCTTCACGGCGAGGTTCGAGGCGCTGGCGATCGACTGGCTGAAGCAAGCGAGCATCCAGGCCGTGGCGAAGCAGCTGCGCCTGTCGTGGGGCGAGGCCGCCGGCATCCAGTCGCGCGCGGTCGAGCGCGGGTTGGCACGACGTGTCCTGGTGGCGCCGAAGTACGTCGGCGTGGACGAGACCTCGTTCCAGAAGCGACATGAGTACGTGACGGTGGTGAGCGATCTGGAGGAGACCCAGGTGCTGTACGTGGCCGACGACCGCACGCAGGCGAGCCTGGATGAGTTCTGGACCAGCCTGCCGCGCGAGCAACTCAACGCCATCGAGGCGGTGGCGATGGACATGTGCGCGCCGTTCATCCAGTCGACCATGCTCAACGTGCCGGCGGCGGACGAGAAGATCGTGTTCGACAAGTTCCACATCGCACAGCTGCTGAACAAGGCCGTCGATCAGATCCGCCGCCGCGAGCACAGCCGCCTGAGTGCCATGGGTGACTCCACGCTCAAGGGAACGAAGTACGACTGGCTGCGGCACCCCGGCGAACTCGACCTTGCGGCGGCACGGGAGTTCGCCGCCCTGCGCGCACGCGTGCACCGCGTGGCACGAGCATGGGAGCTGAAGGAAACTGCGATGGCGATCTTCGACCTCAAGGCGGCGTGGGTCGCACGGCGTGACTTCGCAGACTGGTACCAGTGGGCGATCCGCAGCCAGCTCGAGCCGATCAAGCGAGCCGCGCGCACGCTGAAGAAGTACTGGGACCAGATCGAGAACTACTTCCGTCATCGCATCACCAATGCCGGTGCCGAAGGGATCAACGGGCAGATCCAGCGGATGAAGGGTCGTGCCTGCGGCTTTCGGAACCGCGAACGCTTCCGCATGGCGATCTACTTCCACTGCGGCGGGCTGGACCTCTATCCGAGCAGCCTCACGAGCGGCCAATGAAATCACCCACACGAATCACGGAAGCGCCGATAAGTTCATTGAGCGGTACACATCCGGCATTGCGATACGAAGTGCGAGGCGAAGCAACCTTCCCAGTGACGTACTTGGGGCCTCCAGAGATATGGGTCAGGCGTCGAGGGGAGAACAAGCTCGTCGCGGAAGCAACCGGGATTGACGGCTCAGGTGTGTGGGATCAGGCGGCGCGGTTGCCGTGGGCGGAGGTTGTCGGAGTACACGGAAGCTTCTACCAGAGTTTTCGCACATATGTTTACGAAATGTTGGATCAAACTGGCGCGCTACGGTGGTATCCTTGCCGCCCCGAAGAGGTTAGGGTGTCCTATACAACAATTGGGGAGATTTCGACAGAGGATGCCCCTCGGCCGCTCACAACGCCTCCGATTGCGATGAGGGTATTCTCAAACCCCGCCCGTAGCAGTGTTAAGATGTCGCTGTCGGGGCTCGCCAGCGCACCGCTGCGGGTCGAAGTGTTTGACCTGGCAGGCAGGCTCGCCTCAGTCCTCTACCAGGGCGTAGCGACCACGCCCACGCTATCCTTGGCGTGGGACCGTGCGGCCGATGGTGGGGCCATTCGGCCCGGAGTGTACGTGGCTCGACTCGAACAACCCTGCATGCTGCCCTCCTGCCGGGCTGTACAAACCAAATCAGGCCGGTATCCCGGGTGATCGCGGGTGCCAACAAGCTTACAGCCGGCGTGGCGAGAAAGGCAATGTCCAGTGCTTTCTTTTCGGCGCCTTTGGGTCGTCGAGAC